>PBIE01000056.1 GCA_002720375.1 Crocinitomicaceae bacterium | reverse complement strand
ACCCGCCTCGAATTGAGCGAAATTGGCATTGAATCTCTGCACCAAAGCTTCAGCTTGGGCGTCGTATGCCTCTTTGTCCTGCCATGTACAACGGGGAGACAGCAATGCCGAGTCCACATTGGGCGCAGCGAGTGGCACATCCCAACCGAATCGCTCGCACCGTGTGTACCCCACATTCTGCATGCTTCCATTGAGAACTGCCGTCAGTAAAGCCCGGGTGTCGCTCAGGGCCATCCGGTGCCCAACACCATGCGGCCCTCCCGTCCAGCCAGTGTTCACCAACCACACTTGCGTTCCGTGGGCTTCTAGACGGTCGCCGAGCATGTCTGCATACCGACCCGGATGCAGGGGGAGGAAAGGTGCACCAAAGCAAGCACTGAACACTGTGGTGGGTTCATTGACCCCATCCTCGGTTCCAGCAACTTTAGCTGTGTAGCCACTGATGAAGTGATACTTGGCTGTGGCAGTATTCATGCGGGCCAAAGGAGGCAATACGCCAAACGCATCGCATGTCAAGAAAAACACATGTTCGGGATGGCCTCCAAGCCCTTTTGGCTTGGCCCCGGCGATGTGGTGCAGCGGATAGCTGACCCGGGTGTTCTGCGTGGTGGTAGAATCCCCATAATCCGGCGTCACCGCGTCTGCAGCAAAACCGATGTTTTCGAGGAGGGCACCGTGACGAATTGCCCCGTGAATGTCAGGTTCACTTTGTGGGTTAAGGTCAATGGTCTTGGCATAGCAGCCCCCTTCAAAATTGAAAATCCCGTCCGAAGCCCATCCGTGTTCGTCATCTCCAATCAATCGCCGAGATGAATCGCTGGATAGCGTGGTCTTGCCCGTTCCGGAAAGGCCAAAAAAGACGGCTGTTTTTCCATCCTTTCCCTCATTGGCGGAACAGTGCATCGGAAGAACATCTGACTCCGTAGGCAGCAGGAAGTTCATCGCGCTAAACATGCCCTTTTTGATTTCGCCAGTGTACCCAGTCCCTCCGATGAGGATGCGCTTGTGGTCAAAATCCAGAACTGCAAAATTACTTTGGCGCGTTCCGTGCACTTCGGGATTCGCCTTGAAACCAGGTGCACACAGGATGTGCCATTCAGGCACAAAATGTGTGGACTCTTCCGCGGTGGGGCGCAAAAACATGTTGTGGGCAAAGAGATTAGACCACGACTTTTCGGTCAACACACGCAGTGCCCGTCGACAATCTGGATGCGCGCCGACAAATGCGTCACGTGCATAAATGCCCTTGCCGTCCAAATAGGCTACCAAATCCTGATGAATTCTGTCGGCGTTTTCGGGAGAAATGGGCTGATTGATATCACCCCACCAGACCTCATCAGCGGTCATGCTGTCCTGAACAATGAATCTGTCTTTTGGACTTCGACCGGTGAACCGGCCTGTATCAATAGCGAGCGCGCCTGTGTTTGTGAGTCTTCCCTCTCCCGCGAGAAGGGTCCGCTCGATGAGCTGAGCGGGAGCAAGATTCCACCAGATTTGCCTTGCCTTTTTCAATCCGCTGGCTGCCAAATCCGGATGGAATGGCGTATTTCCTTGATGTACCATGTTTTCGGCTGATCATTGCGAGCCTATTCGAAGGTAACATCACAACCTCATCTTGGTTTCCCCTTTGCGAGAGGAATTACCGAGTCTTTTCAAAAACGACCTGAATTTCTTCAACGAGAACTTCGAAAGAAAGACCAAGTCCACATTGTCCACCCTGCAATCATGAGCGCACCGCCCACTGGCGTGATTGGCCCAAGAACAGATACTGACAACCCGGCCACCTTTCCGAAAAGCAGTCCAAAAATGCTCCCAGAAAAGAGCACAGTGCCCCAGACAACCCAACTCAATCCCCTCTTTTGACCGCTTGACAATGCGCCCAATATTGCTGCCCCCATAAACAAGAGATAATGGGACGCGGTCACGAACGCGTCCACTCCATCCGGATCGAGAACCCGTTCCATGGCGTGGGCCCCGAGCGCGCCAAAGACCACTCCAAAAATGAGGAACACCCCTGCCGCAATAGTCAGGCGAGGCGAAGCTGCAACAGTTGAAGCCAAATTGATTTCATGCGATTCCATACACGGCTAATTTGCAGCCGGAAAATTGAATCCCGTCATGCGCATAGCCCTCCCTCTGCTGTTTCTTCCGCTCCTTGTCTTGATGGCCAATGGCTGCGCTGATGACCGCGCATCCCAAGACACCTCAGCCCCCGCTCCTGAAGCGGTTAAAAAGGCGCCGCATCGAGATGTAGAAGTAAAGGAAAAACCTTCCCGAAAAGCCTACACCGCTGAGGAACTCAACCAACCCTACAGCACTGTGAGCCCATGGCGATACATCGTCACCGGTCCGGAAACCCAATACTTTGAACGTCTCGTAGGTACATCCAAGCTTGCGCGCACAGTCCACGGATCAGGCCATGCTGTCTTGGTACCGAGGGACATCACTTTTAAGGAAAACCGAGATTGGAAAAATCTGATGGAAGAAGAAAATGCAGAGGCCCTCAATCGTTTTGTGCGCGCCCACATTCTCGTCGGCGTCAAAAGCAAAAAATCCCTCGAAGGCACGTACGAAGACCTCAACGGAAATACCGTTGCCATCACGTCAGACGACATGGGCCAGCTCACTTGCGGTGGGGCCCGCATCCTTGGCCAGGAGATGGAGACAGATAAAGGCCTTGTAATCCCTGTCGTCGGCATGGTGGAAAGCATCCGCTGGAATTAATGCAACGCTATTCTTCAGAAGACAGTTGAATCGAATGCACAACACCCTCAATCGAGAATGAGCAGCTATTATGTCAGATCAACACAATCGTGCGTGTGCCCCTTCCAACAGGTAAATCGATGAACCCTGCTCTTTCCATGAACCTCACTTCGGCAACGTTTCGCATCCTAGTTCTTGGGCTTCTTTTGGCGCCTGTGGTCACAACCGCACAAGTTCTCCCTGACTTTGGGAGATGGGACACGGTGGCTGTCTTCGGAGTGAACGGAATGCCCCTCGAAAACCCCTGGACTGGTGGTTTCACCGCTCCGCAATTTTCTGGGGCCGATTTGGATGGAGATGGTGTGCAGGACCTCTTCGTGTTTGACCGAGAGGGAGACCGAATCATGCCCTTTCAAGGATGTGCGCCTGCCACTGAAGATGATCCATTTGGCTACCTGTACCGTCCAGATTGGAGGTCGGCTTTTCCAGAGGGGATTCGAAACTGGGCCCTGGTCAGAGATGCCAATTGCGATGGGGTTCCCGATGTATTCCACAACAGTCAAAGTGGAATCCGCCTCTGGTTCGGTGCCATGACAGATGGGCTCATAGAGTATCCCAATGATCCCGAATCCAACCTGTTTGGGAACTGGGATTTCGGGGCTGGCGATCAGGTCCTCCCCCTCATTTGCCTCAACACGGACATTCCTGCTTTAGATGACTTCGATGGCGATGGCGATCTGGATATGGTGACGTGGACGGAAACCTCATCTACGCTCTATGCATACACCGGCCGCGGAGCCACAGATGGGTCTTTGGGTTGCGGAGACACCCTAGTGTGGGATGTAACCAATCGATGCTATGGCATGCTGGACGAGGCGTCTGAGGACAACAACCTGTTTATTGGTGAGGCGCACACCTGTGGCTTCAACGTCAACGACCCCCGAATCGAAGACGGTGATCAACCGGGCGCGACCAGACATGCAGGTGGCACCACTGCTTTGCTAGAATTGGACGGCGATGGCCATTTGGACTTGCTTTTGGGAGACGTCTCCTATAACAACTTGACAGCCTGTTACATGACCGATGCTGTTGATGGTCAGGACAGCACTGTGAACACCAATGAAACATGGCCCGCGGATTTGGGAGGTGTGGCCCTCGACTTGGAGCGTTTCCCTGCTGCCTACCCCATCGATGTGGATCAAGACGGCACAAGGGACTTGCTTCTCGCCCCGAATGTCACTTTTGAGGTCAATGGAAAACGGGGGGTTTGGTGGTATCGCAACTCCGGGACGGACAATGCCCCCTTCTGGGATTTGCAGAGCATAGCCTTTCTGCAAGAGAGCATGGTGGACGTGGGGCGAGGGGCCTATCCCGCTTTCACTGATTTTGATGGGGACGGTAGGATGGACTTGGTTGTGGCCTGCAAGGAGCGCTATCTCGGACCTGGCAACACACCTGCGCTTCTGGCCAGATATCGAAATGTGGGATCAGCCATGGCTCCTGCCTTTGAACAACTGGACACCAACTGGTTAAGCCTTCCAGACTTCGGTTTGGAAAGTGTGGTCGCCACCTTCGGAGACCTTGATGGCGATGGGGACGACGAGTTGATTCTCGGTGACGAATTGGGCAACCTCCACCTCTGGACCAACCTGGCTGACGGACCAGGCCCTGCAGAATACGACCTCACCGCCCCGTCCATGACTGATGATACGGGAGAGGCCATTGACGTGGGGCAGTTTGCTTCGCCCTGCCTTCACGATCTCGATGGAGATGGCGACCTCGACCTCCTGGTCGGCGAAAAAAACGGCAACCTAAATCTCTACGAGAACATCGGCTCAGCAAACTTGGCCTCATTTGCCCTCTCCGATGCAAATGCCGGGGGCATTCAAGTCGACAACATGCTAGGAATCAACGGATTCTCATGCCCCGCCATCCTAACAACCGATACTGGATCCGCCGTGGTCGTGGGCAATGAGCTGGGCCATCTACAAGTTTTTGAATTGCCTCAAGATGCCATCGCTGCATCAGAAGACATCTGGCAAGAATTGTCAAACCAATGGAACGGACTGTACGAAGGAGAATTTGCAGCTCCAGCGCTCACAGACCTCGATGGGGACGGTGCTCAAGACCTTGTGCTGGGCTCCCGGAGTGGAGGGGTCACCTTATGGCGTTCAGGAGGAACCGATGCGGTCCGCAGTTGCAATGCCGTTGTCAATGCATTCGAGACGCTGCAGCCCAATACCCCTTTTACTTGGACACCTTCACCCAATCCAGTAGCGCCCGGCGGTACACTCACTGTTCCAGCCCAGCAATTGATTCTTCGCGATCTCCTGGGCCGAGAAATTGTACGTCTGGAGGTACACGATGGCAAGGCCACGGTTCCGGAACAACTCGCCTCAGGCACCTATCTGGCCCAGCCACAAGGGCTGGAAACGGCGACGGGCGCCCCCTGGAAAGGAAGCACCCGCCGCGTTGTGGTGGCCAGACTCCATTGAGCGGACCTAGACCCAATCAAATCAGACGGCCATGGCATCCAGCACCTCGGCCACCTCTTTCACGGCTTTGGCGCTTTCGTGGAGGAGGGCCATCTCGTCCCCATTGAGTTGAAGCTCGATGATCTCTTCGACACCTTTTGAGCCGAGCTTGACTGGGACACCCAAGTACAAATCACTCAGGCCGTACTGGCCAGTCAAGCGCGCGCAACAAGGGAAAATCCTCTTTTGGTCTTTCACGATGGCCTCGACCATCTGAGCAGCAGCCGCGCCTGGAGCGTACCAAGCCGAGGTGCCGAGAAGCTGCACAATCTCACCGCCACCCTTCTTGGTGCGTTGAACAATGGCGTCAAGGGCTTCCGAGTCGATCATCTCGGTCACGGGAATGCCCCCTACGGTGGTGTACCGTGGAAGTGGAACCATGGTGTCACCATGGCCGCCCATGAGTACAGCCTGAATGTCCTTTGGACTTACATCTAGGGCCTCGGCGAGGAAAGCGCGATAACGGGCGGTGTCGAGGACACCAGCCATGCCGACGACGCGATGGTCAGGCAATCCGGCGGTCTTCCATGCTTGGTACGTCATGACGTCCAAGGGATTGGAAACAATAACGATGATGGCCTCTGGACTGTGCGGCAGGATTTGCTCTGTCACACTCTTGACGATTCCGGCGTTTGTGGCAATCAAATCATCCCGGCTCATTCCTGGCTTTCGGGGCAGGCCACTGGTGATCACCACCACATCCGAACCCGCTGTCTTGCTGTAGTCATTGGTGCTTCCCACCGTGCGAGTATCATAGCTATTTACTGGGCTGGTCTCCCAGATGTCGAGGGCTTTGCCCTCGGCAAATCCGTCCTTTATGTCGAGCAAAACAACTTCGTTGCAAACTTCTCGGGTTGCGAGTACATCGGCGCAAGTAGCGCCTACGTTTCCGGCTCCGACGACGGTGACTTTGGTGCGGTGAATCATGTATGGAGGTTTGGGTGAATCGGATTGCAAAAGTAAGGGAGGGAATACGGCCGAACGTCAGCAGATCGTTCCCAACTTAGTCCTGCCATGAACGTCCGAATTATTTTTCTTCCTCTCGCCCTCTGTCTGGTTGTTTGGTCCGCTGTTGCCCAGCCTGATCCAGACATGTCCCAATGGCCTGACGGGCGACCCGGCGCGGACTTCAACATCACGGACGAACAAGGCCGAAAGCAAGGCCGATGGATTCGGGTTTACCCCAACGGAAAGCTCTACTACAGCGGAAGCTTTCGGGACAACCGGCCAATTGGTCATTTCACCTTCTTCCGACAGACTGGAACTGTGCTGAGCGAGGTTCAGCACGAAGAGGAAACCAATCTGGTCAAGGCCATTCTGTATAGAGAAGATGGAAGCACCTCACACCAAGGCAACTATGAAACGGTCTCTCTCGATGGCGAATGGACCCAATGGAAGACTGGACTCTGGAAGGCCTTTGACAAACAGGGCCGGATTCGGCTGGAAGAACACTATAATCGAGACACCCTGAACGGGATGCAACGCACCTTCCATCGAAGCGGACAATTACTGGAAGAGGGCACCTATTTCATGGGTGGAAAGACCGGTAAATGGCTGACCTATAATCGCGAAGGGCTCCCGCTCAGTGAGGAGCACTGGCGCAATGGTGAGCGCCATGGCCCAGCTTTGGTCATGGACGAGGGCAAACCCTTGAGTCAAGGGGAATACCACGAGGGCCAACCCACAGGAACATGGACCACCTTCAACCCGGATGGGAAAATTCGGTCCTTTATTGAGTACGAGGGTGGACAGCCATCGTCTGAAGTACCCCAAAACGGGGAATTCTCTGCCCAATACCCCAGTGGCCGTCAAGAATGGGTAGGACGCTATGCACACGGTCGACTCGATGGTCCTTTTACCGCATGGCATGACCTGGGAGAGTGGGTCATGGTGCCGGCCAATGGAGGTGCGAGCTCCCCGGCAGGGCGACCGGGCGGTGGACAAGAAGCGATGCGACGAGAACTGCGCAATCAGCCCATGATGGAAATGGGTGAATACACTGCCGGAGTAAAGGATGGAACTTGGCGTTATTTTAACGAGGATGGCGACGTCATCCGAACCGAACGTTGGTCTTTGGGCAGACTCCAATCAACCGATTACTAAACAACTGCGATGCGACTGCCCTCCCCCCGCGTTACCCTCTGCCTGGTCGTCAGCCTTTGCGCTTGTGCATGGACAACAGCACAAATCGCCCCAGACCACTACTGGGTGGGCTTTGCTGACAAAACCGATTGCGGTGTTGAGTTAAATGCGCCAGAGGCTGGCCTTCAAATGCTCAGCTCGCGGGCGTTGGACCGCAGGACGCGCCACGGGATTCCACTGGACTCTCTCGATTTGCCGGTCCCGCAACCACGGATTGCCAGCGTCCTTGCGCTCGGTGAGTCGGAGGCAGGCCGACCCATTCAACTCCTGCACCGAAGCCGCTGGTTCAATGGGATTGTAATCCAAATTGATACTGCATTGGTTGACTCTGCCGCTGCAGCATCCCTGTTGGTGGATATCGCTGAACTGGAGGGCGTCGTGGAAACACGGTCCTGCCAATGGCACAAAACAGAAACACCTTTGGACTTACCCCCTATGATGAGCTGGCGCGTTCAGCAAGAACACCAAAGCGGACCAAAATTGTACGGTATGGCTTGGGACCAAGTGCAACAACTGCGTCTCGACCTTCTTCACGGCATCGGGCACCGCGGCTCGGGAATATTGGTTGGCGTTCTCGACAGCGGATTCGACCGGGTCGACACCAACCCCGCCTTCTCGAGGGCCATTGCCGATGGGCGCATCACCGTTGGCGGCAACTTTCCAGCGGGTGGCGCCGCCTCACCGTGGATTTACTCAGAGCACGGGCACGGTGCAATGGTACTGTCCACGATGGTCGGGTTTCTGGATACGCCCGGAGATCAGCATTTCTTGGGTACCGCGCCCGATGCCGCTTATGTCTTGTTCCGAACAGAAGACGTGCACTGGGAACACCTGGTGGAGGAATTTCACTGGGTCGCTGCGGCAGAAAGGGCGGACAGCATGGGGTGCGATGTTCTGAACACCTCTTTGGGCTATTCCCTCTTCGACAACCCCGATTCTGACCACGACCCTAGCGAATTGGACGGTAACACATTTCGCATCACCATGGCTTCGGATATCGCGGCAACGAAGGGCATGCTTGTCCTTAATTCTGCTGGCAACAGTGGGAGCAGTCCTTGGGAGAAAATCACTGCACCCGCAGACGGCGACAGTGTAATCGCTGTGGGTGCCGTGGACCTGTTCGGCCAACATGCTTCTTTCAGTAGTTACGGGCCTTCAGCAGATGGACGAGTGAAACCCGACCTGTGCGCTGCTGGACGAGAGGCTGCCTATGTGCATCCAGACGGCAGCATCCGGACAGGCAACGGCACCTCCTTTTCCTCTCCCATACTCTGCGGGGCTGCCGCCAGCCTGTGGAGCGCCCACCCGGAGAAACCCGCTTGGGCCATTCGCAAGGCCTTGCTCGAATCCGCATCCCAGTGGGTCAGCCCAGACACATCACTGGGCTTCGGCATACCCGACTTGTGGACAGCGCACCTCGCGTTGGGTGGACGACAACCCCATTCCATTGATGGAGCCCCAGAACTCCTGATCTATCCCAACCCTGTTCCCAGCGCCACATCGCAATTGAAAGTGGTATTTGAAGAGCCCCTTCTCCTCTCGGCACCGAGCACGCCACTTCATTGGACGGTAACCGATGCTGCAGGACGCCAGATTGGAGAGGGAACTGTGGAGCGCGGTAAGGAGGTCTTGTCCACCATCACATTGGATGTGGCCGGCTTGTCAACGGGAAGCCATTTGCTCTTGCTTCAAGGGGTTTCAGACGCGCATCCCACCTCATGGGCACGGTTTGTCGTGGAATGACGTTACTTGAATTATGACAATGCGCCGCATCCTTTCTTGGTTGCCTTTTGTGGTCTTCCTGTGGTCCGGTCTTGCAGCAGAGGCCCAACGCGGTCGCATACAGGACCCAGCCCGTCAGCGGAAGGCGCAATTGAAAATGAAACGCGAACGGGAGAAGCAACAGGAATCTGCTTTCCGAGAGGGCCGGAAGGCCCACTGGAAAATGCAGGACAAGTCCACCCAAAAACGGTGGCGGGCGCAGCGCCGCGCGGCCAAGCGAATGCGCCGCGGTGGTGGGCCAGACAGTTGGTACAAGGGGCTGTTTCGATCAGGAAGGCCCATTCCGTGGACGCGTCGAGCTGCCAACAACGTGGGCAATCTCTTCAAACGCAAAAACAAGCGGAAGGCCTACTGATTAGGCCTTGTGGGATGTAACAAGAAAAAACCCTCTTTCGAAGGGCTTTTCAGAGCCGATAAGCGGACTCGAACCGCTGACCTACGCATTACGAATGCGTTGCTCTACCAGCTGAGCTATATCGGCTTTTCGTCCGGTCTCCAAGACGGGCGGCAAAGATACGCAGGCTGTGTAAGAAGGTTTCGGTGCAGCCGCAAAATTGGTTGGCTCAAGCCTTTCTGTCCCCCCACAAGCTTCGGAGGTAATCGGCCATAGCCTGCTCTCTCGACGCGCTGCCCGGCTTGAAGAAACGCTGCCCAACCAAGCCTTCTGGGAGACACTCCTGGCCACTGAACCCCCCGTGATCATGATCGTATTGATATCCACTGCCGTGCCCCAGGTCTTTCATGAGTGCAGAGGGGGCATTTCGAAGGTGCATGGGCACGGGCAAGTCACCCAGATCTCGGACGGACTTTTGGGCAGCCCCAATGGCGACATATGCGCTATTTGACTTCGGACTCGCGGCGAGATATGTCGCGCATTGGGCTAGGGGTATCCGACATTCCGGATAGCCTAGACGCTCCACAGCATCAAAAGTGGCATTGGCTAACACCAATGCTGTCGGATTTGCATGGCCTATGTCCTCGCTGGCTGATATGAGCAGACGACGGGCGATGAACTTTGGGTCCTCACCTCCTTCCACCATGCGCGCAAGCCAATACACTGCCCCATCTGGATCGCTGCTTCTAATGGACTTAATCAGTGCGGATGCGATGTCATAATGGGTGTCACCAGTTTTGTCATACCGGGACAAGTTTGCTTGAATGAACCTAGCGACGAGGTTGTCGTCGACCTGTATACTTTGCTCTCCTTCGCCCTGCTCTGCTGCGGCACCTGCTACAACAAGCTCCAGCACATTGAGCAGGCGACGCCCATCCCCCCCACTGGCGCGGAGCAATGCGTCCCATTCTGCAATCTCCACCCCGAGGGATTTAAGCCAGCTGTCTTTTTCTAGTGCACGTCGAACCAAAGTCTCCAAATGACTGCGTCCAAATGACTCCAAAACGTAGACCTGACTTCGGGACAAGAGAGCAGGAATAACCTCAAAACTGGGGTTCTCGGTGGTGGCCCCAATCAGGGTAACCGATCCGCGTTCGACCGCGCCAAGCAAGCTGTCCTGTTGCGCTTTGGAAAACCGGTGAATCTCGTCGATGAAAAGCACCGCCCGGGTGCTGAACATGCCTTGACGCTCTGCACTGTCGATGACCAAACGAACCTCCTTGACCCCGCTGCGGATGGCACTCAACTGGTGAAAAGGACGGCCGCTGGCCTCCGCCATGAGACGAGCCAAAGTCGTTTTGCCGACGCCGGGCGGACCCCAGAGAATCATGGATGGCAATTGACCCGCTGACATTGCACGGCGCAGTGTGGCGTCTGATCCGACAAGGTGGTCTTGGCCCACATAGTCCTCTAGCGTTCTCGGCCGCATGCGCTCGGCAAGCGGTGCTTCAGGGTTGCTCGATGGGTTCATTCGGTTGCGGATTGAATGGCCGGGTCCGTATCGCCTTCTGGTACTTCCACATGGTGCAAGGAGATGCCCTCTGGGCGGACGTGTTTCCATCGGGTGTGAGACCATAGCCAATGGGCGGGCGCTGTTCTGATTTGGGTCTCCAATCGGTCGTAGGCCGCCCTGAGCAGTGCCCCCTTTGGCCACTCATTGGGATGCTCAGTGATCAGTTCATAGTGCACCTCCCAGTGGCCTCTAGGCTTCCCTTTTGCCTTTCGCAAACCAAAGAAGACGACGGGCATGTCGAACTTTCTCGCGAAAGCCTCAAGCCCAAAATGCATGGCCGTCTCCTGACCCATCCATTCCATCCACCAGGCCTTTTTCGGGTCGAGCGGACGCTGATCTACTGCCAAGGTCACCGCCTTGGCACGGTTCTTTTCCTCCATCATCCAGTTGGACACCTGCTTCATGGCCACGAGCTCAGTGCCAAATTGACTTCGGGTGCGGTAAATCAGATCGTCGTAAAATGCATTTGAAAGGGGCTTGTAAACTCCCATCAAAGGCAGTGGAAGGGCGTCTCCAGCAGTAACGGCATACCGTTCCCAGTTCCCATAGTGACCACAAGAAAGCAGCACCCCCGGCGGCTTGTCCGCGTATGGCGCCAGCACCTCGGGATTCACATGGTGAAACCGTTTAGCCAACTCTATCCTGTCGACCCTGAACAGCTTGACCGACTCGACGACGACCTCAGCAAGGTGGGTGTAAAAGCCCCTTGCAATGCGGATTCGCTCCGCAGAAGACATTTCCGGGAACGCCCTTTCGAGATTGCCAAGGACCACCTTCTTTCGATATCCACTCAACCACAACAGGGCGGCGAGTCCGTCCGCTATGATGTACAGCACTCCATATGAAAGACGGCCAATGGGACCCACGAACAAGATGTGGAGCAGTTTCGTCATCCCGCTGAAAGTCGAAGTCCATCTTCCGCGAGGCGCACGCCTTCTGGTAATTCAAGCGACACATCCCGGTGCCGCCCCAAGAGGTGTGAGATGTGGGTCAAATAGGCCTGATCCGGCTTGATGCGGTCAATCACCTCTATTGCCTCTTCTAGGTTGAAATGGCTGATGTGCTTTTCCTTTCGAAGGGCATTGAGAATCAGAATCTCCACCCCTTCCAATCTCTCCCAAGTTTCCGGAGCAAACGCATTGGCGTCCGTGATGTACGCGATTGGGCCAATCCGAAAGCCCAGAACAGGAAGTCGAAAATGGAGCACCGGAAGCGGCACCACCTCAACACCACTGATGCTCAGCGGAGCGCCATCCAAATTTTGTAGGCAAACTCGGGGAACCCCCGGGTAAGGGGCTTCAGCGAAAACGTAATGAAATTCTCTTTTAAGTGCCTCTTGAACTTGCGGGGCAGCATAGACATCCATGTCCCGCTTCTGTCTGAAGTTGAAGGCCCGAACATCATCGAGCCCAGCCACATGGTCCTTGTGCTCATGGGTAAACAAAACCGCATCAAGAGACTGAACGTGCGCCCGGAGCATTTGCTGGCGAAAATCCGGCCCTGTATCCACGACAAATGCCTTAGGTCCCTCAGCAGCATGGTCCCCATCCACCTCAAAAAGGACACTCGAACGAAGCCGTTTATCCCGGATATCATTAGAGGCACACACCTCGCATTCGCAGGCAATGACCGGAACCCCTTGTGAGGTTCCAGTACCGAGAAAGGTGAGGTGAACGCCCATAATTGGCAAAGTTAATGGCCACCTCTTCCGGGTTACGCCCGCATCGCAGTACCTTTATAATCACACCTTCATTACTGATCACGTGGAAAGCAGTCGCGTCGTCCTTTCGGCCAAGCAAAAGGCATTGCGGGTCAACATGAATCACGACCTGTACGGAACCTTCGCCGAAATCGGGGCTGGACAGGAGGTGGTGCGCCACTTCTTCCGCGCAGGCGGGGCCAGCGGCACCATCGCAAAGACCATCAGCGCCTACGATAAAGACTTCAGTGACGCCATTTACGGTATCGAAGAGTCAGGGCGCTATGTCTGCGAAGCGAGAGTAAAAAAGATGCTGGACCACGAGTACCAGCTGTGCGAAGAGCGACTGGCCCGAGAGAAGCATCCCTCCAAGAGGTATTTCGCCTTCGCCAACACGGTGGCGACCATCAACTACCACAAGACAATAGAGGGACATGGTTGGTTTGGCATGCGATTCCAGACGGCTCCGAATAAGCCGGCAAATACGATCATTTTCCATGCCCGATTCCACGAACCTGACGCGCTATTACAACACGCCAGTATCGGTATTCTGGGTGTGAATCTCATCTATGGCTGTCATTTCCTGTACAAGCACCCAAACGACCTCTTGTTGAGCCTGTACGATGAGCTGGACAAGGATCAAATTGAGATCGACACCATTCAAATGAACGGTCCTGACTTTGGTGATGTCGACAACCGTCTTTTGTCGCTCCAGCTTGTCAAGCACGGCATGACGGATGCCGTCATCTTTTCCCCTGACGGCCGCAACATGCAGGCTGCCGATGTCCTTTACAAGAAAAACATCCTCGCGATTCGAGGAAGTTTCAGGCCCGTGACACTTGTCAACCTCGACATGATGCAACGTGGACTGTCCATGTTTAGCCAAGAAAAACGTGTGGAGCAGGACCAAATCCAACTGCTCTTCGAAATCACACTGAACAACCTCAAATCAGAGGGTGATATCGATGAAAAAGACTTCCTCGATCGGGCAGACATACTCTGCTCCCTGGGGCACACCGTGCTCATTTCCAATTATCAGGAATACTACAAGCTCATCGAATACTTTTCTCGCTACACGCGCAAACGGATGGGGGTCATCATGGGAGGAAATGCCATGATGGACCTCTTTAACGAGCGTTACTACCGCGACTTGAACGGCGGCATTCTCGAGGCATTCGGCGTGATGTTCAGCCGCGATCTCAAGGTGTATGCATACCCTTGGCAGGACAATGAAAACGACGTGCTCATCAGAACAGACAACGCACCTATTCACCCCCGCATCAAGCCGCTCTATGACTACTTGATGTTCAACAAGCGGATTTCAGATATCCAACTCGATGACCTATCGCTGCTGGACATTTTCAGTGTGGAGGTCCTTCGCATGATTCGGGAAGGCCGGGAAGGTTGGGAGGACATGGTGCCCAGACCTGTCGACCAAATCATCAAAAAGGGCCGTTTGTTCGGCTACACGGGCCCTGCTCCGACATCGGGCCCCGATTTGGCGGACGCCGCACTGCTGAATTGAAATCCAAAATCCGACGATGGATGTTGGATTTAGAATCGCAAAAGGCGGCACTGCGGCCGCCTTTTGCATTTCCGTTTTAACGGACTAATCAGTCCATCAAATCTGTCTCTTGGGCTTCGGTATTAACCTCAACGAGGTTATCAAATTCTTCCTGAGATCCGACCACCATGTTGTGCCACTTTCTCACTCCCGTTCCAGCGGGAATCAAATGTCCAACAATGACGTTCTCTTTCAAGCCTCCGAGGTAATCCTCCTTCGCACTCACAGCTGCCTCGTTCAACACCTTGGTCGTCTCTTGGAAAGAGGCCGCGGAGATGAAGGACTTGGTCTGCAATGACGCCCTCGTGATGCCCTGCAATAGGGGACGCGCTGTGGCAGGAAGGGCCTCTCGGCCTTCTGCCAGCTTGCCATCATTGCGACGAATGGCGCCATTCTCATCCCGGAGCTGGCGAGCAGAGACCATTTGGCCCTCTCTTAACTCGGTGCTGTCTCCTGCATCAGTGATAACCACCATACCAAACATCCGGTCGTTTTCATCCCTGAAATCAGACTTTTCAACGAATTGCTTTTCTAGGAAACGCGTATCGCCTGGGTCCTCGATTACCACTTTTTTCATCATTTGTCGAACGATGACTTCAAAGTGCTTATCGTTAATCTTCACACCCTGCAGTCGATACACCTCTTGAATCTCGTTGACCAGATACTCCTGCACTGCAGTCGGTCCCTGAATAGCGAGAATATCGGCTGGTGTTGTCGCTCCGTCAGACATCGGCATGCCGGCCTTCACGAAGTCATTCTCCTGCACCAGAATATGTTTGGCCAAAGGCACGAGGTACTTTCGCTTCTCACCGGTGCGGCTCTCCACGATAATCTCGCGGTTGCCCCGCTTGATTTTTCCGTAGGACACTATGCCGTCCACCTCGGAGACCACAGCTGGGTTCGATGGGTTTCTGGCTTCGAAGAGCTCGGTCACACGCGGCAAACCTCCCGTGATGTCTCCAGACTTACCTGCAACACGTGGAATTTTTGCTAGAATGTGGCCGGTTCCCACCTTGTCGCCCTCCTGTACGCTCACGTGAGCACCGACAGGAAGAGAGTAAACCTTGAGTACCTCATCCTTCGCACCCACAACGTGAACAGCTGGGTTCTTCTTCTTGTCTTTTGTCTCGGTGATGACAATCTCACGGAAACCGGTCTGCTCGTCCAACTCCTCACGGTACGTCACGCCCTCCTCGACCATGTCGAAGACAACCGTTCCCTCTTCCTCGGAAATGATGGCATTGTTGTAGGGGTCCCATGTACAAATGAGATCGCCTTTCTTGATCTTCTTGCCGGTCTTCACATGAAGAACACCTCCATAAGGGAGGTTCGTAGAGCTTAACGTGATTCCAATCTCCCGATCAATAACCTTGAACTCTGTGGAGCGAGACACCACCACGGTCTCCACTTCTCCATCGGCTGTGGTCCGCTGTACAGTGCGCAGATCCTCGAGCTCGACCACACCGTCTTGACGGGCGGTGATTTGGTTCTCGTCGGAAATCTTCGAGGCCGTACCACCCACGTGGAACGTACGCAAAGTAAGCTGGGTTCCAGGCTCACCAATGGACTGGGCGGCAATCACACCGACAGCCTCACCTTCTTGGACAAGGCGGTTGGTGCTCAGCGCACGGCCGTAGCACTTGGCACACACACCTTTCCTGCTCTCGCAGGTGAGCACGGAGCGCATCTCCACCTCGTCGATGCCTGCCTCCTCAATGATGGCGGCAATGGCCTCAGTGAATTCCTCTCCGCCGGCCACGATGAGCTCACCGGATTCGGGATGATGCACATCGAGCACAGACGTCCGCCCGATGATTCGGTCGGCAAGGGACTCAACGATTTCCTCGTTCTTCCGCAAAGCAGTTGCCGTCAAACCGCGGATGGTACCGCAATCGTACTCTGTGATGATCACGTCTTGGGCAACGTCCACAAGACGGCGGGTCAAGTATCCAGCGTCAGCCGTCTTCAAGGCCGTGTCCGCCAAACCCTTCCGCGCACCGTGCGTAGAAATGAAGTACTCAAGAATGGACAGGCCTTCCTTGAAGTTGGACAGAATCGGGTTCTCAATAATGTCCTGACCACCAGCTGCACTTGACTTCTGTGGCTTGGCCATCAGGCCCCGCATGCCACTCAGCTGGCGAATCTGCTCCTTGGAGCCACGGGCTCCGGAGTGCATCATCATGTAAATCGAGTTGAAGCCCTGCTTGTCAGTCTCCAAACGCTCCATCAGGATGTTGGTCAACCTCGAGTTGGTGTTGGTCCAAATGTCGATGATCTGGTTGTACCGCTCGTTGTTGGTGATGAGACCCATGTTGTAGTTGTCCATCACTTCGCTGACCTGGTTATTGGCCGAGTCCACCAATTTCACCTTCTCCGCGGGAATGATGATGTCGTTGAGGTTGAAGCTCAATCCTCCCTTGTACGCCATGGTGAAGCCGAGCTTCTTGATGTCGTCGAGAAATTGAACCGTCCGTGGAACACCCACAGCCAACAGAACGTCGGAGATGATGCCCCTCAAGCTCTTCTTGGTGAGGAGCTCGTTCACGTAGCCTGCCTCGTTTGGAACAACCTCATTGAAGAGCACCCGCCCCACTGTGGTCTCCACCAACTGGGCATTGCCCTCGTGGTCTTCCCAGCGGACCTTGATGCCCGCGTGCAACGCTGCGCGGCCCTCATTGTAGGCGATGATGACCTCCTCCGGAGAGTAGAACGTCATGCCCTCTCCATTCACAGACTCTTCCTTTGTCGACTTGCGCTCCTTGGTGATGTAGTACAGACCCAGGACCATGTCCTGTGAAGGAACGGTAATTGGTGCTCCATTGGCCGGATTGAGGATGTTGTGGCTGGCCAACATCAAGAGCTGCGCCTCCAAAATAGCGGCGGGCCCAAGCGGAAGGTGAACAGCCATCTGGTCCCCGTCGAAGTCGGCGTTGAAAGCCGTACACGCGAGAGGATGTAGCTGAAGTGCTTTACCCTCAATCATCTTCGGCTGGAACGCCTGAATGCCCAAGCGGTGAAGGGTTGGAGCACGGTTAAGCAGCACCGGGTGCGACTTCATTACGTTCTCCAAAATGTCCCACACCACGGGTTCCTTGGCGTCCACAATCTTCTTTGCAGACTTCACCGTCTTCACCACCCCGCGCTCAATCATCTTCCTAATGATAAACGGCTTATAAAGCTCAGCGGCCATGTTCTTTGGCATGCCACACTCGTGGAGCTTGAGCTCCGGTCCGACGACAATCACAGAACGTGCAGAGTAGTCCACACGCTTTCCGAGCAGGTTCTGACGGAAACGCCCCTGCTTGCCCTTCAAACTGTCTGAAAGGGACTTCAGTGGTCGATTGCTCTCCGTTTTTACCGCAGATGACTTTCGGCTGTTGTCAAAGAGGCTGTCCACGGCCTCTTGCAACATTCGCTTCTCATTCCGAAGGATCACGTCCGGCGCCTTGATTTCGATCAACCGCTTCAAACGGTTGTTCCGAATAATTACGCGACGGTACAAATCGTTCAAGTCGGATGTTGCAAAACGGCCACCATCGAGCGGAACCAGTGGACGCAACTCCGGCGGTATCACGGGGACGACCTTTACGATCATCCATTCCGGCTTGTTGTCGACGCGATGGTTGGCGTCCCGCAGGGCCTCAACCACTTGCAGGCGTTTGAGGGCCTCATTCTTTCTCTGTTGGCTGGTCTCCGTGTTGGCCGCGTGGCGCAAATCGAAGCTCAGCGTGTCCAAATCGAGATTTGCCAGCATATCGTGCAGCGCCTCAGCGCCCATTTTAGCCACAAACTTGTTGGGGTCCTTCTCATCCAAGTACTGATTGTCCTTCGGAAGGGTATCGAGAATGTCGAGGTACTCCTCCTCCGTTAGGAACTCATTGACATCCAGTGCCTCTCCATCCGTCTTGGTCGCCACACCCGGCTGTATCACCACATACCTTTCGTAATAGATGATTTGGTCGAGCTTTTTGGTCGGCAATCCGAGCAGGTATCCAATCTTGTTGGGTAAACTCCTGAAATACCAGATGTGCGCCACGGGAATGACAAGTTGAATGTGTCCCATGCGCTCACGGCGGACCTTCTTTTCGGTCACTTCCACGCCACATCGGTCGCATACGATTCCCTTGTAACGAATCCGCTTGTATTTGCCACAATGGCACTCGTAGTCCTTCACAGGACCGAAAATGCGCTCGCAGAAAAGGCCATCGCGCTCCGGCTTGTAGGTCCGGTAGTTGATGGTTTCGGGCTTTAGCACTTCGCCGTGGCTTTGCTCGAGGATTTCCTCAGGCGAAGCCATGCTAATGCGGATTTTGTTGAAGTCACTGGAGAGCTTCGGGGTCTTGTTGTTGGTCATCTCTTTGTGAGGATCAAAAATTAGAAGCAGGAGTGACTCAGGCCTCGAGGGCCACGGTCAATCCCAATCCGCGCAATTCATGCATAAGAACATTGAAGGACTCCGGTATGCCGGGGGTCGGCATTGGATCGCCCTTGACGATGGCCTCGTATGTCTTGGCTCGGCCAATGACATCGTCTGACTTTACCGTGAGGATTTCCTGGAGAATGTGCGAGGCACCGAATGCCTCTAGGGCCCAAACTTCCATCTCTCCAAAACGCTGTCCTCCGAACTGTGCCTTACCACCCAAAGGCTGCTGGGTAATGAGGCTGTACGGACCGATAGAACGGGCGTGCATCTTGTCGTCCACCATGTGACTGAGCTTGATCATGTAAATCACACCTACAGTGGCAGGTTGGTCAAAACGTTCACCGGTTTCTCCGTCATAGAGGTGTGTCACTCCGAAGCTCGGAACGTTGGCCTTCTCTGTGTAACCTGAAATGTCTTCAAGGCTGGCACCATCGAAAATCGGTGTGGCGAACTTCATTCCCAACTTCTCGCCGGCCCATCCGAGAACCGTCTCGTAAATCTGGCCGAGATTCATCCGCGAAGGCACGCCCAGCGGATTGAGTACGATGTCCACTGGCGTGCCGTCCTCGAGGAACGGCATGTCCTCTTGACGGACAATTCGCGCCACGATCCCCTTGTTTCCGTGGCGACCCGCCATCTTGTCGCCCACCTTAAGCTTGCGCTTGTTGGCGACGAAGACCTTGGCCAATTTGACGATTCCCGCGGGAAGTTCATCTCCAACCGTCACTTGGAATTTCTTCCGCTTGAAGGTGCCGAGCAGGTCGTTGTACTTGAGATTATAGTTGTGAACCACACGCTTAACCAAGGCATTGTTTCCCTCATCGCGGGTCCATCCGTCTGTGTTGACGATACTGAAGTCCAAGGTCTGTAGGGCGCGTTGAGTGAACTTCACACCCTTCTTGATCTGCATCTCTTTGTAGTAGTTCTGCACGCCCTGTGATGTCTTGCCGCCGACGATTTTCATCAGCTTCTCCACCAGAGACTTTCGCAGCACCACTGCCTCCTTGTCAAATTCACCATCGATGGTTTCGAGGATGGCTTTGTCAGCAGCCTTGGACTTGCGGTCCTTAACCATGCGGGAGAACAGCATCTTGTCGATGACGACACCTTTTGCACTCGGACCGAGCTTCAAAGAAGCGTCTTTCACATCGCCGGCCTTATCGCCAAAAATGGCACGGAGCAACTTCTCCTCAGGACTGGGATCACTCTCGCCCTTGGGCGTT
>PBIE01000055.1 GCA_002720375.1 Crocinitomicaceae bacterium | reverse complement strand
CGTCAACGGCCTCGAATGGAGCACCATGGGCGAAGGGTCCTTGGGAAAATGGGATGTCCAGTGGCTAATCGGACAGACCTTAATTGATCCCGTCAGCCTTACACCAGATTCGGTTTATGCAGAATTCCCCACCATCCCGGGTGGAGTCAGTTACACATCAACCAGTTCAGACACCACAGGAAACGTTCTGAAATACAGGATTTGCAATACCTTCAGAGCCAACCTAAGCCTTCAACACGAGAGCGGGTGGACCTTTGGTTGGAACGCAGCGCGAAACACCACCATCCAAAACATCGACAACGCGTTTCTTGAAATTGAAGAACTCGGACTGCTTCAATATGGCCTCATCGACTGGTTGGATCAGCGCGACGATGCGCAATGGCTCCACGATCTGCAGGTGGGCCGCAAGTTCGACGACCGTCACCACGTTGAGCTCATCGTCCGGAACGCAGCAAACCTCAACTACGCATTGCGTCCCCTGGCCGCTGAGGCCAACCGACTGTGGCTGGTTAGGTACACCTTCACGCCGTGAACATCACCGCCATCATCCCTGCCCGCATGGGCGCAAGCCGCCTCCCTGGAAAACCGCTTGCAGACATCGGAGGGCTGCCAATGGTGGTCCACACTTGGCGCGCAGCCCACGAGCATCCTGACATCAGCGAAGCATTCGTGGCCACAGACCATGCAGACATTGCCCAAGCGATAGAAGCCGAAGGCGGTCAGGCCATAATCACGGGTGAACACCCCTCGGGAACCGACCGTTGCCATGCAGCTTGGTCCACCCTTGGCCAAAAAGAAGGCCCGGTGCTCAACCTCCAAGGTGACGAGCCATTTCCAGACCCAGCGCACATTGCTGCAGTTTGCCATCGCCTGCAACATCAAGAAACCCAAGTTGTCACCGCACGAAGGCCCGCCGAACCAGGAGAGTCAGAAATGCCGGAGCGCGTTAAAGTGGAATGCGACGCCACGGGAAAAGCCCTGCGATTTTCAAGATCTCCTGCGCCAATCAAGGGGGGCCACCACATCCATCTCGGACTCTATGGCTTTGCGCCTAGATGGCTTAGCCGTTGTGCGTCACTGCCCGTCGGACGGCTCGAACAGAAAGAAAACCTCGAACAGCTGCGCTGGTTAGAAGCCGGCATCCACATTCAGGTCGTTGACGTGAAAGGCGCAGATGGACCGGGGTCGGTGGACACCGCAGAAGACCTTGTTCGGGTCCAGAAATGGTACCAAGCGCGATGACCCAACCCCCGATTCGGTTGATTCAATTTTCACGGCTCCGAATTCACGTTATTTTGCGCACCGGATGAACGCCGCTCCACAACCCAGTTTCCTGCTCAACGCGCTGCCGCTGCTGCTCCACGACCACGATTGCCTCGTCATACCGGGGTTGGGTGGGTTTGTGGCGCGACCGGTTGCGGCGCATTTCGACCAAGACAAGGGCGAATGGATTCCCCCGGGGCGAGACGTGCTGTTCAATCCAAAGCTCACGGTCCGCGATGGCCTTTTGGAACAGGAGATCCGCCGTGCAACAGGCTGTTCCAATGAAGCTGCTGCCCAATGGCTCGAAAACGAAACAGAAGCCCTTCATTCCAGCCTAAAGGAGGGCCGCCACGTTGCGCTTCAGGGACTTGGAAGGCTCTATCTCACGGACAGTGGAGCCTTGGGGTTTGTTGCTGAGCCTCGACTCAGTGAACGTTATGCTGCACCAGGGCTGAGTCGCATTGCATGGGCGGACAACCAAATCAAGCAGCCGGTTCAGGAGGAAGCGGCCACCCAAGCCTCGACACAACCCCTGGAAACCGAAGGGAACGGTGTAGCGCAAATCCAAGCGCAATTCCCGAAGCAGCTGCTGAAAGTCGCTGCTGCACTCGCACTGCCCATTATGATCACCGGTGCCTTGTTGTGGAACCAACAGAACACCACCGGTTTTGACTTCTTGGGGTTGTCGTCAGAACCCCTAGAAACCGCATTTGCACCGAGAATAGACGGTGAGGACATTCGCTTCCCTGACCTTGACCTCGGCGATGCCCTTCCCTTCATTCAAGCAGGAGCACCGGCGCTGATAGTCCCACGTATTGAGGAGGAACTGATGCCTGTCCCTATTCCAAGGTCTACTGCGAGCGGTTGCGGACACCACGTTATTGCCGGTGCTTTTGCAGAATCCCGCCGGGCTGCAGCTCTTGCTAGGCGATTTGAAGCACTCGGCTATTCCTCGGCAATCCTGCCTGGGCCAAATGGTGTCCAACGCGTTTCAGCGGGCTGCTTCGAACACGGGAGAGATGCGGCCCTGTTCCGACGCGCCATTGCCCAGCGCCATGGGTTTGCCCAGGCATGGGTTCTCAATCTCTGAGTCCAACCTCCATGCAGTCGAAGCCACTGCCCATCGATTGGGCATCAATTCGACACGTCGTTCTAGACTTCGGAGGAGTTCTCTACAAAATCAACCACCAAGCCACGACAAACGCATTTTCCAAACTGGGGCTAAACCATTTCGACTCCCTTTATTCCCATGGTGCGCAGTCCAACCTAATGGACGACCTAGAATGTGGCAGAGTCACCCAAAAGGAGTTCATTTTAACCCTCAAGAGCCTGTGCCACGCGAACACCACGGTCGATGAGGTGACCAAGGCTTGGAATTCCGTACTCATCGGGTTACGACCGAACCTCCTCCCCTTACTCAACCAGCTCGCTAATCAATTCGACCTCATCCTGTTCAGCAACACAAATGCCCTGCATGCCGCACATTTCGAAAAGCAAATCCTTCACAAGAACGGCAAGGCCTTCCAAGGGGCCTTCAGGCAGATCATATACAGCCACCTTTTGGGACACAGAAAGCCCGATTTGATAGCCTACCAAGAGGTTGAGCGCCAATTTGGTCTGAGCCCAAAAGCAACCCTCTTCATCGATGACACCCCGTCAAACGTTCAAGGCGCATCCAACGCCGGATGGACTGCCGTTCATCACCAACCTGAACACTTCTCCCTTGAGAACCTGTTCATCCAATTGGGATTGGAAAGTCTTTCCTCAACAGGGATTTAGTGCCACATTCCCTTTCCCATAGCGGGCTCCTCCTTCTTCCTTTTTTCCCTGTCTTTGGCGTGTCCAAATTCAACTGTCAAACCCACTTGACCACTCCAATGCCCCGACTGCAAGGGGTATAGAATTCCCGCCACATTTCTAGCGCTGACGGACACCCGAAACGGGCCGCCGCGCATAGAAAGACCCGCTCCCCACGACCATCGGCCTTGCACGTATTGACCTTGCAATTGGGTTGCAATGTTGTTGCGAATCCGATGGACCAATCCGAACAGGAACCCGTCCATCTTCCCGCCGAGACGAAACTGCCGATACGCCAGTGCATGGAACTCCAAAGACGCCACCGGACGATAACGGAAGCCCAACCGCCAAGTTTCCTGAACCCGGGTATCAAAGGCAGCCACGAGGCCTTCTGCGGCATCCGGATCAAAGGTGTTCATCAGAGAGTCCACCATGTCCTCCGCCCACGTTTCGAGCATGGACTCCAAAGAGTCCGGAAAAACCAGAGAATCTGCGTTGGAAACCAATTCAACAGCATCCAATCCTTGGAGAACAAACGCTCCTGGATCCACCTGCTTTCGGGAAACGGACTCAAGCCACCGGATTGAGCCGCGCCCCTCCATCGAACCCTCGAGATCAAACTTGGGGTTCAAGCGCCACAAGAAACCAAAGTCAAAAGCCACTCCGGCCCCGAGCGCCGGTGGAATTCCCCCATCCCCCGGCACCGCCAAGGTGCTCCCAGAAACCAAAGAGTCCAAGTTGAGTCCCGCTGAATTGACCGTAGCAGCACCGTCCAGCGTCCAACTGTAATCCAGCGAATCCGTGGTCCATGTCGCCTCAAAAGTCTCGGTCTGAAAAGCCGCCAGTCCATTGAGGATATGAATTCCCCAACCAAGCCACAGTCGGTTCTCCTTGGCCATGGCACCTACACTGAGACCATGATCAAAATAGGCCTGGGCATCCACACCCATTCCCGAAAAAGACAGCGGCCGTCCAATCATATCGTGATGGCCATTGCCCAACCAGCCAACAGAAAGCAAATCCCGATCGTAACTGAAGTTCTGGTCCACAACAAGGCGACTGCGATAACGGATTTCAAACCGGTTGTCATCCCGCACAGAAATTCCGAAGAGTGGAACCTCAGACCGAACACCTATAAACTCAACCGTGTCCATTTGCTCGAGAAAGGCGTTAGGATTGATGGCCCCCTCCAGAGATACAAAATCCAAAAATGCAGGTCCCGAATGCAAGACATCCACTTGTCCACCAGAAAGCCCTCCCAGCGTCAAAACCGTCCTTGAAGGATGAAGAATGGCCGGATTTGACCAACCAGCTTGACCCCACTCCGGGGACATCTCTAATGCGCCGAGCTGGGCGCACATTTGATCCCCCAACAACGAAGCCGCACACATCAAAACAAGAGACAAATTTTTCATCTCAGAGGTCAATTTTGGCATACACCAGAAGGCCAAGCTCCATGCGCAAGCCCTGTTCTTCGGTAATCCTCACAAACTCCCCGATTTGGGCATCCGCTGTTTCCACCCACGCTTCCATCACCACGCGTTCGGCAGAGCGAAGGCCTTCGGCCCGTTCCCAGTCCAAAAAGAAGTCGTAGACGAAAATGCCCGGCTCAATTGGAACTTGGTTTACATCCATTGCCGGCAACGTAAACAAATCCAAAGGTTCGGTAGATAAACTGTCTATAATCTCGCCGTCGGCATTGAGAAACGATGCGCGAATGGCGACCTCAAAAGGAAAACCGTTGTGCAGTATGAGCCTCAATTCCGCAGAGTCCAATTGGGCCTCCTCCTCTATCTCAATGTCCACATCCACAGTATCCACAAAATCAATCTGCTCGGCGCGAATCGACAATGGGATTTCAGTCATCAACCGGGCAGAAACAAAACCATCCCCGTCGAGGAAATTGCCACTTGACCCAACGGAACCCTCCGGGTTGCATCGGATGCGCATGTTCAAGTCGATGTCTCTGGGCTGGGCTGAGAAAAAGTCCACCACATTGCTGTTGGTCTCGTCGATCTCCCAGACAACCAAGGTTGGAGATGCTGAACTGCCTTCAGCCGATGGAACGAATAAACCTTCCGCAGACGTTTCGAACACAACGTCTGCCGTTCCCTCCGCGGAAGAGGTGAAGTCCAGCGAATCCAATAACGCATCGACCCCAAAGCCGTTCTCCACTTCAAGCCGGAGAGAAGCGCGCTCAATCTCCAAACCCGAAGTGGTGAAGCGATCGTCGAACAGGGCGAAAGTCACCGCTTCCTCCTCCAAATTAATGTCCGAAGTCCCAAAATCGCCCTCCACTCGCTCAAATGCCATGTCCGACAAAACAAAATCACAACTCAAAAACTCGCCCTCCACAGCGTCGTGTTCGGGGTTGTTGACCATCGTGAAAGTGTATTCTCCCTGAATGATGTTGGTGCCATCCACGCTCTGATCTGGAAGGAGACTCCATCCATCAAGATCCTGCGACACCACCAAGGAGCCATTCGTGAACTGACCCGAATTCCACACCACCTCGTATGGGACCTCATCAGGATCGACCAAGCCCGGAATAGCAACCACCCCAGAAAGATCGTCCCCCATCGTGCTGGTCAACGTGAAAGTGAATGCTCCCGAAGACAAGTCCACCCGATTGAGAATCGCATCCTGCGGCTGTGTGATTTCAAACGCCGACGACACGTCATCCTGAAAAGAAACAGACCCTCCCTCCGGCATCAAATTCAAAGCCGCAACTTCGCCTTCGCCAAGAACAAACGATGAGGCAGCCCCATATGACGGAAGAATCAACCACTCTTCCGCGATTGACCCGCTGAAGTTCTGCTCGTGATAATACGCAAGCTCCCCATTGGACATGACGCCAACAGGCACAGTATCCAAGCTGTCTATCAGCACCTCCAAAACATCCGAAAGGTCAAAGCGGGTATCCACCAAAGGAACTGCTGCAACTGGGGTCCACGCTGACACAGTAAAATCCTCGGGAACCGTCTGGCATCCGGCACCGACCATCGCCGCGAGGGTCCACAACCACACACAACGGCAATTCCGACGCAATGAAGCAGAAAGAGAGTACATCAAAACAAATTACGACAAGAGACAACCAGGGTTTCAGCAGTCCTTCGATGTCGGAAAGGACTGACGCATCCAATGTTCAACGTCGAAAGTCAGTCTTGAATCCCTTCGAGGTCAAGCATGAATGCATATTCCAAGGCAGTCTCCTTGTAACGACGGAAACGCCCTGATTGGCCTCCATGACCGGCGTCCATATTCGTATGGAAAAGCAGCGTGTTGTCGTCGGTCTTCAGCTCGCGCAACTTGGCCACCCATTTGGCGGGCTCCCAATACTGCACTTGACTGTCCCAATACCCAGTGGTCACCAAGGTGTTGGGGTAATTCTGTGCCTTGACCTGGTCGTAAGGGCTGTATGACTTCATGTAGTGGTAGTACTCCTCATCGACAGGGTTGCCCCATTCGTCCCACTCAAACGTGGTCAGCGGAATAGTCTCGTCCAACATCGTGCTCACCACATCTACAAATGGAACAGCAGCGACGACGCCATTAAAAAGACTGGCAGCTTGGTTCATGACCGCTCCCATCAGCAAGCCCCCGGCGGACCCACCCATGGCATAGAGGTGTTCTGGCGAGGTGTACCCCATGTCCACCATCGCACGGCCGACATCCTCAAAGTCATTAAAGGTATTCTGCTTCTTGAGCAGTTTTCCATCCTCATACCAGTGGCGGCCCATCTCTTGACCACCCCGAATGTGCGCAATGGCATAAACGAATCCACGGTCCAACAGTGAGAGGCGAACACTGGAGAAGTAGGGGTCCATGCTGCTGCCATAGCTGCCGTATGCATAGAGCAAGAACGGGTTCTCTCCACTGCGCTCAACTCCCTTTCGGTACACCATGCTCACCGGAACTTTAACCCCATCCCGCACCTCAACCATGAGGCGCTCAGAAGCGTAGTTCTCCGGAGAAAAGTTCTCATCCACGACTTCCTGCTGCTTGAGTAGGATACGCTCTCCCGTGCGCATATTGTGGTCGTAGGTGCTGCTAGGCGTCGTCATCGAACTGTATCCAAACCGCAAAATCTCGGTGTCAAAATCCGGGTTAGAACTCGTGTACGCTGTGTAAGCAGGGTCGTTAAAACTGAGGTAATCGTCCTTGGCCCCATCCCAAGTCCGGATGCGAATCTGGTTCAGGCCATTTTTCCTCTCCTCAACCACGAGGTAATCCTTGAAGATGTCGATGCCCTCGAGAAACACATCATCCCTGTGTGCAATCACCTCTTCCCAGTTGTCTTTTGTTGTGGCTCCTACCGGCGTCCTCATCAAACGGAAATTCTTGGCATCCAAATTGGTCACGATATAGAAGTGGTCCCCGTAATGGCTAATGCCGTATTCCAAATCGCGCTCGCGGGGCTGAATGACACTCCATTCGCCCATGGGATCATCCGACCTGATCACCCGGTATTCCTGAGACAACGTTTGTGAGGTGTAAATCACCAGATATTGGTCGCTCTTAGAGCGGTAAACGCCACAACTAAAGGTCTCGTCCTTCTCTTCAAATACGAGCACATCGTCTTCAACAGGTGTGCCCAGAACGTGGCGATACACTTGGAAACTCCTCAAGGTCTGCGGGTCCTTGAGGGTATAGAACACCGTCTTGTTGTCGGCCGCCCACGTCGCCCCACCCGTGGTCAGGGGAATCTCATCAGCGAGCATCTCTCCTGTCACGAGGTCCTTGAAGTGAACCGTGTACTGGCGGCGACTTACGGTGTCCACACCAAACGCAAGCAAGCGGTTGTCATCACTGACTCCCATCCCGCCAACAGCAAAGTAATCGTGTCCTTCAGCGAGTGTGTTTTGGTCGAGCATGACCTCCTCTTTCCCTGAGCAGTCCGCATACTTAACCTCATCTCCAGCCTTCTTACGGCAGCTTATGGCATATTCCTTTCCGTCCTCGAATCGGGTGTAATACCAATACCCACGATTTCTGACCGGAACACTCCTGTCATCCTTTTTAATTCGGCCTACGATTTCATCGAACAACTTCTGCTGAAGCGGTTCGGTGTGTGCCAATTTTCCGTCGATGTACCCATTTTCAGCTTCGAGGTAGTCGATGACATCCTGTGTCTGCTCATCAGGCGTCTCCGCTTCTTTTTGAGCATCGCTCAGGCGCATCCAGAAATAATTGTCGACCCGGGTGTCCCCGTGCAAGGTCATTTCAAAAGGCACCTTCTTGGCCACGGGGGCCACAGCATCGTCAGATTGAGACATATCGTTGGAGGTTTGGCAGGCTGTAAACAAAACAGCCGTAGACAGCGCGACAAGGGCGCTCAGCGCAAAAGCGCGGGACAGAAGTCGAGTCATGAAATCGAATTGGACTCCGAAAAGTAGCCCAAAAGAGAGCCTGCTCAAGGCAATCGATTAGAGGGCGGCCTCTTCGGCGGAAAAGACACGGAATTCAAACCGTTCCATAATGGGGTTCGACAAAAGCCTCTCGCAGGCCTCACCGACAAGTCGCTCAGCCTCCCCTCGGCTCTTAGCCTCGATGTCGAGGGTAATGTGTTTACCAATGCGCACATTGGTAAGCTGGCCTAGGCCGATGTTCGGCAAGTTGTTGGAAACCGCCTTGCCCTGAGGGTCAAGAAGAGCGGGTAGAGGCAGAATGTCTATGGCAGCGTGAAAAACCATGGGCTATGTCGAAGGACGGAGGCGGATGAACAGTGCAGCCGTCAATGGGTACGAAATTAGGGCAAGCACTCCGCCAAAAGCGCCCATCCCCATCACCAATCCAACCGCCGCAATCAACCAGACGATTCGCATTCGGTCCATCGCCTTGTCTTGGCCCCATGTCTTGAAGCCGAATTGAGGCCACCTGGACACCATGCCCAACGGCAAAAGCGTGACACCAATGGCCCCCAACCAACCAATCCAACCCAACGAATCAGCGCCCCTTTCAGCCCACAACAAAAGGACCATACCCCAATAAAGAGCAGCAACAGGAGCAGGAATGCCAGCAAAGTCAAACCGCTCATCCTGGGGGCCACCAAACCCTCGTGCAAACCGTGCCAAGCGCCAGGCTCCGGCCATCATGACCAACAACGCGAGAACGGGAGACCACTCAAGCCCGGGAAACAAGCCTCCAGCTGCCCGCCACTCCATCATCAACGCCATGCCAATAAACGCCGGGGCCAGCCCAGCAGAAACCAAGTCCGCCATAGAATCCAACATCGCGCCCTGCGCCCCGTCCGCCCCCATTGCTCGAGCAACCGCTCCATCAAGCAAATCACACAATTGACCCAAGCCCCAAACAACAAGAAGCCATAAAATACCAGCTACGCGCCGCTCCTCGGTCCCAATTCCCTCCATCCAACGCTCCATCCAACCAAGAGAATCGAGCCATTCTGCAGGTGCCCAACCCAAATCAAATTCAGATGCCGCCCACCAACACACCAAGGCCCCCGCACCCAAATTAATGAATGTTAGCACATTAGCAGGGGCGCTCCGCCAGTTCTGTCTTCTGTCCTCAAGTCGTTTCACAACAGGAAAAATAGATGCAATGAAACCCTGCGGGAGGACTGCCGTATATTTGCTTCCCCGCTGTGATTGGGGAAAAAACCTGGTCTGGTGGCCGAGTGGCTAGGCTCAGCTCTGCAAAAGCTGCTACAGCGGTTCGAATCCGCTCCAGACCTCCAACAAAAAAGACCCGGCAATTGCCGGGTCTTTTTCTTAACCTTCCGTTCCCTCCTATCAAAGGGAACAGGTCTGCCCAAAGGAGGACAGAACCAAAAGGATGTCCGAAACGCCCACAAGACCATCGCCATTGACGTCCTCAGCACAAGGCCCACTTCCAAAGACACACGTGCCATCGTCCATCGTGGCAACCGGGTTGAAGTTCACCGCGCCATCATAGGTACATCCGGGCAATTCCTCTGAATCACAAATCCCATTGCCGTTGGCATCACTTTGACAATCGCCGGAGCAAACCCCGAGGGCATCCGGGCCATTGCCCTCACAATCGCAATCGCCAGCGGGGATGTCCTCACAGCCACATTCATAGACGGCACCCGATCCGTTACAAACACCACAAGCGTCCAACTGTCCAACACAGGGGTCAACGTCATCGCAAATCCCATCGTCATCGATGTCCACTGGACAACCCCCAGCACACGGCTCGCAACTGTTCCAACAGACAGCGGGCAGTGTTATCGCGCCATTTACAGTCAGCACGCGGTTCACAAACTCACCCGTTGTCATTGTACAAGACTCACCTCCAGCAAACTGCTCGGACTGCCCCCAATCAAAAGTGGTGAACTTGTATTCATGCATCCCCGCAGGCCAAAACATGGTGATGGTCCAAACCCCGTCTCCATTCTCATTGGACATCGGATCAGACGCAGCGTTCCAACCATTAAATGTTCCAGCGAGATACATAGGGCCTTCCGGGGAATCGGGGTTACTCATGTCCACAGACAACGTCACGGGAAACAAACACGACCCATCATCATCCGTGGCATTTGGACTGAAGTTCACCGCGTCTTGGCTGGTACACCCGGCGACAGAACCCCCGCCCCCTCCAGGATCACCTCCTCCACCATCAATGGCCTCTGCACCTGGCCGTGTAGAAAGCCAATACAATGTGTTGGTTCGGGTATTGCCATCATCGTACCCCGTCAAGGTGGCTGCCTCAGACCAAGCTGCAACTGGATCAATCACCGCGTGAGCCATATAGATGAACCCCTTCCAACCTTCACCGATGTTGGGGTCGTTCACCACCGTGGACACCACGGGGTACTCCTCTTCAATCCATTCGGCCCGCAAAAGCTCCTCAGTAATCGGCGTAAATGGCAACATCTGAATGCCATGGATAAACTCGAGGTTGGCGCCAAAGAACGTGGCGTGGTCGACCTTGGTGCCCCACAAAATGCCCACCACTTTATTGGAAGCAAACGGCTCAGGATAAATCCCCTCTCCTTCATTAATCTGCCAATACTTCCACGTCGACCGCAATTCTGTGGCCAGCATCACCCGACCCAAATCACGCAAACGGTCATTGCCGATGGCCAGGCCATACAAGTAAACTGCATACCACGCATTGACGGCTTCGGAAGTGCTCTCCTGATTGCGGGAGTCCCCAAATTCAAATAAGCCTGCAGCCCAGGAGTGCCCCACAAACCAATCCTTGTTTCGCATGAAACTAAAATGAGGGTCGGCCCCTGAGGGCTCCGCAATGTCTCTGATTAAGTCCATGACTTCATCACCCCATTCAGCGACCCATGAAGGGTTATCCTTGGCCATCGCTGCTGCTGCATATATCCAGTAACCGTAGTGGAAATGATGGTCATTGTAGTAGCCCTGCCCAAACGCCGCAGCAGGGTTGCTGATGCCAGAAGTCGCCACAAGACCTCCCCAATCCTGATCGTAAATCAATGGGTCGCCATCCAACCCTGCCAATCGATTTTCCAGTGCATTTCCGAGGTTGGTCCTTACTTGAGCGGCCAAGACGGGCTCATTGAGCTCATCGGCGATGACAGCCAAGCGGCCAAGGGCAGCAAATTGCTTTCCTCCGAAATACGGGTCCGGTGCCAAAACTTGGAAGTTTACATCCGCCACAAGCGCATCGCGAACCTCTTGCTCCAGATTCGGTGCAATCGGATTCGCAGACTCAAATCCAATGGTCGTGAGTGGTTCTTCCATGGTCCAATCCTCCCCAGAGATTCCTGTCATGTCCCCTTTAAGCGTGTTTCGGATGAGAGTCGTAGATGCAGGTGAGACCAATACATCCATATGGTGCGGCAGGGCCATCATCAAAAGCGGACCAACCCCTTCCGCTTCCCACTGAAACGCGATGGTACCGACATCATTGGCTGCGGTGACGGACACGTCTCCTCTGGTGGGAATTCGACCAGCATGGGCATCCAAAACAGCATCACTAACACCGTCCAACAACGCCGCCCTCAAAGAGCCCGTAAAAGCGCTGCTGGCCGTTAAAGACCCATTGTTCACGGATAAGGTCAAGGGACTTGAGGCATACAAAACCCAAGTTTGTCCATTGTTCATCTGAACCTCAAAACGGGTGTCCGTTACTGCTTGGGAGCCGACCCCTCCATTGAGAGCCGTTATGGCATGGACAGTCCCAACCCGAGGGGTCAAGCCGTTGTAATGGGCCGTCATGTATGGCTGGCCCCGAACCAGGTCCACGTGCATTGAACCCATTCCCGTTCCCCAATCCAAACTCACATGCAGCGGACCATATTCAGAAACCTGATGGCCTGGAAGCCCTTCCACTGCGCGAAAACTGAGGTTCTCAGTAAAAGATGTGAAGATGAAGTTCTCGGCGACCACCTTGTCTGGAAAACCAAATTTTAACCCATCACCATGGACCTGCACCTGATATGGCAAAGTGTTGATGGTATATCCTCCGGTTCCGAGGACGATGTTTTGCCACCAAGCATTGGTGGGCAATGGAGCGGCAGGATTGGCCCAAAGCCCTCCCGGAGGTGCGCTGTGATTTTGTGCGGCAAAAGTGGGTGTCGTCGTAGACAAAGGAGCTCCGCCGAGCAATTCTGTCTGGGCTTGTAAGGCAAAGGGCAAGGCCAAACAGCAGAGAATAAAAAGGAAACGCATTGGTCTCCTTAATGTACACGAAACACTTCGCTGTCGTCTAGATTCTTGACGATGACTTTGGTCAGGTGTCCAAGATCGCTGAAATCCCAGGTAAAGTTTTTCCTTCTAGGCCCTCGAGCATGGCGCCCCCTCCTGTGGACACATAACTCACCTGGTCAGCCAATCCCGCCTTATTGACTGCTGCAACAGAGTCCCCTCCGCCAACGAGCGTGTATGCCCCCTGGCCCGTCTCCTTGACAATGGACTCAGCGATGCACTTGGTGCCTTCGGCAAAACGGTCAAACTCAAACACACCCATTGGGCCGTTCCACAAAATCGTGCGACAACCATCCAATGCGCCAACAAAAGAAGCGCGGCTCTCCACGCCAATGTCCATCCCCTGCCAACCACTCGGAATCGCCCCGGTAGGATAAGTGGCTTTATTGGCATTTGGAGAAAACCCGTCTCCACACACCGTATCTGATGGCAAGTGCACCTCGACACCTTTCTCCTTGGCAGCTTCGAGAAGTGAAAGGGCTTCTGCATGCATATCTGGCTCCACCAAGGAGCCACCAACCTCACCCCCTTGAGCCTCCACAAACGTGTAGGCCATGCCGCCGCCAATGAGCAGTTTGTCCACGCGATCCAAGAGGTTTTTGAGCACCGCAAGTTTGGAGCTCACCTTCGCGCCACCAATAACAGCAGCGACTGGCTTCTCTGCCCCGCGAAGCACCTGCTCCAACGCCTTGACCTCACCCTCCATCAAACATCCGAACGCCTTGTCCTCGGGAAAGAACTTGGCAATGATGGCGGTGGAGGCATGGGCGCGATGCGCAGTGCCAAAGGCATCATTGATATAAAAGTCGCCGTTTTCCGCCAGCTGGCCCGCAAAAAACTCATCCCCCGCCTTCTCCTCTCCGTGGAAGCGAAGATTCTCAAGCAAAGCCACTTCTCCGGCAACCAAAGATTGGGTCACCTCCAATGCTTCATCACCAACACAATCAGGTGCAAACGCCACAGGTCGGCCCAAATTCCGCTCCAAGATCGAGACGATATGACGCAAAGACAATGCTGCATCTCGGCCTTTGGGCCGGCCGAGGTGGCTCATCAGCACCACACTTCCCCCAGTGTCCAGAACATGCTGAATGGTGGGCAATGCGGCGCGTATTCGCGTGTCATCGGTTACCTCCCGACTGCCATCATCCCCTGGCTCCCCCATTGGAACGTTGAAATCGACTCGAATCAAGGTGCGCACACCCTCAAAAGTTCGATTTTGAAACGGCATTGTATTGGGTAAAGTTGTCTCCATGAGCAATCAGTGGGGTCAAGAAAACAAAGTGGACCAACCAACGCGATCAGCAACACGCGCTGACAATTCAGCGATGGGCACCCGGACCTGCTCCATAGTGTCCCGGTCCCGGAGCGTCACTGCGTTGTCCTCCAGTGTGTCATGGTCGATGGTAATGCAAAGCGGTGTTCCGATGGCATCCTGGCGGCGGTAACGGCGTCCGATAGCATCCTTCTCGTCGAACTGAACGCTGTGGTCCAGCTTGAGCAGATTCATAATCTCTCGTGCCTTCTCAGGCAGCCCGTCCTTCTTGATTAAGGGCAATACGGCCAGCTTGACCGGAGCGAGGGCCGCTGGGATTCGCATCACCGTGCGCTCGGAGCCGTCTTCCAATATCTCCACACGAAGCGCATTAGACAAGACAGCGAGGAACATGCGGTCAAGGCCAATGGACGTCTCAACCACATAGGGCACATAACTCTCCTCCTTCTCAGGGTCATAGAACCGCAACTTCTTTCCGCTGTGCTCCTCATGGGCGGACAGATCAAAGTCCGTACGGCTGTGTATGCCCTCCAACTCCTTGAATCCCATTGGAAAATTAAACTCGATGTCACATGCTGCGTCAGCATAATGGGCCAGCTTCAGGTGGTCGTGAAAGCGATAAGCGTCATCCCCCAAGCCTAGGGCCTTGTGCCATTTGATCCGCGCTTCTTTCCAGTATTCGTACCACTCACCTTGTGTGCCGGGCGTGACGAAGAATTGCATCTCCATCTGCTCGAATTCACGCATCCGAAAAATGAACTGGCGGGCGATGATCTCGTTGCGGAACGCCTTGCCAATCTGCGCAATGCCAAACGGCAACTTCATCCGGCCTGACTTCTGCACATTGAGGAAGTTCACGAAAATGCCTTGGGCGGTCTCCGGACGGAGGTATATCAAACCTGCATCACCGCTTACCGCGCCAAGCTCTGTCTTGAACATCAGGTTGAACTGACGAACATCCGTCCAATTGGCCGACCCGGTTTCCGGATCCTTGATGTCCAAATCAACGATGAGCTGCCTGACCGCATCGAGGTCCTCGGCGTCCATAGCGGTCTTAAAACGACCGTTGATGTCCTCAATCTCTGCCTTTCGGCGAACACAGTTTCCGTTGGTAGCGAGGAACTGCTCCTTGTCAAAAGCCTCACCAAACCGCTTTTGCGCCTTAGCGACATCCTTGGCAATCTTGGCCTCAATCTTGCCGATGTGATCCTCGATCAGGACGTCCGCACGGTAGCGCTTCTTGCTGTCCTTGTTGTCGATCAGCGGGTCATTGAACGCATCGATATGGCCCGAAGCCTTCCACGTGGTCGGGTGCATGAAAATGCTGGCATCCAAACCGACAATGTTCTCGTGCATGCGCACCATAGCCGTCCACCAATAGGCCTTAATGTTATTCTTGAGCTCGACCCCCAGTTGGCCGTAATCATATGCCGCACTGAGGCCGTCATAGATGTCGCTGGAAGGGAACACGAAGCCGTATTCTTTGGCGTGTCCAATCACGCGCTTGAGGTGGTCGTCCTGTTGGGCCATGGTCAGTGTATAGGCAAAATGGGAGTGGATCAGGTGAGCGTTGCACCCGTCAGGGCAGCAAAAATAGGCGTTTCAACCGCGTCTGCCCCCGTGGGGTCTTGCCCACAGACGGTGTGGAATGGAAAGTAATGGCCCCGTGGCCGCAACGAATCCCTTTCCGAACTTGTTCGATAGATGATGCGCCCCCTGCTGACCATACTTTTTCTGACCACAGGGGTCGTGTCCGCGCAGGTGCGGTTCGTTCCCAATGACGGCCAGTGGGCGAACCACATCCAACATCGGACTGAGGTCGTCGGTGGTGGGATTCAAATCGAATCAAAGGGGTGGACATGTTGGCAATGGGCACCGGACACATCTGTTGAACAAGATCACCACTCGGGCTCCCGAAAAGGCATCGTCTGGCAATCTCAGTGGATTGATGCAACCCCAATAGGTTCAACAGACTGGGATCGACATGGCTTGGCCTCAGACCGCCAACACTTCTACTTGTCCAATGAACCCTCGCAATGGGCAGAACACGTGCAACCTGCCGCCATGATCAACGCCGATAATATCTGGTCAGGAATCCAACTGCGGTGGCGCGGCACACGCCGAGGAAGGGCCGCCTTCGAGTTCACCGTAGAACCCGGGGCAGACCCATCGAAAATCGGCTGGCGTTACAGCGGCGTGGAACCCAGTATTGGTCCAAAAGGAGAGCTACAACTGATCCATTCCTTGCACGACAGAAGCGCTGATTTCTGGGCTGAATTGGCGCGCCCTTTTGCCTTCCAACTGCGTGACGATGGCACCCTCGAAACCGTGGCCTGCCACTATCAACTGACAAACGGTGAAGTGCGTTTCTCACTGGGCGAATACGACGGGCAAAGGCCGCTCATCATCGACCCCGAAATCACCTTCTCCACCTTCGCGGGAAGCACGGGGGACAACTTTGGGACCACGGCCAGCAACGGTCCTGACGGCGCCCTTGTCGGAGGAACTGTGACATTTGCTCCCGGATACCCAACCACCCCCGACGCCATCGAGGCAACCATGGATGTCTTTGCGGATGGGGTAAGTCACACGGCGGTGACCGTTTTCAGTGCCGATGGGTCCAATCTTTTGTACAGCACCTACCTCGGTGGAAGCCATGCCGACATACCGCACAGCTTGGCCTACAACGAAAACTGGGGACAAATCGCCTTATTCGGGACCACCGGATCCACTGACTTCCCGACCACCACCGGCGCCTTCCAAACCGACTTCAACAACGGACCCGCGGTGGACATTACAATTTATGGCGTAGACCCCCAGCCCAATGGACTCGACTGCTATCTGTTGACCCTCGACGGTGGCGATTTCACGCTGAACGCCTCTACATTCTTTGGGGGCTCCGGCATCGACGGACTCAACAACGCAAATGGCCTGCGCGCCAATTTTGGGGACTTTTACCGTGGTCAAATCGACATCGGACCAAACGGCAGCCTGTGGATTGCAACCACCACCACATCGACAGACCTGCCTATGCCTAACAGTCCAGCCAATGCAGGCGCTCACGACGCCCTCATCGCCGGTTTTTCCTCCGATCTCTCCAACCTACTGTGCGGGCGCACGTTCGGAGGTTCTGCCAGTGATGCCGCCTACAGCATTGAAGTCTCACCGGACAACAGCTTTGGCAATTTGAACAACCTACAGGTTCTGGTCGGAGGAGGCAGCCTGTCCTCCAATCTCCCTCTGCCCAACGGCTCTATACAACCCACTCCTCAGGGTAACACGGAAGGATGGATTGCACAATTCAACGCCTCACCCAACAACCTGACCGCGCAATTTGGAACCTACCACGGACTCACCGATTACGACCAAGTCTACTTCGTTCAACGCGATGGAGCTGGTCGACCCTATGCCTATGGTCAAGCAAGAGGCGGCATGCCAGTCATCGGCAACGTTTACGCCAACCCCGGCAGTGGGCAGTACATCACGTGCTTCCTCCCGGACATGAGTGCCATTGAATGGCAAACCGTCATTGGAACCGGGTCCACCACCATCGACCTCAGCCCGACCGCCTTTTTGGTCAGCGAATGCGAACAGGTCTACATCAGCGGTTGGGGAGGGGAAACCAACGGAACGGGAGGAACGGCGGACGTCGCAGGCAGCACCACCTTCGGCCTCCCCACCACCGACAACCCTTTCCAAGCGAGCACAGACGGCAGCGATTTTTACCTCGCCGTGCTGTCCCCCAACGCTGAGGAGCTGGTCTACGCCACCTTTTTTGGCGGCCCTTTTGCCAATGAGCATGTGGACGGCGGATCTTCACGGTTTGATCAAAACGGAACCGTATATCAAGCAGTTTGCGCGGGGTGTGGCGGCATGAATGACTTCCCTTCCACCGAAAATGCGTGGAGTCCTGACAACCCTAGCCCCAACTGCAACATGGGGGTGTTCAAATTCGATCTGGGGAAACTCAATGCCGACATTGAAGTCGATGGGCCGGATCAATTCTGTCAAGGAGAGAGCGTACAATTCGAGAACAACACAGCAGGGCCAGCCGCCTTTACCTGGGACTTTGGCGACGCCACCTTCAGCAACGAGGTCGCTCCACTTCATCTGTATGGCCTCAATGGTGTCTTCGAAGTGGAGGTCATTGCGGAGGATACCACAGGGTGCCTCGAACCAGATACCGCATTTGTGACGGTCACCATCGCGCCCAATGCCGACCCACAAGTTCCCCCGGTGAACGCACTCTGCCTCGGCGAATCCGTGCAGCTCGAAGGCTCTGGAAACGGGACACTAAGCTGGTTCCCCGCAGCAGGCCTTTCAGCGGTCAACATTGCCAATCCCATCGCCGAACCCGACGCCACCACAACGTACACCTTAACAGATGTGACCCTCTGCGGAACCGAGTCCATTGAAATCACAGTGGTGGTCGTCGACATGGCCACGGAAATCGGCGGAGACATCCAAATCTGCCTTGGCGACGGAGCTCCACTCTCCGTTACAAGCCCACAACCGGAAGCCGCCGGGTGGGATTACAACTGGCAGCCCATCAACTGGCTCTCAGACCCAAATTCCCCCGACCCAGTTGCTTCCCCGTTGGAGACCACAACCTACACCGTCACCGTCACCACACCAGAAGGATGCCAACGATTCCACGGGGTAACCGTCTACGTCGTTCCCGGTGCACCCGGAAACAACATATACCCCAACGTCCCCCTCTGCATTGGCCAGTCTGTGCAACTGGAAGCGGCCGATGGCAACTCATGGTCATGGTCTCCGACAACAGGACTAAACAACCCCGCAAGCCAGACTCCATTTGCAACACCCCAAGAAACCACGACCTACACCGTCACCATCACCAACCTCTGCGGAGAAGGAACAGATGAGGTTACCGTCGAGCTCATCGTCCCAGAAGCCTTCGTAGGCCCCGGTGGATCTGTTTGCGCAGGCCAACCTTTCGCTGTATCCGCCACTGGCGGCGTCACGTATCAATGGGTTCCAGGCGCCCTTGTCACCAATCCATCGGCCGCCCAAACCACAGTTGTCACGGAAACTTCACAGACCTTTACTGCCTACGTCACCGATGCAGACGGTTGCGTCGCGTCCGCCGAGGTCGACGTGCTCATCTGGCCACGTCCAATCGTGGAGGCGGGTCCAGACCAACGCCAAGAATGGCTCGAGCCCACCTTCCTATATGGATCAGTGGACGGCAGCCCTGTCGATTCAATCTGGTGGAACCCCTCAGACCCCCTCTCCTGCGATGACTGCCTCATCCCCGAGGTCCTTCTGCAAGAGGACGGCATCTTCACCCTCCACGTCATCGACACCAATGGATGCCAATCTGCCGACAGGGTTGAGGTTCAATTCATCTATCCGGTATACGTGCCCACAGCCTTCACTCCAGATGGCGATGGTCTAAACGATGGGTGGCGTCCAGAAAGCCACTGGCTCAACGGAACAGGCACCTATTTACAAGGCCTACCAAATGCGACTTTGGTGCCTGGATACCGCCTTGAAATATGGGACAGGTGGGGGCAATGCATCTGGGCAACAGAAGATCCACGTGCATATTGGACTGGCGGCATAGGTGGACCGGGAACCGCCTCCGGCACCGGTGGAGTTGGGGCGGGCAAACACCTTGTCATGCCCGGTGTCTACACTTGGGTCATGCACTACCCGACAAGCAAAGGCCGAGAGCGCCAAACGGGCAAAGTCACACTGGTCAGATAAAGCGACTCAAACCCTACCTAAAGTTGGAAATCAACGCAAAATGAGGTCTGTCGTTGCAATGCGCTCACCACCATCCACGAGGTGCACAGTGTATACCCCTTCGACAAAGGGCGCCGCCGCCGTAAAGAAAATGCACGCATCCATGCGCTCGCCGTTGTACTCTATCGACCTTGCAGCAGAAGCAGGGATGCCGCCCGCCATGGCCACTGGTGACCGGTCTCCAGGAGGCAATAAACGCCCACCCGGATCCAACACTTCAAGGAAAAGGGTTCGCTCCCCCTTTTCAGCAATGCGGTTCTCCATCAACGTGAAACAGGTCTTGATCATCTCAGCGCGCTTTGCACGGGACGTCGCTCGCTGTGAACCGTTGGACGCGACCCGAATAGCGGTGGGAGCGAGGTCCATCGCTTGGAGGGTTCGACCAGCTTCAATAATTCCCTCCATGTTCGCCTGCCGGCGTTGAAGATCCGAGTTGCGCTCTTCGATGTCGCTTACTTGCTGTGCCATGGCATCCCGCTCGGTCTGCAGTGCAATATTGGCTTGGTTCAAGCTGTCTATGGTCACCACATAGCCCTGCATGATTCGCCGCAATGTCTCCGCCTCCTTCTTAAGCTTGGATACGCTGTAATTCCGATCGCGAACCTTTTTAATCAGCCCCTCTATCTCGCTTCGCTGAGCCGACATCTCAGCCATCATTAATCCGTTTTCGGTTCGAATGGTGTCGTAACTGAACCTGAGGCGCTGCAAGTCCAACTCCAATGTTTCACGTTGAAGGTTGCCCTCTATAATCTGACCCGACTGATCGTCAATGGTGTCGCCCTGTTGGGAGACCTGATACCCGAGATATCCCGACGTGATCGCCAGAACGGCAATGATGATGAGGTAGACTGAACGCTGTTCCATACACCGAAAGAACGGCGAATTACCTCCAATTCGCACGTGGCCCGTGGACAATCCCCACATATCATCGTGCGTTTCATAAGCCCGGCAACAAGGGGTAGAACGCACTTTCTGTATGCACAATCCGATGGCCATACCGATTGCGGAGAACAGCCACGACATCAAATCGCACCTCCAAACTTTGATCCGGATGGCGCGCCAAAAACACCCTTGCCGCTCTAATTAGCCTGCCCTGCTGTGCTCGAGAGACCATTCTATGCCAATCCGCTTGAACCGGCTCGGTTCTCGTCTTGACCTCCACAATGACCAACCATGGGCCATCCTTCACAATCAAGTCCACCTCAAGCTGTCCAATTCGCCAATTCGTGGCCAGCACCTCCCAACCTCTCCGAACTACGTGTTCCAAAGCAACCCGCTCACCCCATCTTCCAAGTCCTTGATGTTGTGTTTCCATGCTGCCAACATCGCCCGTTCAGCCCGCTCTCCACGCTACTTTTGTCTGTCCATGTGTAGCCGTTGTCTAGCAATTCACTGCCGCTTGCAAACCTGTATTGCGACACTGCTGATTCTGTCGGGGACCCCAACGCTGGCCCAGCCGGGAAGCACCCAAATGGAGCGCGCCATCGGCTACGTACCAGCACCAAAAGGCAATGCAAAGTGGTACGCACATTGGGGATACCACCGCGCCGAATACGGCAAAACGGACCTGCGCCTCATCGGCCCTGGCATCGAACTTACCCTGCACGACATCAAAGCAACCGACATGCCGGAACAATTCGACCCGGCGGTCCACCTCAACCCTTCGGCCTTCACCAACCCCCAATTCAACGCCAGAGTCGGCCGCCGGATTAACCAAAGAAACGCCCTGCCCGGTGCCACTTGGGTCAGTTTGGGTTGGGACCATTTGAAATACAAAGTTCCACACGCCGTTCATCAAGCAACTGGCGTAATCGACAGCCTTACCTACCAATCGTCTCCTTTCGACTGGGCATCGGAAAAGTTCAACTTCGAACATTCTGATGGCATGAACTTCATCCGGTTGGCCATCGAACGCGACATCGAACTCGGTCGCTCTAGCCGCACCAGGCAGACCTGGGATACCGCCAATCAAAAATGGCGATTTGGCCTCCGAGGTTCTGCCAGTCTGGGGGTGGTGGTGTGTGCCACAGATGTTCGCTGGATGGGGACGAGAAGCAAGCACTTCTGGCACATCAGTGGCTGGGGTGGAAGTGCCATTGCAGGCGCGTGGGTTCAATTCGGACAGTTTCGAGCACTCGCGCGCATTCAATCCGGTTGGCTCGAAATCGGTGACAGTCGGTTTTTGACTTCTGTTGACCGAAGCGGGGAAAACCCTGCAGTCAGCGGGCCTGAAGCTGCCCTGCTTGACGCAAGCCGCGCCAGACACGCCATGCCATTTTTAGAAAAAGGGGTAACGATCGCCTTCCTTTTTGGGAGGAAGGGCCAGTTTGGAGTTGATGAGCGCATCAGGACCGCGCCAAGCCGTTGAACCAGAGTACACCCTCGCCGTATCTTCGCACGGCACCCCACGATTCCATGTCTGACCGCTCCCGTTCTCAAAGGCCTAAGCGCACCGGACGCTCAGAAAACCCCAACCGCAACCGGTCAGGTTCTTCGGAAAGCGAAAAGCGTGGCTTTGGCTCACGCCGCAGCCTTTCTGAAACCCCACAAGAAGGACCAAAGCCCACACGGCATCAAGGCGGGAAAAAAAAAGGACACAGCAAAGACACGCGGAATCAGCGCGGCCCTGGAAGGCACTCTACCAAGCCCAAGCGCCGTCCCGCTCTGAAAGATGTCGATGCCCCACTCCGCCTGAACAAATTCATAGCAAACTCAGGCGTTTGCGTCCGACGAGAGGCTGATATTCTCATCACTGCAGGCGCCGTAACAGTCAACGGAAACGTGGTCACCGAACTGGGCACCAAAGTCCAGCCAACCGACAAGGTCGTGGTCGAAGGCCAGCGCATCAAGCCGGAAAAAAAGCATTACCTCATCCTGAACAAGCCCAAAAACTTCTTGGGCACTGCCGGCGACAAACAAGGACGCCGCACCGTCATGGACCTCGTAAAAAATGCCACGCGAGAGTTGCTCCTCCCAGTAGACAAGATGGAACGGATGGACACCGGCCTCCTGCTCTTCACCAACGACCCAGAAATGGCTGAAAGAATGAGGTCCTCAGGCACCAAGTTTCGCCAACTATACCACGTGACCCTTCGCCAAAAGTTCCGCGCCGAACACCTCGCAGACATAGTCAAAGGAATCGAGACCGAGCGCGGCTTCATCAAAGCGTCATCGGCTGAATTCATCGACGAGTCGAAAAAACCCAAGGAAATCGGTGTCGAAATGCACTCCAATCGACCCAAAGCCCTCGCAATCTTACTCGAACATTTGGGCTACGACATCGAACGGCTTGACCGGACCGTCCTTGGGCCATTGACAAAAAAAGACCTACCAAGAGGCCATTGGCGGGCCTTGGACCGAGAAGAGCTCAACCTGCTCCGAATGAGCTTGTGATCCCTTTTGATTCAAAACATCAGCGCCGTGTCGGACAGCCTTGTCATCATCCCCACCTACAACGAAAAGGAGAACATCACCCAGATGCTTGACACGGTGATGGCATTAACGCCAAAAAGAGGTGGGCTTTTTCACGTCCTTGTGGTTGACGACGGCTCACCAGACGGCACCGGCGACCTAGTCCAGGCGGCTCAAAATCGACACTCAGGTCGAATCCACCTTCTTGAGCGGTCTGGAAAATTGGGCCTGGGCACAGCCTACATCAAGGGCTTCGAATGGGGCCTTAAAAAGGGCTACGCGTATCTGTTCGAAATGGACGCTGACTTCAGCCACAACCCCAACGACTTAGAACGGCTCCGGGAGGCCTGCATGGATGGCGCTGGCGTAGCCGTCGGCTCCCGTTACACCAAGGGCGGAGGCGTATCAAATTGGCCATGGCATAGAATAGCCATGAGCTATGGCGCCTCACTATACGTCAACGCAGTGCTCGGCCTAGGTGTAAAAGACCCAACGGCCGGCTTCAAATGCTATCGGTCTAAAGTCCTTCGCACCATTCAATTGGACCTCATCCATTTCATCGGTTACGCATTTCAAATCGAGATGAAGTACAACGCGAAACGCTTGGGATTCTCCATCACAGAGGTACCGATCACATTCGTTGACAGAGAACTGGGAACATCCAAAATGAGCCTAAACATCTTCCGAGAGGCCTTCTGGGGTGTGCTCCAAATGCGCCGGTTTAACATCGAACCCAACACCTCCTCAGACGCATGACCCATCTTTTCATCGGCGCAACGCTGGTCCACGAGGGCAAAAGCGAGAATGGCGACCTGCTCATCGATGGCGACCGAATCCAAGCGGTCGGGCCCAACTTGTTACACCACGAAGACCCAGCCATAGCGGCGGCAGCGCAAAAAGCCAACCATCACGACTGTGAAGGACTTCACCTCCTTCCCGGCCTAATCGACGACCAGGTTCACTTCCGTGAGCCCGGGCTGACCCACAAGGCTGAAATCGCCACAGAGTCCCGCGCCGCAGTCGCTGGGGGCATTACTTCCTTCATGGAAATGCCCAACACCGTGCCACAGGCCCTGACCCAAGGGTTACTCCAAGAGAAATATGACCGCGCTGCCGAAGTCAGCCCTGCCAACTACAGCTTCTATATGGGAGCGTCCAACGGCAACTTGAAAGAGGTGCTCAAAACCGACCCAAAACGGGTGTGTGGCGTCAAGGTCTTCATGGGCAGTTCTACTGGCGACATGCTCGTCGATGACGCACTTGTGTTGCAGGGCATTTTCAAAGAATGCCCCATGCTCATCGCCACCCACTGCGAAGACGAGGCAACCATCCGGGCAAACGCAGCGGCAGCAAAGGCAGAGTTTGGTGATGACGTGCCCATTGCGCATCACCCACTGATTCGCAGTGCTGAAGCCTGCTACCGAAGCTCATCGCGAGCAGTAGAACTGGCCACACAAACCGGTGCTCGACTGCACGTTCTGCACATCTCCACCGCACGTGAACTCGGGCTCTTTGATGGGCAAAAACCACTGTCCGAAAAGCGCATCACAGCAGAGGCGTGTACGCATCATGTTTGGTTCACTGACGCAGACTATGCAGAGCGACAGACCCTAATCAAGTGGAACCCTGCGGTAAAAACAGCCGATGACCGGGCCGCCATCCGTGCCGCACTCAAGCCTGGAGGCGCAATCGATGTTCTCGCCACCGACCACGCCCCACACACCGTCGCAGAAAAAGCCAACCATTATTGGAAGGCTCCTTCAGGGGGCCCACTTGTCCAGCATGCCCTCGTGGCACTTTATGAAGGCGTAGCCCAAGGCTGGCTTGAACTGACCGACATCCCCCGATTGACCGCCCATCGCGTGGCCGAACTTTTTGACATTCCCAACAGGGGCTACCTCCGCGCGGGATTCGCCGCAGACTTCGTCCTCGTAGATCCAAATTCTACATGGACCATTACTGAGTCCGGCATCCTCAGCAAATGTGGATGGTCTCCTTTCACAGGCGACCAGTTTTCCGCAAAGGTGACCAGCACATGGGTCAACGGAATCCAAGTGTGGGACGGCGAAAACATCGTCGAACCCGCCGATGGTGTATCCCACGCTGGCCGGAGATTGACGTTTTCCCGATGAGCACAGTACGCCTGCCCTTCATCTTCGCCCTCGTCGCCCTCACAACCGGTTGTGACCCAAGGCCAGCGCAAGACACACCGCCCATTCCTAACGGGTTTATTGAAAAAGAACAGTTCGTCAAAATTCACGCCCAACTTCAGCTACTCGAAGCTGCCCACAGACAATACATGCTCAAAGGGGACCGCGACCGAGCCCGAGCGCGATACCGCACCAGCATTCTCAAAGAAGCGGGCGCAACAGATTCGGCCTTCAATGCCACATACAATTGGTGGTACAGCCAGCCCGAAGCCCTGCCGGCTCTTATCGAAGAGATCCAATTGCATTTAGACTCCCTCGCAATGGAAAGCCCATCTGACTGATCACCCCACCCCCCTTGCCATGCCCTGGCGAATCACATCTCGAATGGAGGTGAATTCATACCCGGGCAAAACACCAAAAAGTTTGGCGGTGTCATAACGGTACGTATCCAAAGTGTTATTGGCTAGGTCACGGGTTAACACGGGCGCAGTGCCGCTAAACCAAGACCAAAATGCTGCAGAGCGCCAAGCCAAAGTCAGCATCCAACCCTTTAGCGGAAGTGTCGGCCCAGACACACCAGCTTCATTGGCCACCCACGTCATCACATCACGATGACTGACATCCTCGGCAGACACAATGAACCGCTCCCCTATAACGCCCTCTCGACCGGAGTCTGCTGCGGCATCCAATGCTGCACAGACCTCCAACAAGTCTGCCACGCCAACAAATCCGCCACCACCCACCGGATAATACCTGCGTCCCTTTGCCGCTCTGCGATAAACCATTCCCGAGCTCTCCCCATAACGGGCATCACCCAAAATCACAGTTGGGTTCACCACAATCGCTTCCAAACCTTCTGCCACGCCTCGCCAAACCTCCATTTCAGCAGCATGCTTACTCACACCATATGGCGTGGCTCCAGCCCCATCTGACCAGTCCGCCGTCTCTACCACCGGCAACAAATGACCTGTGTCAAGGTCCTTTGTGCTCCGGCCCAATGCGGCCACAGACGAAATGTGAAACAACCGGCGAACACCGGATGCCAGCGCGGCATTGACCACATTGGATGTGCCCACAACATTAACGGCATTCAATGCCTCTTCGTCCCCTTGCTGAAAACTAACCCGGCCCGCAGCATGAAACACCCGAGCGCACCCCTTCATGGCCTCTTCAAGCCCCCCCACATCCAACAAGTCCGCCTGCCTCCACTCAAGAGAATCCCACGCAAAATCAAATTCAGCTCCCAGCCGTTCGCGCAAAACACGCTCAACGCGACCGACATTACTGCCTTTGCGATGCAAAGCCACAGTTGGCCATCCGCGCTTCAACCGAAAGGCAAGGCGCTCCGTCCCGACCAAACCTGTTGCGCCAGTCACCAGTTCTTGTGAAGGGCCAAGGCCCTGATTCAGTTCAGACATTGCTGCCGAAGGTAACTTTCACCTCACAGCGCTGCCGAATGGAAGCCACACAACACATACAACGAATCCTTCAACGACTCCCAGACAGCCCGGGAGTCTACCAGCACTTTGACCGAGAGGGCAAATTGCTGTACATCGGCAAAGCAAAAAACCTAAAAAAACGGGTCTCCAGCTATTTCAATAAGAAGACATTCGAAAACCGAAAAACCCAAATACTCGTTCAAAAAATCGCAGACATTCAGTTCATTGTCGTCCCCACCGAGGTGGACGCCCTTCTTCTGGAGAACAGCTTAATCAAGGAGCACCAACCCCGATACAATATCGAACTCAAGGACGACAAAACTTACCCGTCCATCGTCATCAGAAAAGAAACCTTTCCCAGGATATACGCCACGCGAAACCTCATACAAGATGGAAGTGAATACTTCGGGCCCTTTACAAGTGTGAAGACGATGAACACTGTATTGACACTGTGCAAGTCCCTCTATCCGTTGATGTGCAATACGTGCCGCTCAGTATCCATCAAACAAGCCAAATCCGAAAAGGTCATCACCGAGTTCAGGTCTTGCCTTGAATCTGATCTTGGCAAATGCACCGGGCCCTGCATGGACGAAGCCAGCAGAACAGACTATGCAACATCCATCTCTGCCATCCGGAAATTGCTAAAGGGGCAATTGAGCGAAGTCATCCGAACTCTCAAGGATCAGATGCGCCTCGCATCTGAGGAGTTTCGTTTCGAAGAAGCCGAGGCATTCAGAAGGAAGTTGGCTTATGTCCAACAATACAAGGCTAAAAACACCGTGGTTCACGCAGGCATCACCGATGTCGAGGTATATTCCATTGTAGAGGACACCACCCGGGCTTATGTGAACTTTTTAAAGGTTCAAAATGGTGCCATCATCCAGGGCCACACGTCTGAAATTCAGCGCAAACTGGCAGAAAACACCCGCGAACTGCTTGAAACTGCTATCGTCAGGATGCGAGATAAATTCCAATCCAATTCCAAGACGATTTATACCCCTTTTCCAATCGACCTGCCCCTCAAAGGCGTCCAACTCCACGTGCCCCAACGCGGGGACAAGCTTAGGCTTGTAGAAATGTCCGAACGGAACGCCAAGTACACCATGCTAGACAGGCGCAAGCAACAGGAGCAAGTGGATCCCGAAGCCGCCCAGAACAGAATCATGGAGACTCTGCAAAAAGACCTCCATCTCAAAGAAAAGCCGGTGCACATCGAATGCTTCGACAACTCGAACATTCAAGGCACCCATCCTGCATCTGCTTGCGTGGTTTTCAAGAAAGCAAAGCCGTCGAAAGCGGATTACAGGAAGTTCAATATCAAAACTGTCCAAGGACCTGACGACTTCGCCTCCATGGCGGAAGTGGTGCACCGCCGTTACAAACGGCTTATGGAGGAGGGAAAATCACTCCCGCAGTTAATCATTGTGGACGGAGGAAAAGGGCAACTGTCAAGCGCTGTCGGCGCATTGAACGACTTGGGCATTCTCGGAAAAGTGGCCATTATCGGCATCGCCAAACGCCTGGAGGAGTTGTACTTCCCTGGCGACAGCATAGCCCTCCACCTCGACAAACGGTCCGAGTCTCTCAAACTCATCCAGCGCATGAGAGATGAAGCACATCGTTTTTCCCTTTCCCATCATCGAAAGCGGCGAAGCGCTGCAGCGCTGCACAGCGCTCTCGATGACATAGCTGGTGTGGGACCAGCCACACGTCAAAAACTCATGGCCGAATTCGGCACCGTCGATGCCATCAAAAAGGCCAACGAGACAGCATTACTCAAAGTGGTCAGCCTCAAAGTGGCCCAAGCCATTCGCACTTGGGCACTAGAATCAGAAAGTTAAATATTGAATCAACCCTGAATCCAACGCCTTGTGGTGCGGCCTTTGGCCGTCTGGACACTGATCAAAAATGCCCCGGGACGCACGTCTGTCAACCGCAACCGACCAAGGCCTTGGGCTACGTCCCATTCCTGTACAGTGCGCCCCAAAATGTCCAAAAGCTCCACACGGGTTCCAGCTGGACATGGCGCCCCAAAACTCAGTTCTGCACCTTGCTCAATGGGAACCAAAGCGATGTCCAAAACATCGCCGTACAGAACAGATACATCGGCTGCACCGGGCGCTCTAAAAACGCGATCAGCCAAGTTGTTACATACCAAAACGGCTTCCTCATCCTCACCGTGATTAATCAGTCCAGACCCCACTGTAAGGAGGTGAAAGAAGCCCATAAAGTCGGCCTCCACATCCAACACGAGCACACCGTTCTCGATAAAGGCCGCCACTTCAGTCGCACCCGGAAAATGATTGTCATCCCCGAGGGCATGAATCTCGAGGTTGCCGTCAACTGTCCCCCCCTCCAGTGCGACAAAGCGGTATCCAGCAGCCCAACCCCAATGCATGCTGGGAACCTGTGGCGCAAGCGGATGGTCAGCTGGCCAAGCTGCTGGGTCAGCGTGGTTGTTGTCTGGGTCAATGCCCACATGGAATTTTAAAGACTCCACATTCTGAACACCTGAAACACTGCCCAAGGGGTGCAGCTCATCGGTGAATCCATCGGCGAGCACATACGCCATCGGGATGGGTGTTTCCTGTCCGCCATCATGTATAAGTGTGAACGTGCTGAGGTAGTACTCAAGCCGGTCAACCTCCACCGACTCCCCGGAAGGTGTGACTACCGTCAAAGGGCTCGCCACCTCCGATTGCCCAACCTTGTGATCAATTCGCAAGGCAACTGCTGTCTGGGATTTCAAATTCCAGCAAAGCCCCATAAAAGCGACAACAAGACAAGAAACGCGCACAGTATCCATTACGTCTAAGATAACCATTTCGACCGGGGTTATTTTTGCCCCATGGACGAGGAACGCACGGAAATCGGAACGTTGGGGGAGTTTGGCCTCATTGCAGAGCTAACCCAAAACCTAGAAACACACCAAGACAGCACAAAAGTGGGTGTGGGCGACGATGCTGCAGTTTTGGCTCCTGTTGAAGGTCACAGGACCCTTGTGAGCACCGATCTGCTCTGCGAAGGCATCCACTTTGACCTCACATATTCCCCGCTCAAGCATCTGGGTTATAAAGCAGTGGTGGTCAACTTGAGCGACATCTGCGCCATGAACGGCACCCCCCGGCAAGTGGTGGTGGGCCTTGGTCTTTCCAATCGGTTCAGTGTCGAAGCGGTCAAAGAACTCTACAGCGGCATCAAGCTCGCATGTTCCCGCTACAAGGTAGACCTCGTGGGTGGAGACACAACCAGTTCAAAGTCGGGGCTTACCCTCTCAGTGACCGCCATTGGTGACGCTTCCAAGGAAAAGGTCGTATTGCGTGGCGGTGCCAAAGCGGGGGACCTCCTCGTTGTCAGCGGCGAATTGGGCGGTGCCTATATGGGGCTGCAAATTCTTGAGCGTGAAAAGCTGGTGTTCAAAGAGGCCCCAGGCGCACAGCCCGACCTATCCGGCCATGAAGAGTTGTTAGAGCGCCAACTCAAGCCAGAGGCGCGAACAGACGTGGTAGAAGAACTGGCCAAATTGGAGCTTACCCCATCTGCCATGATTGACATATCCGATGGTTTGGCATCCGAAACATTGCACATCGCAGCCCAAAGCCAATGCGGGGTGAAACTTTACGAAGACAAGGTTCCGATGTCAGAAAAGATGTACGATACGGCTCGAGAGTTCAACCTGGACCCCACATTGTGTGCCCTCAGCGGAGGCGAAGACTACGAGTTGCTTTTCACCGTGCCCCAAAGCCGCTTTGAGGACATTCGCAATCACCCCATGTTCTCAATTATTGGACACCTGACCGAAGACCGGGAGGAGCGCACCCTAGTGACTCGAAACGGTCTGGAAACCGAATTGAAGGCACAAGGCTGGGACGGACTCAGCGCAAACTCCTGAATTCACTGGCCCCGCTAGACACTTTCACGTTCGTTATTTAAAACCTGTCCGGACAGCAGCGCTATCTTTGCACCATCCCCTGAAAGGGGGATGTTGTTCAGCCCAGAAGACCTCATGATCACCATTCACGAAAATGCCCGCGACCAAGTGAAGCGACTAATGGCAGAAGAAGGCAGCCCAGAAGGCAGCTTTGTCCGCGTCGGTGTAAAGGGCGGAGGTTGCAGCGGCCTGATGTACGAGTTGACCTTCGACAACGAAGAAAAAGAGGGAGACCAGCGGTTTGAAGACAATGGCGTCACGGTGGTCGTGGACAGAAAAAGCTTCCTTTATCTGGTCGGCACAGAACTTCAATACTCTGGCGGGCTCAATGGAAAGGGGTTTGTGTTCCACAATCCCAACGCCAATAGAACCTGCGGCTGCGGAGAGAGTTTCTCTATCTGAACCCCTCGACATGAGTGCTGCAGACGAGAACCCACTTCTGGACGAATTCACAAAGAAGGAGTATGAATTCGGATTTACGACAAACATCGAAGCAGACAAGGCGCCTCCAGGATTAAATGAGGCCGTGATTCGCCTTATCAGCGCTAAAAAGAATGAGCCAGACTGGATGCTGGAGTGGCGATTAGAAGCCTTTCGCGTCTGGAAAACGATGAAAGAACCCGACTGGGCGCATGTAGAGTACGCCAAGCCAGACTACCAAGCAATCAGCTATTACAGTGCGCCAAAGGCCAAGGTCAAACTCAACTCCCTCGACGATGTCGACCCTGAATTAAGGGCCACCATGGACAAACTTGGCATCTCCATGGAAGAACAAAAACGCCTGTCCGGCGTGGCTGTTGACTTTGTGATGGACAGCGTTTCAGTGGCAACCTCCTTCAAAGACAAACTCTCCGAACTGGGCATCATCTTCTGCTCCATGAGCGAAGCCATCCAGGAACATCCCGAGTTGGTCCAGCAACACCTCGGCACCGTCATTCCGGTCAAAGACAACTTCTTCAGCGCGCTCAATTCGGCAGTCTTTACCGACGGATCTTTCTGCTACATACCAAAAGGGGTACGATGTCCTATGGAATTGTCCACCTACTTCCGAATCAACGAAGCCGGCACAGGCCAATTCGAAAGGACACTTCTCATTGCAGACGAAGGGAGCTACGTCAGCTACCTCGAGGGGTGCACGGCCCCTCAACGCGACGAAAATCAACTCCATGCCGCTTGTGTAGAGCTCATTGCCAAAGACGATGCTGAAATCAAATACAGCACCGTCCAAAACTGGTACCCCGGGGATGCAGAAGGCAAAGGAGGCGTCTACAATTTCGTGACCAAGCGAGGCATCTGTGAAACCCGGGCAAAGATCAGCTGGACCCAAGTGGAAACCGGTTCAGCCGTCACATGGAAATACCCCAGCTGTATCCTCAAAGGCGATGGCAGCGTGGGCGAATTTTACTCCGTTGCTGTGACCAACAACGCACAACAAGCGGACACAGGAACCAAGATGATTCACCTGGGTGCCAACACAAATTCGACCATCATTTCCAAAGGCATCTCCGCAGGCCACAGTCAAAACAGCTACCGCGGCCTCGTTCAAATGGGGCCCCGTGCGAGAAACGCGAGAAACTTCTCGCAATGTGACTCCTTGCTCATGACCGACACCAGTGGAGCCCACACCTTCCCCTACATCGAGTCCAAGCACCCCACCGCCCGAGTCGAGCACGAGGCCACTACCTCCAGAATCGGGGAGGACCAAATTTTCTATTGCCTCCAACGCGGGTTGACTGAAGAGCAGGCCATTGGGCTGATTGTCAATGGTTACGCCAAAGAGGTTCTGAATAAACTTCCCATGGAGTTCGCCGTGGAAGCACGAAAACTATTGACCATTTCCCTCGAAGGCAGCGTCGGCTGATTACCCACCATGCTCAAGATCGACAACCTACACGCCCGTATTGGCGACACGGAAATCCTCAAAGGACTGAGCCTCAATCTCGACGCAGGTGAGGTCCATGCCATCATGGGGCCCAATGGTTCTGGCAAAAGCACACTCGCCAGCATTCTTGCCGGCAGGGAAGAATACGAAGTCACCGAAGGCAGCATCACTTTTGACGGCGTTGACCTTCTCGAGCTCGACGCAACAGAGCGGGCCGTGGCGGGCATTTTTCTTGCATTCCAATACCCAGTAGAAATCCCAGGGGTGTCCAACATTAACTTTCTGAGAAGCGCCATCAACAGCATTCGCGAACAGCGCAAAGAGGAGCCCATCTCTGGAAAAGATTTTCTAGCCAAAGTCAAAACCTGCGGCCAACTGGTCGAATTGGATGGCAAGTTGCGCGACCGGTCAGTCAACGAAGGCTTTAGTGGTGGAGAGAAAAAACGCAATGAAATATTCCAAATGGCCATGCTTGAACCCAAGTTGGCTGTCCTTGATGAAACCGATAGTGGCTTGGACATCGACGCCCTTCGCATCGTGTCAGAAGGGGTGAACGCAATGCGAGACGCGAACCGCAGCTTTCTGGTCATCACACACTACCAACGCCTGCTTGATCACATCGTGCCCGACCATGTTCACGTCCTTGCCAATGGTCAAATCGTCCACAGTGGAGGAAAAGAGCTCGCTCTCGAACTCGAGGAAAAAGGCTACGACTGGATTGTAGAGCCTCAAGCCGGAAAAGCATGACCGAAACGACCCTAACCCCATCTGATGCCATGGCGGAACGGGTCTTAAAAACCGTTCGACAATCTGGTCATCTCGACGTCGCACCAAAACGCCAAGCCGCAGCAAAAGCCGCCCTAGCAAGTATCCCGTACCCAACCACTCGCGACGAACGCTGGAAGTATACCCGCACAGGCCGACTGCAGAAATTGAACTTTCACCGCGCGAACGACCAACCTGCTCCAGCCCCTGAGGTTTTACCTGGGTTCGACGCCCATCGTCTCACATTCGTCAACGGTCGCCTTCAAAGTGGCAATGCCCTTACCCGGCAGGGCATGTTCATTGGCCCGTTGTCCTCCGCTTTGGCGCAATGTCCCGAAAAGGTCCAGACACTCGAATCCGACCACTTTGCAGAGGACGAATGGTTTGCGGCGCTTCAAGCCTCCGCCCCCCAAGATGGTGGCGCCATTTTCTTGGACGACCATGTCACTGTGGAGCGTCCCATTCTCTTGCACCACCACATGACAGGGGGCACCACAGTCGCCCAGCCCCAGCACCTTGTCATTCTGGGCCAAGAATCCAAAGCACAAGTGATCCTCTGGACCACATGCGATCACGATGCAACAGGATTGGTCAATGCGGCTATCACCGCCGAAATCGGAGAACGTGCGCACCTGACAATGGAAATCGTTCAAGACGAACAAGGTGAGGCCCACCACATTGGCCACCATCAGTTCCGACAAGCAGCCTCCAGCCATCTCGAAGTCAGAACCGCCACGGCCCGTTCACATTGGCTTCGTAATGACCTGCACATCCAACAGAATGGCCAACACGGAGACAGCACATTTCACGGGTGCTATCTCCCCAACGGTCGGCAGTTTGTCGACCACCACACCCGCATTGACCACGCCAAACCAGACGGCAAATCCGACGAACTCTACAAAGGCCTAGCCTCCGGTTCTGCCACTGCTGTGTTCAACGGCAAAATCATGGTTCACCCCGATGCACAGCGCATCGAAGCATACCAAAGCAACGCCAACCTCATCCTTGGCGAAAGGGCAACTGTAAACTCTAAGCCAGAGCTTGAAATTTACGCTGACGACGTACGTTGCAGCCACGGATGCACCACAGGACAGTTTGACGATGAAGCCTTGTTCTATTTGCGCTCGCGGGGATTGACAGAAACAGCCGCCCGCAACCTCCTCGTTAGAGCCTTCTTGGCTGAAGTTCTCGATGGCTTCCGCCCAGAAATCCAAAAGCACTTAGAATCGGTATACGCCGAACGCCTTGGTTGGAACTGATGGACCCTGTGAGGCTCGATCGATTGCTCGTGGACCGGGGCTTGGTGCCAAGCAGACACCGCGCAGAACGAATCATCGCAGACCACGGCGTCCTAGTAGATGACATCGAGGTTCGAAAGCCCGGCAAAAAAGTGTCACCTGAGGCCAAGCTCAAAATGCTGGAAGAAGACTTTCCTTGGGTCTCCCGCGGCGCACTCAAACTCATCGCAGCTCTCGATCACTTCGCACCTTGTATGGAAGACCAAGTCATCCTCGATTTAGGGGCTTCAACCGGAGGGTTCACAGAAGTTTGCCTTTCGAGGGGGGCCAGATTCGTGCACGCCGTCGACGTGGGCACTGGGCAACTTGCACACACACTCAGCAGAGATGATCGGGTGGCTGATTTACAACAAACCCACTTGAAAGACCTCGACGGAAAAGCCCTCAAGCCTCCACCCACTGTGGTGGTGATGGATTTGTCTTTCATCTCCTTAGACCACGTTTGGCATCGATTGCCGCAGTGGACGCAACCAAAAGGCTGGGGAATCGCCTTGGTCAAACCTCAATTTGAGGTTGGGCCTCAAAACCTTAGCCGAAAGGGGGTCGTTCGCAACCCAGCCGCTCGACAAAAGGCGCTCGCGCATTGCATCAATCAAGCAGAACAATCTGGTCTAGTCTGTAGCCCTCCCATCGACTCCCCAATTGAAGGTGGAAGCGGCAATCGAGAATTCCTCCTTCACTTCACGTGGGACAGAGAAAACTGAACCTTTACTTAGCGAAGCGGTTTCCGATAACAATGACGCACAGTTCTCTTCCAGAACGCATCCGACGCGACTTTCCAATCCTGAGCCGGACGGTACATGGAAAGCCCTTGGTTTATTTGGACAATGCTGCCAGTGCACAAAAGCCCTTGGCTGTCATTGAGGCGCAGCGCGAATACCTGTCCAATTACCACGCAAACATCCACCGGGGAGCGCACCACTTGGCACAACTCGCGACCGAAGCCTACGAAAGCACACGCCAAAAAATCGCCAACCACATCGGTGCATACACCACCGATGAGGTCATCTTCACGGCAGGCTCCACCGATGCCATCAACTTGGTTGCCCAATCTTGGGGAAGGACCAACATCGCAGAGGGTGACACCATCCTGGTCACACAGATGGAACACCACGCCAACATCGTTCCGTGGCAAATGTTGTGCGAAGAAAAAAGGGCCCGCCTGATCCCTATCGCTGTTCATCCGGACGGAACCCTTGACTTGGATGACCTCGACCAAGCACTTCGACAGCACGAACCAAAGCTTGTAGGAGTGGTACACGCCTCCAACACACTCGGCACCATCAACCCAGTAGAGGCCGTCTGCAGGGCCGCCAAAGCCGCAGGCGCAATCACTGTTGTAGACGGCTCACAAGCACTGCCACACCTAGCCATTAACATGCAAACCATCGGATGCGACTTTTATGTCGCCACCGGACACAAAGCCTATGGCCCTACCGGCGTTGGTTTCCTTTGGGGTCGGAAAGCACTTCTCAATGCCATGCCCCCGTGGCGAGGCGGCGGAGAAATGATTCACAGTGTCTCATTTGAAGGCACGACCTACAATGAAATCCCGCACAAGTTCGAAGCGGGAACACCTCACATTTCAGGGGGCATTGCATTTGGGGTCGCCTTAGACTGGATGAACGGCATCGGCCTCGAATCGATTCACCACCACGAGACCGAACTGGTCCATCATGCCCAATCAGCATTGGAGACCATACCCAACCTCAAGGTCATCGGCACAGCAAACCAAAAAGTGGGGGTGGTCTCTATGGTCGTCGATGGACACCATCCCTACGACCTGGGCACCCTGCTAGATGGTCAAGGCATCGCGGTGCGCACCGGTCACCACTGCACAGAGCCGCTCATGGCCCATATGGGGCTGTCCTCAGGAACGCTCCGCATGTCTTTTGCCGCTTATACCACACGAGAAGAAATAGACCGTGCAGTGATCGCCTTGGAGCGCGCCATAAACATGCTTAACTAAATCATGTCCGCAGACCTGATTGCCTCCCGTCAAAGTGAAGTCATCGAAGAGTTCTCTCTTTTCGATGACTGGATGGACAAATACGAGCACCTCATCGAACTCGGAAAAGACGTCCCCGAAATTGATTCAGGAAAAAAAACGGATGAACACCTGATTAAAGGGTGCCAATCCCGCGTCTGGCTTGCGGCCGACGAGCAACACGACGGCACAGTCACCTTCACCGCAGACAGCGACGCCATCATCACCAAAGGCTTAGTGGGCCTCATGGTTCGCGTCCTCTCGGGCGCAGAAGCACAAGCAATCGCAGATGCCGATCTTCAATTCCTGGACACCATTGGCCTCCATCAACACTTGTCTCCCACCGGCTCCAATGGTTTGGCCAGTATGGTCAAACAGATGAAGCTGTATGCCGCCGCTTTGGCCGCACGCAGAAGCTAACTTCCGCCCATGCCCAGTCAGCAAGATGTCATCACGGTCCTCAAGACCATTTTCGACCCCGAAATCCCCGTAGACATCTACGAACTCGGTCTTATATACGAGGTCAAATTCACAGAAGTTGACGGCGGCCAAAAGGTCGATGTCCAAATGACCCTTACTTCCCCCAACTGTCCCGTTGCAGAGAGCCTTCCAAACGATGTCAAAGAAAAAGTGGCCTCCATGGAAGGCGTGGTCGACGCCGACGTAGAAGTCGTGTTTGAGCCCACTTGGACGCAGGACATGATGAGCGAAGAGGCCAAACTTGAACTTGGATTCCTGTGATTGAAAAGGTTCCCTTCAGCGAAACATTTGACCCTGGACAAGGCCGCGGCATCGCAATACTCGGCTCTACAGGATCCATTGGCACCCAAGCGCTCGACGTCGTTCGCGCCCACCCCAACCGGTTTCGCATCGAAGTGCTCACCGCAGGCCGCAATGCGGACCTTTTGATTCAACAAGCCATAGAGTTCAAGCCCAATGCCGTGGCCATCGCAGACCAAAGCCAAAGCCAAAAGGTCAGGGACGCACTTTGGGAACACAACATCAAAGCTTACTCAGGGCCAGACGCCATCGCCCAGCTCGTAGAAACCGAAGGGGTTGATATCGTCCTCACTGCCTTGGTGGGCTTCGCCGGACTTCAGCCCACAATGAACGCCATCGCAGCCGGCAAACACATCGCTCTCGCCAACAAGGAAACCCTTGTTGTCGCCGGAGAAATTGTAATGCGTGCAGCCCGAGAAAAGGGCGTAGACATCCTCCCTGTGGACAGCGAACACAGTGCCATTTTCCAATGTTTGGCAGGTGAAAAGCACAACCCTATCGAAAAGCTCATTCTGACGGCTTCCGGAGGGCCCTTCCGCGGCCGAGATCGAATCAGCCTCGCAGGCGTCACCAAAGCCCAAGCATTGAAGCACCCAAATTGGGACATGGGTGCCAAAATCACCATCGACTCGGCATCCCTCATGAACAAAGGCCTTGAGGTAATTGAAGCACGCTGGCTTTTCGACGTGAAGGCCTCGGACATCGACGTCATTGTCCACCCGCAAAGCATCGTCCACAGCTGCGTTCAATTCGAGGACGGCAGCATCAAAGCTCAGTTGGGCCTACCTGATATGAAGCTGCCAATTCAATACGCCTTGGGATATCCTGCGCGAATGAAGAACGACTTCCCTCGTTTTCATTTTGCCGCGTACCCTAACCTCACCTTCGAAGAGCCAGATAAGTCCACCTTCCGCAACCTTCAACTGGCTTATGACGCGCTGGACGCCGGTGGCAGCGCACCTTGCGTATTGAACGCAGCAAATGAAATGGCCGTGGCCGCTTTCCTGCGAGACGAATTGGCTTTCCTCGAAATGAGCGACGTGCTCGAGTACACACTCAATTCGGTTTCACCGATTGGTAACCCCGGCTTAAATCAACTCTTTGAGCTGGACCGCGCGGCACGCGCGGCAGCAACCGAGCGCATCAAACAGTCATGATATCGGACTCCTTCGCAGAAATTCGGTCATCCACATGTTTACTAAAATCGTTGGTCAGCGTCTGAATGTTGGCCTCTCCAGCCTTAATGGCATCTTCACTTGCGCCATCGTCTTTTGATGCTTTCACCGCGTCATTCGCGTCCTTTCTGGCATTGCGAATAGAAACCTTGGCATTCTCTCCAACGGCCTTTGCCTGCTTGGCCAAATCCCTCCGACGCTCCTCAGTCAATGCCGGCACAGAAATGATAAGAACCTCACCGTTGTTCATTGGATTCAGCCCCAAGTTGGCGTTGATGATCGCTGAAGCAATAGGGTCCAGCATTGCCTTCTCATAAGCCTGTACTGTCAGCGTACGGGGATCAGTTGTGGATACGTTACCCACCTGATTCAACGGCGTCAACGCCCCGTAATAATCCACCTTCACGCTGTCCAACATGCTCGGATGAGCCTTTCCTGCGCGAATCTTACTCAGTTCCTTATCAAGCCGGTCCATGGCCTTTTGCATATCCTCTTTCGCCGATTCATAGGCGAGTTCAATCATTTCACTCATGGGTCAAACGGTCACAATGGTTCCAACCTTTTCCCCCTCTACAATGCGCAGGAGGTTTCCAGCCTGGTTGATATCGAATACGATGATGGGCAATTTGTTCTCGTTGCACAGGGTAAACGCGGTCATATCCATGACCTTTAAGCCCCGACGGAAGACTTCATCAAAAGACAGGCTACTGAAACGCTCAGCATCCGGCTCTTTTTCCGGATCTGCTGAATAAATACCGTCCACACGGGTGCCCTTCAGAATCACATCCGCCTCAATCTCGATCGCTCGCAACGATGCAGCACTATCTGTGGTAAAAAATGGATTGCCCGTCCCTGCCCCGAAAATGACAACCCTCCCCTTTTCCAAATGACGCATCGCACGGCGGCGAATGACAGGCTCCGCAATCGCCTTCATCTCAATGGCACTCTGAAGACGCGTATCCACGCCAATGTGCTCCAAGGCACTTTGAAGGGCCATGGCATTGATCATGGTCGCCAACATCCCCATATAGTCTCCTTGCGTTCGCTCCATGCCGCCTTCAGCAGCCTGAACACCTCGAAAGATATTTCCTCCGCCAATGACAATGGCGCATTGTACGCCAGCATTGACCATCGCCTCTACCTCATTGGCGTAGAGCGCAAGTTGTTGATTATCAATTCCGAATTGCTTTTTGCCCATCAGGGCCTCACCACTCAGTTTCAAAAGGACGCGCCGGTACTTCATCGGAGCAGCAAGATGCGACCAATCCACGCCCCATCACAAAGAAAAACGGGTCCCCTTTCGAGAACCCGTTTTCGAATGGTTAACAAACCAAGCAATCAGTCCAAGCTCACTCGACTGAAACCCGTAATGGCACAGTCACTGCCCGCAGCTTCCTTTACGTAATCCGCTACGCTTTGCTTATTGTTCTTGATGAAAGCTTGGTGAACCAATGTCACCTCCTTGAACCACTTCTTGAGTCGTCCCTTGGCAATATTGGCTGCCATTTCCTCTGGCTTTCCCTCTTTGATGGCAAGTTCCTTTCCAATCTCCAACTCTTTGTCAATAGCAGACTGATCAATGCTGCTCTCGTCCAAGGCGATTGGAGACATGGCCGCGGCCTGCATGGCTACATCCTTTCCGACTTGAGCATCAACTCCACCGCTGAAGGCAACAAGGGTGCTGAGGCGGTTTCCCGGATGGATGTATGCCACAACAGCTTCTCCGGAAATCTGCTCATAACGGCTCAGCTCGATTCTCTCGCCGAGACGGCCCATCTGGTTGGTGATCTCCTCCCCAATGGTTACACCTGCAGGGTGGGCACACGCCAATAGGGCGTCCTTGTCTGCTGGAGCCTCCGACACTGCTATGTCGAGGATGCTCTGGGCGAACGAGACGTAATCCTCATTCTTGGCCACGAAATCAGTCTCGCAATTGAGAGAAATAATGCAGCCGCGGTTACCTGTCTCGTTCGTTGAGGAGAGGACAGCACCTTCACCAATTTCATTGTCACCGCGCTTGGCAGCGATTTTTTGACCCTTCTTTCGAAGGATTTCGATGGCCTTTTCGAAGTCGCCTTCGGCTTCAACGAGGGCCTTCTTGCAATCCATCATGCCGGCTCCAGTCTGCTTGCGGAGCTTGTTGACATCGGCAGCGGTAATGCTCATGATTCTGGGATGTATGGGGTTCAGGGCGTGCGCGTCTCATTGCGCACAATTTTGAATTCGTTGCTTGAGGGGTATCAGGCCTCCTTCTCGTCGGACTTCTCCTCTGCAGCAGGTGCTTCCTCTGCAGCAGGTGCTTCCTCTGCAGCAGGTGCTTCCTCTGCAGCAGG
>PBIE01000054.1 GCA_002720375.1 Crocinitomicaceae bacterium | reverse complement strand
TGACGGGGAACGGCATCGTCCACCGGCAGAACCATCATGCTGCCTTTGCCCATAGCCAGCGCTGTGCGAAGGGACCGCATCACGCGGGCCGCGTCTTCGCTCGCCGGCTTTCCATCTTCGTCCAAGGCGGGTGGGTCGGGCACCACGATGCGGTCCACCACCACTTCGATGTCGTGCACCTTGTAGCGGTCCACGCGGAACCCGGGTTCGAGTTCGACCACCTCTCCGTCGACCCTCGCCCGCAAGTAGCCCTGTTTCTGGATGGTCTCGAACAGCTCGCGATAGTGTCCCTTTCGACCGCGAACCAGAGGGGCCAAAAGGAGGAGACGCTCTCCGCCATAGTCTTCAATGATCCGCGATAGAATGCCCTCATCTGTGAACCGAACCATGGGCTCTCCTGTGGCACTGGAGTAGGCTGTGGCCGCCCGGGCATACAGAACCCGGAGAAAGTCGAGCAGTTCGGTGACCGTGCCGACCGTGGACCGCGGGTTGCGGCTGATGGTCTTTTGCTCGATGGCGATCACGGGGCTCAGGCCTGTGATGCGCTCCACCTTTGGGCGCTCCAGTCCGCCCATGAATTGACGCGCGTAGGCGCTGAAGGTTTCCAGGTAGCGCCGTTGACCCTCGGCGTGGAGGGTGTTAAAGGCCAAACTTGATTTTCCCGATCCGCTGACGCCGGTGACCACCACCAGCTGGTTGCGGGGGATGTCCACGTCGATGTGCTGCAGGTTGTTTTCAGCCGCCCGCTCCACCCGAATGGTTCGGTCATCCTGAAGGGATTGATAGGCGTCCTGTTCCATGAACATATTCAACAGGCGAGTGCCCTTGTGGTTTACTCGGCGGGGGTCGAATCGTCTGGGGCTGTTTTGGGCGCTGGAATTTTAAAGCCCAATGCGGCGACCAAAAGGGTCATCAAGGGGGAGACGTAATTGAACACGCAGTACGGCGCAAAGGCGAGCACTCCGACCCCGAGCACCCCGCTCTGGGCCACCCCGCAGGTGTTCCAAGGGATGAGTACGCTGGTGACCGTTCCTGCGTCTTCTAGGGTGCGGCTGAGCAGTTGGGGTGGCATGCCGCGCTCTTCGTAGGCTTCGCGGAACATGCGGCCGGGCACCACGATGGCGATGTATTGGTCGGCGGCAATCACGTTGAAGACCACACTCGAGAAGGCCGTGCCAAAGACAAGGGAGAAGGTGCCGCGCACTGCGGAGAGGATGGCGGCGGTGATGCGCTCCAGAAATCCTGCAGCCCCCATGGCCGCACCGAAGGTGAGTGCACAAATGATCAGCCAGACCGTGTTGAGCATGCCGGCCATGCCACCTGAGGTGAGGAGGTCGTTGACCACCGGGTTTCCGGTTTCGATGGCGGTGCTCAGGGCCGCAGCGGACATCAGGGTGGAGAAGGCTGCACCTAAATAAGTCTCTCCGAGTCCGAGGGCGGGACCAATGGCGTCTGTGCCCAGCGTCCGAATGAGGTCCGGCTGTGCCAGAGCCGCAGCCAGAGCCCCCCCCATGACACCCAGAAAGAGGGCGGGGACGGGAGACACCTTGCGTGCAATCAGCACAATGACCCCGATGGGAACCAGGAAGAGGCTCCAGTGGAGGTTGAAGTGGTTGGACAGAACCGACTGTAGTTCAGCAGCACCGCCCATGTCTGCCGGCCCTTCTGCCCCGAGTCCGGCCAGCGTAAAGACCACGAGGGCGACGAGGATGCTCGGCACGGTGGTCCACAGCATGAAGCGGATGTGGACAAACAAATCTGTTCCCGCTACGGTGGGGGCAAGGTTGGTTGTGTCAGAGAGCGGGGAAAGCTTGTCCCCGAAATAGGCCCCGGAGATAATGGCACCAGCCGTCCACCCCTCACTGAGTCCCAACGCTTGGCCTATTCCAATGAGGGCCACGCCGACTGTGCCCACGGTTCCCCAGCTCGATCCTGTGGCCAAGCTCACCGCAGCGCAAAGAATGCAAGCAGCCGGCAGGAAAATGTCTTTGTTTAGGACGTCAAGCCCCACATCGATCAGGGTGGGAATGATGCCGGAAACGAGCCACGTGCCGGCCAAGGCGCCAATCATCAAGAGAATGAGAATGGCGCCGATGGCGTCTCCCAATGTCTCCTTGATGCGCGCTTCGAAATGGCCCCATTGCAGTCCACGTGCTATGCCCAAGGCCACCGTGGCGCCCGATGCGATCAGAAGGGCGACTTGGTTGCTTCCGTAGCTGCTGTCCTCTCCAAAGGCAATCACGTCGGCGGCGAGCAAGAGCACCAAAAGCAGGATGGGCAGCAAGGCCATGCCAAGGGAGGTGCGGGGGAGGGCAGAAGGGGTCATCGGTTCAGCGTTTGGGGGTGCCGCGCCGCACATTGATGGCCAGCGTGGCGGGCGAGATGTTGCGCACCCGGGCGCTGTTGCCGAGTCGCTGGGCTATTTCCGGCACAAGTTGTTCGGAAGGCACCTCGGTTCTGGGGGTGCGAAGGCCTTCTACCCGGAGGCGGACAGGCTCTCGGTTGGGCCTCCACCGGCCCAGCAGGTGGTCCCATGGGGAGAGCACCACCTCTGCCTTGGCTGTGGAGTCGATCAGGTCGGCTTGGAGACCTGTACTGGCTTCGACACCCACGAGTTCAACGGAAAAGGAGTACGTCACCGTTCGCTCGCCCTCCATGGTTCTCAGCAGCCACAGAAAGGCCGACAGACCCACACAGATGAACAGGGTTCGGCTGTTTAAGGCCAGCCAGCGTTTGCGCGACGTTTCAACTATGCCCATTTCAGGACCGTTCCTGAATGGATTCTGCATTGGTCCCACCATCGGCGGAAATTCCGGATAGCTCCACCCGGATTTTGCCGTCGAGGACCTTGAGCTCGGCGTATTGCTTGTCTTGGTTAACCGTCAGCACTTGTCCGTGAATTCCACCCACGGTCACCACATTGTCGCCTTTGGCAATGGTCTCGCGGTATTTCCGGGCATCCTTTTGCTTCTTGATCTGCGGACGCATGATGAAGAAATAGAAAACCAGCATGGTGCCGATGATGAACACCAGTGTACTTCCGCCGCTCGCGGGGGCAGCTTGCGCTAGTATATGGAGCATGGGGGTCATGATTCAGATTCAGGGATTCGGTCCGGTCCGAGCACTTGTGCTGTAAACACCAATTCCACAGAAGCAGGAATGGCATTGGTCACCACTGTGGCCGATTCGGATAGGGTTCTGGTTGATTCTCCTGCCTCGAAACGCAGGACAACCATTGTGGATTGACCGGGTGGAAGGGGAGAGGGATCCCAAGGCTCAGCAACCGCACAACCACAGCTGGGCAGAACTTGGGTGATGATGAGAGGGGACCCGCCCGAGTTGGTCAATTCGTAGGTGAGGTTTCGGGTTTCTCCCGCTGCGACCAAACCCAGGTCCAATTCGGTTTCTTTCCAAGCCATTTTTGGGGCATCGTCCGCTCCTTCAGCCCCCGGGAGGTGGATGAAGCTCGAGTCCACTGCATCTCCAGCTCCATTGGCACACCCCATGAGTGAAGGCATGGACATGAGGACCATGGTCCAGTGCGCAATGCAGGCAATCCGCATCATTCGATTAGTCCCCTTCCAGTTTTGACAATGCTCCCATCTTCACGCATGGATGCAAAAAGTTTGTCGAGGACCCCGTTAACAAATGCACCAGACTTCTCTGTGCTGTAAAATTTCGCCAGGTCGATGTACTCGTTAATCGTCACCTTGAGGGGCACGGATTCAAAACTTCTGGCTTCGGCCAAGGCCATGCGCAAGAGAAGGAGGTCAATGGTGGCAATCCGCTCGATGTCCCAGTTGGATGCAGCCTCCTCAATGGCCTTATCGTGCTCAGAAGACAGGGCGAGGGTCCGGCTGAACAGCTGCTCGAGGAATTCCTTGTCGTCGCCTTCCTCTTTCCACATGTCACAGAGAGTCAAGTCATCTGAATCCTCGGATATGGTCTTGATGGTCTTTAGGACGATTGAACTGGCCAAATCCAAATCGTCGCTCCACAGAATGCTTTGTTCTTCGAGCCACTCCTGCAGAGATTCATCATTTATGATGTGCTTCCGGAACATCCGATTGAGGGATTCTCTGTCGTGCTGAAAGCCGCGCTCCTCGTTCTCCATGTAGGCCACGTATTCCTCACTGGCCACGAGCGACTTGAACAACCGCTTCACCATGTCCTGGTCATTTGACCAGCCAAGACTTCGATTGGCGGCTTCCTTCGCAAGGACCTTGCTTTTGATGACCACCCTCAGGGGCTTGTTGTTGACAAACTTGGTGTTCGGATGCAGGTCTTCATGGGAAGGCTGCTTTCGCATGCGTCCAGCTTCAATTCTTTCGATGGCCGCGTCCTGCATTTCGGCAATCAGCAAAAGCAGTGTCAAATAGAGATCGTATGTCTTCTCCACAGCACTCATCAGAAGCTTGTGGGCGTCCTCCACGGAGCCCTCCTTATCGGAGTGAAGTGCATACAGGGCTTGCAAGACCTTGATGCGAAGCTGTCGGCGGTTGAACATGATGCAAGCGAATCATACGCAAGTTGGTGCACAGCGGCCGAGAATCCCGGGTTTTCCTTGTAAGAGCTCTGCCTAATTTTGAACATGTGCCGTCTTCTTTCGTTGCTTGCACAACAACTGGTTTTTCATGTTCCACTTCTGCCCGTCCCGACGCCTTTCCCTTTCTCTGGTTCTGCTTCCCCTTTTTTTGGCGGGATGTGAGAAGGCGATCGACGTTGAAATCCCCTTGGGTGAGCCCCTTCTCGTGGTCGATGGGAGAATCGAGCCAGGTGCGCCTCCAGTGGTGCTGTTGAGTCGCTCTCAGAACTACTTTGACCCAGTCGACGCTTCGATTTTGAGCACCTTGTACGATGGCGGCGGTGAGGTTCGCATCACGGTCGATGGTGAAGCCACAGCGCTTGAGGAGGTCTGCACAGCAGATTTGGGGGAGACGGAGTTGCTCATTGCCTCGGAGCTATTGGGCGTTCCGATCGAAGTGTTGATGCTGAGCAACGTCTGTGCTTATACGTCATTTGGTCTTGTCGGAGAGATAGGCAAAACCTATGAATTGGAGGCTGTACTCGATGGAGATACAGCTGTATCCGTGTCTAAATTGAATCCGCCGGTCCCCCTCGATAGCCTGTGGTTTGAAGTCCCTGGAACCTTTGATTCTCTCGGTTTCATTCATGCCCTCTTTGACGATCCCGACTCATTGGGAAATGCTTACCGGTGGTCGGCGGGCCGGCAGGGGGTAGACCCGGGTTTGTTGTATCCCACGCCATCGACTTCCGAAGACGCGTTGTTTAATGGTCTATTGTTCGAATTCAATGTCTTTAGGCCAATCACAGATGACGACTTTGCGGATGACGCTGACCCGAACGAAATTGGGTTTTATCGCTGGGGGGACACGGTGACAGTTCGATGGGACCACATCGATCGCGGTGCATTTGAGGCCATTCGAAGCATGGAAGAGCAAATTCAGTCGCAGGGCAATCCATTTGCCAATCCGTCTGATGTGGCCACCAACATCAGTGGAGGATTGGGATTTTGGGTGGCATACTCCCCGTTCATCGACACGGTGGTCTGCGTTCCTTGATGCAGTGGCATTACCTTTCACGACCATGACGTCCATTTGTCGTTTGCTTTCTCTCATCGCCCTTTTGGCGCCCCTTTTCAGTCTCTTGCAGGCTCAAGTTGTTGAGCATGTAACCATGTACCGGGACGCTGCGGTTGTGACGTGGAAAGTGGAAGACCCCAAGGGAAGTCAAGTGCTGGCTCGTACCCTGTATCCGGTTGAAGGGCGAGAGTCGCACGTTATGCCTTCTCGCGCCGATGCTTCGCTGGGTGCGGCTCTTGTGCGCGAAATGGAATGGTCAGCAGAGGACCCCAGCCTCCGACAGGCTGCTGCTGATAGGGCGGATGCCTTGCGTTTGGATGCTGCATTGAAACAGGTGCAGCTGGACCTAATTGAAGAGGATTTGGCTGTACTGCGGGCCAATCGAGGCGTCGGTGGCACTGCAGAGAGCCTCTTGGCGGAGGACCTCGAGGACATGGCAGATTGGATGCACGATGCGTTCAGAGCGGCCTTGTATCGACGGGCCGAATTGCGCGAAGAGCTTGCTGTCTTGAATCAAGCCCACATTGATGCTTTGGTCGACTGTGAAGCCTTGGCGCCGGTGACAGCTTACGAATGGACAGTGCAGACACCAGAGGGTACTGTGGGCGCCATTCGGACTCAAGTGGTGGAAACGCAGGGTGCAGGATGGGACCCCGCAGACCAGCTGGCGTTAAATCAAAATGGAACACCCTCCATTTGGTTTCAAAGAATCTGCTACCGCCTGTCGGTCCCTCATGTTGGGCAGGCATCGGTTGTCTTCGTGGATGAATGGTGGTCCGATCACCTCGCAAACAGCGCATCTTTTTCCGGCATTACCGTGCCCTTGACCGGCGTCAAAACCAAGTCGAAAGGAAGTGAAAAGTCCCTCCTCGATGTTGGAGCTTCAGTTCGCGCTGGACAGCGCTCGCGTTATGCCCCGAAAACCCCGGTCAAGGTCGGCCTGCACAGTGGGGGCACCGTCACGGTGGGCACTTGGGAAGCAGGTTTCACGAGGAATTCCACCAGCGAGCCAAAGGTGGCCGAGGTGGTTGATGCTTGGTATTCTATGTCTTCAGTGGGAAAATCCATCGTGCATGCCAACCAAGTACAGGTGGTGCTGGACGGCACTTCGCTGGGCCCCAGGAGTGTGGTTCGCGAAGGCGAGAGTTTGGTGGTTATCACCGGCGCAGATGAGGATTGGTCCGTCTCCAGAACCGAGAATGCGGCGTTGTGCACACGCTCCAATCTGGGCAACCGAATTCGACACCATCGGGCGTATTCCATTCAAGTGACCAATGGGAGCGACCGGGACGGCAGGATTCACATTGTGGAGTCGCTTCCCCGTTCGCGCCAGTTGGAAATTGAATTGAATCCGGACAATTTGGACGGGGGTAGCATCAATGCAGTTTCGGAAACCCTTCATTGGTCAGTTGAACTCAAATCGGGGGAGAGCCGGACCTTGAGTTTTTCCTTCGATGTGGAGCACGACATAGATGTCCGTGTGTCCGGGTATCACTGACTTTATTGGCCTTTGTTGAGTGGCCGCATCAGCGAATCGGCCACCTTTTGGGATGCACCTGCTGTGCCGAGCACCTCGATGAGTGCCCGCTGATTCTTTTGCTGGAGGTGTCTGCCTTCCGGCGTTATGATGTGGTCCAAAGCCGCGACCAGATTTCCAGGTGTGCAGTGCCCTTGAATTTGCTCTGGAACGGCCTCCTGATTGAGGATGAGGTTGACCAGGCTGATGTACTTCACGCGGGTAAATGCCTTGGCAATGGCGTAGGTCAGCCTGCTGGTTCGGTATGCTACGACTTGCGGCAGGCCGTAAAGAGCTGCTTCCAAAGTGGCTGTTCCGCTGGTGATTAAGCCGACATCCGCGTGCCGATAGAGCGCTTGGGTTTGACCAAAGAGAACTGGGCAATCAACCCCATAGTCCTCTGCTGATCGCCCGGGTGCACCGGCAACGATGGGGACGAGACCGGGTCTCATGGCGGCGGCGCGGAGGAAAACCGGAAGCATTCTTCGGATTTCTTGAGGCCTTGATCCCGGAAGCAAGGCGAGAAGTTTGGCGTCAGGGGCAAATCCCTGATTCGATTTCCAAGCAGCGGAGTCCGCTTCTGATGGTGGGGAAAGATCGGCTGTTTCCAACAGAGGGTGTCCGACGAATTCCACGTCGAGTTCTAGTCCTGAATACGACAAACCCTCAAAGGGCAGAATGCAGCTGAGTCGATCAAGGTCCCTTTCCATCGAATGGATTCGCCTCCGTTTCCATGCCCACACTTGGGGCCCGATGTACATATCAACAGCCAATCCCTTTTCCTTGGCCCACCGTGCCATTCGAAGGTTGAATCCAGGATAGTCAACGATGAGGATACGGTCCGGACGGAAGGCGACGATATCGGCTTGGACCCGGGCAAAGAGCCTGCGGATAAAGCCCAACTTGGAGACCACTTCAGCAAAACCCATGATGGCCGTATTGGCTACGTTTTCCACCAAAACGACTCCTTCCAATTCCAAGGCGCTTCCGCCGATGCCTCGAAACTGGACATCGGGCCATTGCTTTCGGATGCAGGCAACCACGCGCGCCGCATGGGCGTCTCCTGAGGGTTCGCCCGTCAGGATGTACAGGCGCTGGGGGCAACGGTGGGCGCTGTGTTCTGTCACGGAGTGCCCATTTGGAGCCAGACAATCGACATGACCAATGCAATCATGACAAAGAGTGTACCCTTGGCGAATCGATCCATTCTACGGCGATAGGCGAGGTGAAATGCGGGGACGATGCTCAGGGCGCAGACGCTGAGAATGCGGTCTTTGAAGAGGGGACTTCGAACAAACACCTCCTCATGAAAATATTGAAGGGATTCCGCCTGTGCCCATCCCCAAATTGAGCCCAACAACAAGTAGCCAACAATTGCGGAAAGGACACCGCCCAGGGTGCCGGCCAAAAAGGTGTCCCAGCGTTTAACCTTCATTGCCGAGGTTCCATCCGTTCAACGTGTCGATCGCGCGGTGATTGGTCAGGTCGAATTGAACGGGTACGACACTGGCATGCCCAGATTCAAGCGCGTGAATGTCCGTGTCTTCGCCATTGTCTGGGTTTTGGAATTTTCCGCGCATCCAGTAGTAGGGACTTCCACCAGGTGTTTCTCTTCGCTCAAAGGAGTCTTTCCAATGTCCCATGGCTTGACGACAGACCTTAATGCCTTTGAGGTCCTCGGAGGAAACTTTGGGAATATTGACATTGAGGCATGTTCCATCCGGGAGCCCTTGGTCCAATACCTGGCGAGTAAGGGTGCACGCGACCCTCACGGAAGCGGTGAAGTCCGCGTCCGCATGCTCGTCGAGCAGAGAGAAACCGATGGAGGGAATGCCGCTTATGGCACCATCTGCTGCAGCAGCCATGGTGCCCGAGTAGATTAGATTAATGGAGGCGTTACTGCCGTGGTTGATTCCGCTGACCAAGAGTTCTGGCAAGTTGTCGTGTCCAAAGACCTCGGAAACCGCAAGCTTGACACAATCCACAGGGGTTCCCGAACAGGCATAGGCCTTCTTTATTCCCCGGCCGAATTCGAAAGGGGTCAGCCGAAGGATGCGACTGAAAGTGACCGCATGACTCATCCCGCTTTGGGGGCTGTCTGGTGCGACCACATAGACATCGCCAAAAGCAGTCATGGCTTCTGCAAGGGACTGGATGCCGCGAGCGGTAATGCCGTCGTCGTTGGTGACGAGGATTCGCGGTCTGCGCGTTTCGCTCATGATCGCTCAGGGATGCGCTGCAAGGCGATCTGCAGCCAATTCCAATACTTGGTCACGGACGAGATGGACGCGCGCTCATCGGGACTGTGGGCACCGAGAATGGTCGGTCCAAAGCTGACCATGTCGAGGCCGGGGTAGCGGCTGCCCAAAATGCCACACTCCAAACCTGCGTGGCAGGCGAGAACCAGTGGGTCTTCATTGTATAGCTCACGGTACAGCTCGGTCATCATCTTAACAATGGCACTCTCCGGATTGGGGGTCCAGCCTGGGTAAGCACCCCCGCGGCTCGACTTGAGACCTGCCATGAGAAATGGGGCTTCAATGCGCCTTGCTAGATCCAGTTTCTCTGAGTCTACTGAGCTTCGCGTTAGACAGTGGGCTTCGATTTGTGCTCCATCGAGGAGGATGCGAGCGAGGTTGTTTGACGTCTGTACCAGGCCTTCAATGTCGGGGCTCATTCGGTCTATTCCATTGGGACAGGCATCCAATGCAGCCAACAGGGAGGCGGCTTGATCTGCTGACACCACGTCAGCAGGCGCCCCCACCTCCTGAAATTGTATCGTGAGATCGGGATCTGTGGTGCGGTATTCCGCTCGGATTGCTTCGGTGAGGGCAGACAGCTTTTCTACCCATTCGTCTGCTGTGCAGCGCGATGCCAAAGTTGCTTTTGCTTCTCTCGGTATGGCATTGCGCAGTCCGCCGCCGTCCATCGAGGCCAGCTCGGTCCCGTCGTCAAGTCCGGACATCTCTTGCAGTATGCGAATCAAGAGCTTGTTTGCATTGGCTAACCCTTTGTGGATGTCCATACCAGAGTGGCCGCCACTTCCGCCTTTGACCTCGACGACAACGCCGTGGTCCTCTGTGCCTGCGACCCGATTGCAGTTCCCCTTGAATGAAATGTCCACACCTCCCGCGCAGCCGATTCCAATTTCCCGATCGTCTTCCGTGTCGAGGTTAAGCAGGATGTCCCCGCTAAGCCAGCCGGTTCTCAGCTCTAGGGCGCCCGTCATGCCGGTTTCTTCATCGATGGTAAACAGGAGCTCGAGAGGAGGGTGGGGAATCGCATCTGCCTCCATCAGGGCGAGCATGGTGGCAACGCCCAGACCATTGTCTGCGCCCAGCGTGGTGCCTTCTGCGCGAACCCAATCGCCATCGATGCCCATCCGGATTCCTTCTTTATCGAAATCGAAGACCGTGTCGTTGTTTTTCTGATGGACCATGTCCACGTGGCTTTGGAGAATTACAGTCCTGCGGTTTTCCATTCCCGGAGTTGCAGGCTTGCGGACCAAGACATTACCGACTTCGTCGGACTCCACTTCCAATGAGACTTTGTGAGCCAGTCCTGTAATCCATTCACAGACAGCTTTTTCTTTCCCGGAGGCCCGGGGAATGGCATTCAAATCGGCAAAACGACCCCAGAGGGTGCGGGGCTCCAATTGGCGTATGGCTTCAGACATGGCTCGAAATTCGGCCAAAATCCCTGCCCGTCCTTGTTCAAGGGGTGCAAACCGTTCCGAATGCGGCCAAAAGAATCAGCAAATCTGCGCTGGCCACTGTGCCATTTCCGTCCACATCCTGCGTGCAGTCTTCGATACAACCAAACTCGCTCAGGATGCCCAACAGGTCCTCAATGGCTGTCAGGCCGTCGCCATTCAGATCACTCGCGCAAGGGGCGATTTCCCCGCCGGAGACGAATCCATCGCAATTGACATCGCCTCCCAAAGGGACCACTGCCGCTCCGGGATAGAAGTTGGCGCTATTGTCGTTGCAGTCTCCTGGAAGGGTGACCCATCCCGGCGGTGGCACCCCGCAGAAAGATTGATCCAAATTGCCTTCGCTGTCTCCAAAACCGTCGCCGTCGGCGTCTGGCCACGCCATCGTGGGGAAGAAACAACTTCCATCATCTTCTGTAGCTCCTTGAATGAAGTTGCACGCATCGACATGAGTGCATCCTGAAAATTCATCTCCATCGCAGATGCCGTCTGCATCTTCATCACCACTGAGGCATTGCCCAGCGCAGTCCAGGCCTTCTTCTGCAAACGCACACGATCCGTCATCGCAGAGAGCAAAGAGGTCAAAGTTGCAGGCTGCCGGGTGCGTGCAACCTGAGGCCTGAAGGCAGGAGCCGTCGTCAATCAAGGCATTCTCCATGTAGTTGCACGCCGAAGGGGCAGTGCATCCATAGCAGGTGTAATCACATGGTCCTGGTCCGTCTGCCTCTGGGTCAAAATTGCACGCCTGTGGCTCCTGACAGCCAGGTTGGGTCACAATGGGAAGGCAGATTTCCTCAGTGAGTGCGCTTCCGAACTGGGGGTTTTCCGCATGGAAAAGCGTATCCGATCCAAGCATAAGAGACAGGAATGTTGTTCCGCCCGGACATGCCGTCCAACCATCGCCAATGAGGTCCTGAATCTGAAAGTCCCTACAGCCACCAGGTAGACACAAGTTCCATGTTTGTAAGCCAGAGGATGCAGTGCCTGGTGCGATGGCAAGACCGTCAGGATTCAGACTCCAGCTGACCTCCTCAGCATTGCATCCAGGGTCCATGGATATAGTGAGTGGGTAACAGGTGTCCTCACAGGTTCCATCGTCAAATGTGGCATCGGGGTCGAAGTTGGACGCAAAGTCATCTTTACATCCTCCACCGAGCAGGTTGTCCATGCACAGGGTGTAGGTGCCAACGACACCTTCATCAGGCGACGCCAAAAACGGTTCATCGGCTCCGGGAATAGACAGGCTAAAGGAGAGGGGAGAGGAGCAGTCTTCCATGAGCGACTCATAGCCACTGAGTTGATCCTGGTGAATTTCGAAAGTGAGACAGGCGTTGGGCACGCACAGCGTGTCCACAGTTGTGGCTATCGGTGATGCCCATCCAGAGCGGTGCAAGACCCGGCCCAAGGCGTCCCGCATCACCCATCCGTGCTGTGAGCCGAAACAATCGGAATCAAAGGTGACCACCAATGGCGTGCCATCCTCGATGAGGTTGACTTCTACCGAACGGGTGTTGTTTGCGGACCGCTCATCCTCGGCGCCATTAACCCCAGTGAGAATGGCGGTGAATTGCGACCATCCGGTAGGGGCAGGAAGGGCCGCGAGCTGCAGATTCAAGCTGTCTCCAGGCTCGAGCCAACCATTCCAGACGGTGTCGGCAGAGGCTCCGCCGAAATATCCGTATTGAATGACGAGTTGCTGAATGGGTTGGGTACCCAAATTCAACACGGGCAAGAGGGGATGGGTTTGGTCTCCACAAACGGAGCCTCGAGGGTTGAGAATTCGACCAAGCGCAGCATCAACTGCAGGTGGATCGGGCAGTTCGAGTGTATAAATACCTCTACCATAAGTGGCAGCAGCAATTCGGCCAGATGGATTGTGGACGACCAAGTCTGTGATGACCACGTTTGGTAATCCCTCAGAATGGCGCACCCATTGGTTGCCATTTGCGGCCTCATAACGGTAAACTCCAACATCTGTTCCAACAAAGTGGAGGGCACCTCCTCCTATGGCTGGAACGATACAATTAACAGGAGCTGGAGGTAGGCCAATTGAAAGATTAATCCACGTGTTCCCGCCATCCATACTCTCCAAGACTTTCGTGTCCTGAGTGTAGTTGGCGAGGGTCAACCAAAGGTGGTCTTCGTCCGATTGTGAGACCTCAATGTCTTGAATCCATGAGAATCCGTTCGGTGGATCCAGTTCTTCGAAGGTCAAGCCATCGGTGGACTTGAAAAGGCGATGCTCCTTGGCGACATAGATGCGCCCAACATCACTGGGTGACAAGCCGAGCGCCGTGGCAGATCCCCCAGGGATATCACCCAAGGCAGACCATGCCTCGCCACGGTTTGTGGAACGATAAACCCGGTCTTTGGCGATGTAAACCCAGTCCGGATTGAATTCACTGGCTGCCCAAGGCGTTAGCCACGCACCTTGCTTATCAGCGCCACTTCCGGCGTTACCCGCAATTTCCGTGAACGCGTTTCCGCCGTCGTCGGATCGAAACACCTGTCCATAATAGAGAGAGGCGTAGACGATGTCTTCGACCTCGCCGTGGAATGCACAGTTGAACCCATCACCGCCGAGAACGTGTTCCCATTGGCCATCGTGTTTGAGGAAGGTTCCGTTGTCTTGCGTACCCGAGATGAATCGATCCATGGCCAGTGGGTCCATGTCGATTCTGTATGATTGTGCGATGGCAAGGCCGGCACTGTGGTCTTGGGTTTGCTCGGAAGCAGGGTCATAGGTGAAGGCGCCTCCGTCATTTCCAATGACCAACCGTCCATCATTGAGAAAAGCGAGGCCATGTTGATCGGCATGCAGGTAAGGCCGTTCACCGCCGGCGTACCAATGGCCTGCACATGTCCATTCGTTTCCTCCGTCCGATGATGTCCACAGGTTGACGCCCCCTGCAAAGAGGATGTCGGGGTCAGTGGGGTCCACTGCCAAACAAAGGTCATACCATGCTTGTCCACCCGTATCAATGCCCTCCACGGTCCAGCCGAATAGATTGGGCCCGTCGCCTTCTTGCAGACGGGCTTCCCAACTTGATCCCCCGTCGGTGCTTCGCCAGATGCCGCGAAAGCCTTGGTTGCTTGCTTTTCCAGCAATAGCATAAACCGTATCTGGGGCAGAGGGGCTGAAAGCGACCGCAATTCTGCTGATGCCAAATGAGTTGCCATCCAGATATTGAGTCGACCAACTCGCGCCGGCATCGTGGCTTTCAGCAATGACATTGCCAAAAGATCCCGCCAAGATGTGGTTGGAATTGGACGGGTCTATTTCAAGCGAGGCAATGTCCCCGTTTAAGGTCAAAGACCAACTAGTGCCACCATTGGTGCTGCGGTAAACGCCGACACTTGAGGCGGTCAGCAGTGTGTCCGGATCTTCTGGATTCACTATGATTCGGGTGAGGGTTCGCCCCATGTAAGGTGCCCAATCCAATGCTGTGGATTCCCATGTAAGTCCACCGTCTTCCGAGACCCAAACACCGATGGATCGGGTGTCCCCGAAGTCGCCGTCCCCGGTTGCAATCCACATTTTGTCAGGATTGTCCGGGTGGAAGGCGATGTCACTGACACCAATCGAGGTCAATTGGCCGTTGCCCATTGGGGTCCAGTGAGCACCGCCGTCTGCGGTTCGCCAAACGCCACCAGCAGGAGCACAGGCCCACCATTCATTTGAATTTCCCGGTCGGGGAACCACGCGATTCAGGCGTCCACTCCCCCCCAATCCCGTGGGGCCTGTTGGACCTTCGTATTGCCATTCTGGGTCGAAAGCACTTCGGGCTGATGACTCAATGAGGGCGTCCAATCGGGATTTCTCAAGGGCTCGGAGGGTTTTTCTATTTGTGTGTCGCCTTCCATTTTGGTCTGCTCTCGGCGCTGCAAAGGACAGCCAACGCTCAAAGGGTTTTTGTCCTTTGCCTCTTTCGTGGGGCCCTTTTTCGATCCATTTTTCGTAGGCCTTTTTGACACTGTCAATCGGAATATCCGGATTGCGCATCAGCTCGCTCCAATGCACCGTCTCCTGTCCCGCCATCCCGAGGGAGCAGGCCATGACCAGCAAGACCGAAAAGGTCATGCGTTTGTGGAGAAACAAGGCGCCTTCGTTGGCGAGGGGCATGGGTCAATTCAGGTTTATCTCCCAGAGGGGAGGTCAGTTTGAACAGGGAAAACCAAATGCCCCCAAGAGGAGCAAAAAGTCGGCCACGTCAACACCGGGAATACCGTTCAAATCGAACGTACAATCCACAGTGCAACCAAACTCGCCGAGGAGCAGGAGTATGTCGTTGACGTTCACGAAGCCGTCATTGTCGAGGTCCTCAGGGCATAGGGCTTCCTCCTCAGGGTCGAGAGGTCCTCCGCTGCAGTCGTTGTCGACGCCATCCTGCGTCCCCGGAGCGCCCGGGTAAACATCACTACGAGAATCATCGCAATCGGTTGCGTTTGAGACGAAACCAATAAGGGCAGACTCACATCCAGTGGAGCTGATGGCGCTGTTTCCGAAGCCATCACCGTCAGCATCGGCATAGAGCGTGATGGGGTCTTCACAGGAACCGTCATCTGTGGATGCGAAATCGTCGTAGTTGCAGGCGTTGGGGTCTGTGCAGCCATCAATCTCATTCAATGTGAAGTTGCTGTTGCTGATGTCGAAGAAAATGTTGTTGTGTCCTTTCACCTTGATTCTGGCCTGTGTGGTCGTAATGGCGGGCAACAATACCACGTGCTCTCCATCGTTTGGAACAGCTTCCGCCAGCTGGTAAGGCCATGTGTAGCCACCGTCGGCACTGAGAAAAATATCCACGTTGGCACAGTCGACATTGCCTCCATCGGTGCCGGCGACATCCCACAGGATGGTGAGGTTGGAATTGCCTGGTCGGGTGATGTTGTTGTTGGGGTAATCGACTTCAAAGGGGCCTGTGCTCGCGTCGACCAAAAATGATTTGGTGGCCACGGCGACACCGCCACAGCCAGGATTGTTGTCTCTGACTGTGCATTTGAAGGTCAGTGTCCGATTGTAGTCCGGCAGGTGCTCCCCAAAAGAAATCTGGTTCGAAAGCAAGCTCCCCAATTTTGGGACAACCCGAATGGGGCTTGTGACAGGCGGGAAAGAGCGGATACAAGGCGCATTTCCAGAAGGGTTGTTGAGGTTGTTGTCACCATTGGCTGTGGTGGGTCCAAGGTCGTATTGCTCCCAACTGTATGTGAGGAGGGTCCCCAAATTTGGATCACTCCCTGTTGCAGAGAGTTCAAATGGCGTGGATGCAGGAATAGAGAACCCCGATGCGCCGACTGACACCGAGGGTGCAGAATTTCCACTTGAATTTTGCGATGAACAGCTGTTCCCAAATCCACTGTGCAAATAGTTGGACCCCTCAATCAGACTGTTGACGTGATAAACATCGTCGGAGAAGCTTTGCAAATTCGGAGCGCAAATTCCGCTGTAGCTCATGATGGTGGAGCCACTCCCCGGCTCATAGGCATCCGCTGAAGACCTGTTCCCACTGCACGAGTTGTTAAAGGTGTGATTGCAACCGAACTGGTGGCCCATTTCGTGCCCGACATAATCCACATCAAATGGGTCGCCTATTGGGGCGGATAAGCCGCTGACGCCGCCGGCCTTGACTGAAGAGCAGACGGAACTCAAGTAGGCCACTCCCCCTCCGCCAGTAGCGAAAACATGGCCTATGTCGTATTGGCCGAACCCGATGATGTTGTCGCAGGTGGTTTGGTTCTGGCTGAGCATGGCGCTCGTATTCGTGTTCGAATACGGGTCGGTTGATCCGTTGAGAAAAATCAGGTCATCGTTGTTTGAGACCAAATTCAGGCGAATGGCGAGCTCGGGCTCGACTATGCTGTTGATTCGGTTTATGGTGGTGTTCATCGCGGAGAGCACACTACTGACTGTTCCGCCATGAAATTGACCGTACTCACCGGTGCAGGCCAAGGCTAAGGCGTAATTCCGTCTCGTTTGGCCGTATGGTGGGCCGAGGCGTTGGGTGATCATTCCATCATCGATTCCCATGGCGCCATCCACATCACCCGACCGTCCAATGCCCATGGTTCGAACATCGCAGCCTTCCCTGCGCTTGGACGTGCTTGCAATGAATTCTTTTCGCGTGTACACCATCAGCTGATCGGTGTTGTTGCTGCTCCATGGGTCGATGTAGACGGTGCCTCCCACGGTGTGGATGATGCCGTGAAAGCCTTGGTCTCCTATATCGACACGTCCGAACACCAATCCATTCCGTTCGGATTGGACGATGTAACTGGAGATTTGGGGGTAACGCGCTGCGAGATCGGGGTGGAGGACATCGGACCGGACCACCCGGAATGCAACTGTTTTCCATCCTAAGGCAGCCCCTTCGTTCGGTAGCGGGAGGGTCAGAATACAGGTGGAATTGGATAAGGTTGACCCTGTTCGGTCTGCCTCATTCCACTCGTCGGGGGCAGATTCCAGAATCGACCGGAGAGCATGATGTTCATAGGACACCGCCCGAGCCTGGGGGACCGACTCTCTGTCCTGTTGCACCAAGGGGTTGCCGACACTCCATGCAGGGCCTTTCGCAATTGGCGGAGTGGCGTACCATTGGGCCGAAGAGCTCAGTGAAAGCAAGGTGATACAAGCGAAAAGAAGGGGTGAGCCTAAGGATGAGAACATGATGATGTAACAATGTAGCCACGATTTAGCTCAAAAAGGCCTGCCCAATGGGTATTCATGGCGGATGAGATTTGTCATCGTCGTCGGGAAACAATGCGGTTTCATGTGGAAAACGACATGCCCCAAATCCCCGTTTGGACTGGGTTTTCTGCATAATTTTAAAGGTCGAAAACAGAGAGCGTGGCGAAGCGAACAGGACAGAACTACACGGAAAGCGACATACGGTCGCTGGATTGGAAGGAGCACATTCGGCTGCGTCCAGGCATGTACATTGGCAAGCTTGGCGATGGCGTTAGCGCGGATGATGGCATTTATGTCTTGCTGAAAGAGGTCATAGACAACAGCATCGACGAGCATCTCATGGGCAATGGAAAGTCCATCGAGATCAGCATCCGAGATGGCGTGGTTCAAGTCCGTGATTACGGCCGCGGAATCCCCCACGGCGCGGTGGTCGATTGCGTTTCCAAAATCAACACTGGAGCCAAATACAGTGAGGGCGCCTTTTCCAAAACGGTGGGCCTGAATGGGGTTGGAACCAAGGCTGTCAACGCCCTTTCGACAGAATTCAGGATTGAAAGCTTCCGGGATGGAAAGGTCAAGGCCGCTCGGTTTGAGTTGGGTGTATTGAAGGACGACGAGCCCGTGACCAAGACGTCCCTTCGGAATGGGACAAGGACTGTTTTTCGTCCTGACTCAGCGGTTTTCAAGGGGTATCAATACCGCAGGGAGCACGTCGAGCGGTTGCTCTGGAACTACGCTTACCTGAACAGCGGACTAACGTTGGTTTTCAACGGGGAGAAGATCCACAGTGACGATGGTCTGAAGGACCTGATCAAGCAGAATCTCAGCGCTGAGCCTGGCTACCCCATTGTCCACCTCAAGGGCAAGGACATTGAAGTTGCATTGACCCACACCCAAGCGTATGGTGAAGATCACTACAGCTTTGTCAACGGCCAATACACGACACAAGGCGGTACACACCAAAAGGCACTACGGGAGGCCTTTGTGAAAGTGGTTCGCGACTTCTTTCAAAAGGAGTACGACGCCGGTGACATCCGGATGGGCATTATGGCGGGCATTGCTGTTCGCGTTCAAGAGCCCGTATTTGAATCCCAGACCAAGACAAAGTTGGGCAGTTCAGAGATTAGACCAGGCGGCACGAGCATGCGCTCTTTTGTTCTGGACTTTCTCAAGGTTGAACTCGCGAATCACTTGCATCGCAATCCCGAGACAGCGGAGGTCCTGTTGAAGCGCATCCTCCAAAGTGAAAAGGAGCGAAAGGACTTAGCCGGGATTAAAAAGTTGGCCCGGGAGCGCGCCAAAAAGGCCAACCTTCACAACAAGAAACTCAGAGATTGCAGGGTCCACTTAACCAAAAAGCACGACCGAGCTGAGGAGTCCACCCTGTTCATCACGGAGGGCGACAGTGCCTCCGGGAGCATCACCAAGGCCCGCGATGTGAACACCCAGGCGGTGTTCTCGTTGAAGGGAAAGCCGCTCAACTGCTACGGCTTGACCAAGAAGGTGGTCTATGAGAATGAAGAGTTCAATTTGCTCCAGGCCGCCCTCGACATTGAAGACGGGCTTGAAGGTCTTCGTTACAACAACGTCGTGATTGCAACGGACGCGGATGTAGACGGAATGCACATTCGAATTCTGTTGATGACCTTTTTCCTGCAGTTCTTCCCTGACCTGGTCCGAAAGGGACATTTGTATGTGCTGCAAACGCCACTGTTCCGGGTTCGTAACAAGAAGGAGACTCGCTATTGCTACACTGATGAAGAGCGACTCGATGCCATCGCATCACTCGGGCCAAAGCCTGAAATCACGCGGTTCAAGGGCCTCGGTGAGATCAGCCCAGACGAATTCTCTCATTTCATCGGCGAGGACATCCGTTTGGATCCCGTCGATCTCGGCGGGGAGCATCAGCTGGACGACATGCTGTCCTTTTTCATGGGCAAAAACACACCGAATCGCCAGCGTTTCATCATTGATAACCTCCGCATCGAGAGGGATCCCGAAGCCGAGAAGTCCGATAAAGAAAGCACCGAAGCTGCATGATTGAGGAGAACCAAGAGTACGACGAGCACGAGGACCTTCCCAAGGACCCAGAAGGCCTTTCCCCTGCCGGTGGAGAGGAGGACGACGGCAGTGGTGCCGATATGGAGCAGGTCATACGCATCAAAGGGATGTACAATGAGTACTTCCTCGATTACGCGTCATACGTCATATTGGAGCGGGCAGTTCCTCACCTTCACGATGGCCTAAAGCCCGTACAGCGACGCATTCTTCACTCCCTCAAGGAGATGGATGATGGTCGATTTCACAAGGTAGCCAACGCCATTGGCAACACGATGAAGTTCCACCCCCATGGAGATGCGAGTATTGGGGACGCCATGGTTCAGATTGGCCAGCGAGAGTTGGCATTAGACTGTCAGGGGAACTGGGGCAACATTTTGACTGGAGACCGCGCTGCGGCCCCCCGTTACATTGAGACACGCCTGAGTGCCTTTGCCAAGGAGGCGCTTTTCAACCCGAAGACAACATCGTGGTTGGCCACCTATGATGGCCGGAATAAAGAGCCGGAAACACTACCGGTCAAGTTTCCATTGCTCCTCCAGCAGGGTGCAGAGGGCATCGCTGTGGGCCTTGCCTGCAAAATGTTGCCGCACAACTTCAATGAGCTCATTGATGGTTCCGTCGCCTATTTGAAGGGAAGGAGCTTCAAACTGCTGCCAGACTTCCCTACCGGTGGCGAGGCAGATTGCGAGCAATACAACGATGGCCTGCGCGGGGGCAGGGTTCGTGTGCGCGCAAAGCTGCGCAAAGAGGACAACAAAACCCTAGTGGTTGAGGAGGTGCCATACGGCGTAACCACCACATCCCTCATCGAGAGCATTCTCAAGGCCAATGAGAAAGGGAAGATTAAAATCAAGCGGGTAGAAGACAACACCGCCAACAAGGTGGAAGTGGTCATTCACTTGACCAGCGGGGTCAGTCCGGATCGAACCATCGATGCCCTCTTCGCTTTTACAGACTGCGAAGTTCGAATCGCACCCAACGCTTGCGTCATTGAAGACGACCGACCGGTGTTCCTTGGCGTCAAGGAGATCCTAAAGCGCAGCACGAACAGGACCCGCGTTTTGCTAGGCCGGGAATTAGAGATTCGCCTAGGAGAGCTCGAAGAGTCTTGGCATTTTGCTTCTCTCGAGAAGATTTTCATCGAAAACCGCATCTATCGGGACATCGAAGAGTGCGAGACTTGGGAGGCCATTCTTCAGGCCATTCATTCCGGCCTTGAGCCGCATATCAAGCACCTCATCCGACCTGTCACTGACGAAGACGTGACCCGCCTAACAGAGATTCGCATCAAGCGCATTTCTAAATTCGACAGCGAGAAGGCCGACCAGCGCATTTCCAATCTCGAGGTGGAGATTGAGGAGGTCAAAAATCACCTTGCCCACCTTACGGATTACACTGTGGAGTGGTATCGCCAGCTCAAGAAGAAATTTGGCAAGGGCCGTGAGCGAAAGACTGTGCTCAAGGCATTTGGCACAATCGACAGTGCCAAGGTTGCCGTCGCCAATCACAAATTGCACGCAGACCTCAAGGAAGGCTTTGTCGGGATTGGCATGCCGCGAGGCGAGGGAGACTACATCTGCGATTGCTCTGACATCGCCGACATCATTGTGTTTCGCAAGGATGGAACGATGCAGGTTTCCAAAGTGACGTCCAAGGCCTTCTTCGGCAAAGACATCTTGCACGTGGGCGTTTGGAAGCGCGGAGATGAACGCACCACGTACAACATGATTTACCGCGATGGAAAGAAGGCCGCAGGTGGTCGCACGATGGCAAAGCGGTTCAATGTCACGTCGATGACCCGGGACAAGGTGTATCCACTGACCAAGGGGACGCCCGGGAGTCAGGTACTCTGGTTCAGTGCCAACCCCAATGGAGAGGCAGAACAGGTAACGGTTCACCTGAGCAGAATGCCCCGATTGAAGTCTCTGAAGGTTGATGTGGATTTTTCCCAGATTTCAATTAAAGGTCGCGGTGCAGCGGGCAACACCGTCACCAAGTATACCGTCACGGGCAAGGTTGACCTCAAAAGTGCAGGTTCAAGCACACTCGGGGCCCGCAAGGTCTGGTTTGATGAGAGCGTTCGCAGACTCAACGGAGAGGGCAGGGGACGCTTGCTCGGGGCATTTGGGCCAGACGACCGGTTGATTGTTGTGATGGAGAGCGGTGCCTACGAGCTTATTAAACCGGAGATGTCGGTTCATTTTCCCGAGGACATGGTATTCCTGGACAAATGGCATCGGGACCGCCCACTCACGGTGGTTCACCTTGATGGCGAGAAAAAGTCGGTGTATGTCAAGCGATTCATGGCAGAATCCTCCACCAAGATGGTCAGTTTCATTGGCGAAGAGGAAGGGAGCAGAATGCTGCTTTTTACGGACCACGGGGCACCCATTGTCAGATGCAGGGCCAAGGACCTCGGTGAGCAACGCTTTAGCCTGAATGAGTTTATCGCGGTCAAGGGCGTTAAGGCCCGCGGAAAGCGATTGTCTCAAGATGCACGCGCTAAAGTGACCCTCGAGGATACGCCTAATCCCAACCTTGAATTGCCCTCGGCAAGTGGGGCTGTCCATGGCCAGGAGCAACACAATCCGAGTGGCGAAAGCGAAGCCCCGGAAAAGGGAGCTTCTTCACCTGAGTCAAACACTGGAAACCCAACCGAAGGAGAGGCCCAAAGCACCCTCTTCTAAAATTAATTTGGCATCATGAACCGAATCGTTCTGCTCTTTTTAGTTAGCGTATTGCTGGCGGCATGTAGTTCAGGTGGTGATCAAGCCACCAGTCCACCTGATGCACTTGTCCATCCTGAGTGGTCAAGGAATGCGGTCATTTATGAGATGAATGTCCGACAGCATTCCGCTAGTGGATCGCTGCGAAGCGCGCAAGCAGACCTCGCTAGGCTCAAGCAACTTGCGGTGGACGTGATTTGGCTCATGCCGATTCATCCAATTGGAGAAGTGAACCGGAAGGGGGGGGAGAACCAAGACAATTTTCTGGTTCAACCTGGCAGCACATCACTTGGCAGCCCATACAGCGTGAAGGATTACAAGGCGCTCAACCCGAATTATGGCTCATGGGAGGATTTTGATGCTTTTGTTTCCGCGGCACATGACTACGGGATGAAGGTGATCATAGATTGGGTGGCAAACCACACGGCGTTCGATGCCAAATGGACAACGGATTCTATCGGCATGGGATACTATCTGCTTGATGAGGCGAGAGCGCTTCAGCCACCAACGGGAACGGATTGGGTCGACGTTGCGCAGTTGGACTGGGCAAATGGTGAAACCAATGGGCTCTATGACGCCATGGAAGAGGCAATGGCCTTTTGGGTTCGGGAACACGACATTGATGGCTTCCGCTGTGATGTGGCTGAAAAAGTGCCCATAGCCTTTTGGAACCGGGTGCGCAGAACCTTGGAAAGCATCGAGCCTCAGATTTTTATGTTGGCTGAGGCCGAAATTCCCGAACACCACGACCGGGCTTTTGATGCGAGTTATGCCTGGGAGTTTCATCATATCACCAACAAAGTGGCCAAGGGAGAGATGAACGCCGACAGTGTGCGGGCCTATTTGAATCGGGAAGCAGACAAGTTCCCTTCCTCGGCGTACCGGATGACCTTTGTAACCAACCATGATGAGAATTCGTGGAAGGGGACGGCCAAGGAGCGTTACGGCGACAGTGTTCGCGCCATGGCCGTGTTGTGCGGAACGGCATTTGGCATGCCGCTCATATACGGGGGGCAGGAAAGCGACATGGACAAGCGCCTGCGGTTCTTTGAGAAAGACACCATCCCGTGGGGACAGTATCAGTCCATGTCTTTTTACCGGATTCTAAATGATTTGCACCACCGTTACAGTGCGCTGCACAATGGAGAATTCGGATCTCCCGCGGTCCAACTGGTGCAGCAAGGCGACGTGATGTATTACGAGCGCAGTGATGGTGAATACGCAGTGCGCGTGTTGATTAACCTCAGCAATAAGCAGGTGGAGTTTGTTCCAGAAGGGCTCGAGGGTTACCGAAGCACCTTTAACCGCCAGAACCTCTCGAGAACCACCTGGGACCCATGGGCATTCGAGGTTTTCGCAAAGGCGCTGAAATGAAAGCAATTGCGCTCATCGCTCACGATGGGAAAAAGGCGGAGTTGGGCCTTTTTGCCGTGCGCTTCAAAGATTTTTTTGACGGAGTACCAATTGTTGCGACCAGTACCACTGGGACCATGCTAGAGGAGAAAGGCTTCAATGTGGATCGGGTCTCGTCAGGGCCCAAAGGGGGCGATGCGCAAATTGCTGCCCGCGTGGCCGAGGGAACCATCGCCGGAGTGATTTTCTTCCGCGACCCCATGGGCAAGCACCCACATGAACCGGATATTAATATGCTGCTGCGTCTGTGCGACGTGCACAATGTACCCTTGGCCACCAATCCGGCCACGGCGGAGCTGATTGCCCGCCTCATCGCCTAATCCAATGGGGACAGTGGGGCCCCTTCCTGGAGACAACCTAGACAAGACGGTCCGAAATTGGGTTCGGCTGCACCTCTCTAACTCAACGCTACCCATGTTGTCAGATCCTCGGGAGCAGGAAGCCGTTGCCAGTAGGCTAATGGCTGATCTAGATGACCGCGGGCGGCTTCTCCTCGAAGCACTTGAGCGGCGATATGATGAAGGCGAGCTGACACGCCTCTCGCGCCACATTCAGCGTGTTCTCATCGGCCAACCGGTTCAGCGGGTGTTGGGCTGGACCGATTTTCGCGGGTTGCGCATCGGCTGTGTCGGTGATGTTTTGATTCCCCGTCCCGAGACGGAGGAGGTGGTGGGTTGGTTTCTCGACGGGATGGCCAAGTACGGGGATTCCACCGGGTCGAAAGGCCCGATTCGGGTTCTAGATGTCGGAACGGGAAGTGGGTGTGTGGCCCTGTCCATAAAGCACGAGCGTCCCCATTGGGAGGTGGTGGCCATCGATGTATCAGAAGGGGCCTTGGTGCAGGCTGCAACCAACGCCAAACAGCTGAATCTAGACGTGGCATTCCAGAAGGTCGACGTCCTCGATGTGGAGGCCGTGGAAGGGTTGGGCCGTTTTCACGGTATTGTGAGCAATCCACCTTATGTGCCGGATACTGAAACGTTGGAAGACCATATTGAACAGCACGAGCCTTCATTAGCACTGTTTGTGCCCGCTTCAGAACCGCTTCGCTTTCATCGGGCGTTGATTCATACGGCCGAAAAGAGCCTCGAACCCGGGGGCTGCATGGTGGCGGAATGCCACAGTGAATTTGTCCAGGCTGTGGCGGATTGTTGGCAACTCGACGGCACAACCTCAGAGTGCCTCACCGACCTTCAAGGTACCGAAAGGGCTGTTCGACTGATTTTTTCCCAGCTGTGATAAAGAGACCATGAGCGCTGCCGATCGCATCGAAGAACTCCGACGTGCTTTGCACAAGCACAACCACCAGTATTATGTGCTCGCCGCGCCCACGATCAGTGACCGGGCATTCGATGAAATGCTCCGGGAATTGGAGTCCTTGGAAAGGGCTCACCCTGAATTCAATGATCCCAACAGCCCCACCAAACGTGTGGGCAGTGACCTCGCGAGTCAGGATTTCGCAAAGGTGGCCCACAGCCTTCCCATGCTGTCTTTATCCAACAGCTACAATGCAGAGGAGGTACAGGAGTGGGCTGACCGCGTCTATCGTGAAACCGCTGGAGAGTGCAGTTTCACCTGCGAGTTGAAATACGATGGTGTGGCCATCGCACTGCAGTACAGAAACAGAAAATTGTTTCGGGCACTGACCCGCGGAGATGGGGCGACGGGGGAGGACATCACGGACAATGTTCGAACCATCCGCACCATTCCATTGGCGCTATCTGAGGATGCGCCTGAAGACCTCGAAATACGGGGGGAAATCATATTGCCTTTTGCTGCATTTGAAGCACTGAATGCGAGGGTGGTGGCCGAAGGCAGAAATGCCTTTGTGAATCCGAGAAACACGGCTGCAGGAAGTTTGAAGTTGCACGACAGTTCAGAAGTTGCGCGGCGCGGATTGGATTGCTTTCTCTACGGTGTCGAGCTCGAAGAAGGGCAATTGGACAGCCATTCACAAGGTGTCCGAAGTGCAGCGGAATGGGGTTTTAAAACGCCCTTGGCTCTCAAGAGGGCTTTTGAGCATGTCCGGAACGTGGAGGGGGTTATGGATTTTTTGGTTCACTGGGACAAAGCCCGTCACAGCCTTCCATTTGCCATAGATGGTGTGGTGATCAAAGTCGACGAGACCCTTCACCGCAGAACATTGGGGTCAACAGCCAAGGCACCGCGGTGGGCATTGGCATACAAGTTTGAAACGGAGCAGGGCTTGACGCGTCTTCTTCGCATTGACTACCAGGTCGGCCGAACGGGGGGGATTACACCTGTGGCGCGATTGGAGCCGGTCTTTGTGGCGGGAACGACGGTTCAGAATGCCTCTTTGCACAACGCAGACCAAATTGCACTACTCGACGTCCGTGAGGGCGATTTGGTGCGGATAGAGAAGGGAGGAGAAATCATCCCAAAGGTGGTGGGTGTGGTGCTGGAAGAGCGTCCTGCGGGTAGCACGCCCCATGCCTATGCATCGCTATGTCCGGATTGTGGAAGCAAGTTGGAAAGGGCGGAGGAAGAAGCCCGTCATTATTGTCCAAATGCTTTGGGTTGTCCCGAGCAAATCAAGGGCAGAATTGAGCATTTTGCCAGCCGGAAAGCATTAAACATCGACGGGTTGGGAGACAAGAGTGTGGCTCAATTGTGGTCGGCAGGCTTGGTGCGCAACCCCGCAGACCTGTACGACCTGACATTGCCTTCATTGCTGACCCTAGATCGCATGGCTGAGACCAAGGCAGGAAATCTGCTTTCCGGCATTGAGAAATCCAAGTCCATTTCCTTTGAGCGCGTGCTCTTTGCGTTGGGCATTCGGCATGTGGGAGAGACAGTCGCCAAGCGTCTGGCTCGCCATTTTGGAAATTTGGATGCGCTTCAGGCGGCCTCGAGAACGTCGCTGCTGGAACTTGATGTGGTCGGCCCTGTCATCGCTGATGCGGTGATTGCATTTTTCGCTGATGCGGGTCACGTGCTGCATGTGAATCGGTTGCGGGAAGCAGGCCTGCAGTTCGAGGCAGTCAAAGAGGCCCCAACAGGCAACGCCCTTATCGGAAAGCGTTGCGTCGTAAGTGGTGTATTCAGCATGCCACGGGATCAAATCAAACGGCTTGTCGAGCAAAATGGCGGAAAGTTGTCTGGAAGCGTTTCTGGCAGTACCGATTTTCTTATCGCAGGCGACAAAATGGGCCCTGCCAAGCGTGCAAAGGCCGACCGAGCGGGTGTACGGATTTTAACGGAAAATGAGTTCATCGAATTTATATCGAGATAGAGTATTGATTAATATTGCTTAGAGTAATATTACATCTTTTGTATTCGTCCGGTTTTGGCGCTTGGATTGGCTTAAATTGAAGTATCCAATTGCTGAGTATGAACAACTTGACTCGCAGCTTGGCCATGTTGATGGCCTTTTCCTCTGCAGCCCTTACCGTAAATGGACAATCTTGCATTGATCCTGTCGCCTGTAATTATGACTCCGCTGCTGGAACTCCAGACGTCGCTTGTATCGAGCTGGAAGCGTTTGCAACCCACGATGAGGGTGTTCTGGCCGGCATGACCACGTGGCGGGTGTATTTCCGTTCCACGGACCCAGCTGATTTTGTGACTGCAGTTTTCGGAAACGAAGATTCACCGCTGTCGTTAACAACCACGACCACATTTTACCAGGATGCCCTAGGAGGGCCAACTGCAGAGTCACTGAATCCTGTGTTGTTGGAGCTTGGCATCGCTCCGGAATTGGAATTTGACAGCTATGTGACAATCGGATTGACACAGCAAGCAAATTCAAGTGTTGGTGAGAATGGAGTGAGCACAGCGTATTCACCCAACCAGAACTGGATTGGTGATTTTGAACCCGGTTCTGGCGCTTCAGGAGGAGACATTTTGATGGATGACGAAGTGGGGGGTCTATGGTTTATCTACAATGGCGATTCGAATGGGTTCCCAGACGCAGATGGCCGTGTGCTGCTGGCGCAATTGACCACATCTGGGGACATCGGTGGTGTTTTGAATATCCAGTATTTCCCCGCTGGTGGTGAAGCCAGCACACTGACTTTGTCACTTGACAATCCTTGCGAGTTGGGCAGTATTGACGACTGCACCTATCCAGATGCTTACGAGGATTGTGAAGGAAATTGCCTCAATGACATAGATGGAGACTTGATATGCGATGAAGAGGACGACTGCGTTGGGACCCTTGATGCGATTGGAGTCTGCAATGGTAACTGCGCTGCAGACGCTGATTCCGATGGCCTCTGCGACGATGTAGACGATTGTATTGGCCAAGTGGATGAATGCGGTGTCTGCAATGGAAACGGTCCGGCTGGAGATTGTGGCTGTGAAGACATCCCCGATGGTGATTGCGATTGCGCTGGGAATCAACTCGACGCCCTCGGTGTCTGCGGGGGAGATTGCCCTTCAGACGATAACGAAAATGGCATCTGTGATCTTGATGAAGACTCCGGTTGCGCCGATGAAGAGGCGTGCAACTACGATCCAATGGCTGAACCTGCAGGTGACGATGAGGATGATGACTATTGTTTGATTACTGAAGTGGTCGCCGCCCACACCGAGGGGGAACTTGCCGGTCTCACGACCTACAGGGTGTCTATCCAAACCCTTCACCCAACTGATTTTGTGACATCGGTTTCGGGCAATTCAATTTTGCCAACCCGCATCCAGACCACCACATCGTTCTATCAAAACATGTTGGGAGGTGCGACGCCAGCCAACCTCAATCCACTGCTGATTTCGGCCTTCCCCAACCTCGCCTATGACAGCTGGATCACCATTGGCCTTGATGGGCCCGCTAACCTTGCAGATGGAGAGACGAATGCTTCTACAGTGGAGTCTCCAGACCAAGCTTGGTCCTCACAGTTTGATCCGGGCAATGGACTTCCAGGGTCAGACATTATTATGGATGACCTTGTGGGTGGAGTTTGGTACGTTCTAAATGGCGATGTCAACGGAATTCCCGATGAGGATGGTCGTGTCCTTCTCGGTCAATTCACCACAGACGGTGACTTGTTTGGAAACATGCAAGTGCAGTTGTTCCCGCAAGGAGACAACATCAATTATATACTCCTCGATTTGCCGCTCGGCATGGGGGTTGGGTGCACCCCGGGAGAAGGTGAGGACGCCTGCCTCTACGATGACGCAGTGGGCAATTGTGGTGGAGATTGCACAGCCGACTTGGATGCCGATGGCATCTGTGACGATGAGGATGATTGCGTTGGTGTTGTAGATGCCTGCGGGGTATGCAATGGAGCTGGCGCCATTTATGATTGCGGATGTTCAGACATCCCCGATGGCGATTGCGATTGTGATGGAAACCAACTGGACGCGATCGGTGTATGCGGCGGAAGTTGCTCGGCTGATGTGGATTCTGATGGGATTTGTGATGATGTGGAGCCTCAGACCTGCGATGATCCCGACGCGTGCAACTACGATCCCAATGCCCTTCCTTTTGTTCCGACACCTGCTGATGAAGGGTATTGCATGGAGCTCAGGGTTGTGGAGGAGCACGTTTCCGGAGACCTCGCCGGCATGACAACCTACCGTGTTTTGGTGCACACTGAACACCCCGACGACTTTGTGTCTTCGGCGTACGGAAATCAGAATGAACCACTTACCGTGAGCACAACCACGAGCTTTTACCAGAACGAGTTGGGTGGCTTAACACCGGAATCTATTAATCCGATTTTGCTGTCCGCTTATCCCGATTTGGCCTATGACAGTTGGGTAACCATTGGGTTGGATGGCCCGGCCGACGCTGCTGCGGGTGAAAATCCCACCGCGACGGTTCAATCACCAGCCCAGTCTTGGACGACGGCCTTTGAGCCTGGTTTCGGCG
>PBIE01000053.1 GCA_002720375.1 Crocinitomicaceae bacterium | reverse complement strand
TTGGTACTTTTCAGGCGTCCCCATTTCTTTTGAGGCCGAAGAGGAGTGCACTGGTGCAGAGTTTCTCTATTGGGAAGTGGTGTCTGGTGACGTTGTCATCGATTCGCCCCAAGACATCCTCATCGAGCTGGTCCTCAATGGTGATGCCACCATCATCGCTCACTTTGGAGAGCCGGTTCCTCCGGAGATTGTGGTATTCAACGTCGAACCGACTGGCGTGGGCGACATTCTTGTCAATGGTGTGGTGGCAGGACCCTACCCTGACGAAATTGAGTTGTTTGACGGGGAACATGATATTCTGGCCACCGCAAATGCCTGGTGGACCTTTACACACTGGAGCCATGAAGGCAATGCCATTCTGCCAGATATTGAATCGGCCGATGCCACATTGATGGTGGACACTGGGGGCTCTGTGACCGCCCACTTTGAGTATGTGGAACACGTGACCCTCGTGGTGGATGTTGAGCCAGTAGGTTCGGGTTCTGTAGAGGTTGTCGGCCGCGCTATAGTGAGTGACCATTGGGAGGACAGCTTTGTGGTGGACGGCCCAGAATCCCTGGTTGCCAAGCCAGCAGCGGACTGGATGTTTGACCGGTGGGAAGTCGTGGGTGCTGAGGATGTTGTGGGCGCGCAAACCCAAACATTGGGTGTCGTTCTGCCTGAGGACGGTGTTGTCCAGGTGGTTGCCCATTTCACGGAAATGGACCTCCGCCTGTTTGTGCCGAATGCATTTTCGCCTAACAACGATGGGGTCAACGATGGATTCAGGCCACTTGGTCAAGCATTTGGTGCGACAGACTACCGTTTTCAGGTGTTCAATCGCTGGGGAGAAGTGGTTTTCTCATCGATTGATCCCGAGGAACACTGGGTAGGTCAGGACCAACGCGGAGCAGGAGAGCATTTTGTGCGAGATGGCGTCTATGCTTGGGATGTTTCGGTCCGATGGACGCACGGGAGATATCCTGAGAATTTTCAGGGTACGTTAACTGTGGTTAGATAAGATTGGTTTTGAGAGGCCGACCTTAACTGTGAGGGCAGTTTGTGTGTTAGGCTTTCTTTTCTCCTTTGAACCAATCCTCTTTTCGTTCAAATAGAACATTGAAGGTGGTCAGTGAGCCATAGCATCGCGTGACATATTGTTGGAGGTTGACCTTTTCTTCGTCCGAAAGTTTGTCGTGGCTGTTGATGTTCTGTTCGAGAACGCGAAGGCGGTCGCGGAGCATGACAATTTTGTGAAAGAAGGTTTCAATTGGAATCTCTTTGGATTTCAGGGCGTCATCTGCTGGTTTCAACTCCATGGTGCCTCCCTCCCATTTGTCTCCGAGGGCTACTGGATCAGGAGATTCCAGATACTGATCGAAGACATTTTCTACAGCAGCGATGACGTCTTCGAGTTCTATTCCGGTTCCGGGTTCTTCCGGTGCAGCCTCAATGACTTCATAGGATTCGTAGGTTTTGGTTAGTTCTTTCTCGCCGTGCTCTTGAAAGAAAATGCGCCATGCGGTTCCTGATTCTCCAAAAATCGCGCCCTCACCATACTTGGGGTGGGCGATGCGTGCTCCGATTCCAATCATGTTGAGCAAGATGAGCCTCCCTCCTCTTATTCTGCTCGGTTGGCGTTTCGGAAATGAACAGCGCAACGTCGAAGGCTACCTTTGTATTTGAGATGACAGACGATGCCCTTCGCGCCCTCCCCAAGGTTGAGCTCCATTGCCACCTTGAGTTGACCGCTCGTCAATCCCTTTTAAAGGAGTTGCTGAAGGCAAAGGGCAAGTGGCGTGGAGAAGACGAATTTCGCCGAGACTTTTTGATTAATGAGCCGGTGGGCGATCTGCCGACGCTGCTCAATATCTTTTTGGGCCACCGCGATTTGTTGGGTTCGTCAGAAGTCATTGAGCGCATGACTTATGAGTGCTGCGAGGACATGTCGTCGAACGGCGTGCGCATTCTCGAATTGAGATATGCGCCTAGTTTTCTTTGCGATGCCCACGCTTCATTGACTCCGGATGCAATGCACGAGGCGATTTTAAAGGGGGTAGCTCGGGCCGAGCTTGACTTCCCGATTGTGGTGGGACTTATTTGCCTTTTGCAGCGTGTGAAGTCAGTTGAAGAAAACAGGTACTGGCTTGACTTTGCAATTGAAAAAAAAGCGGATTTCCTCGCGATGGATTTGGCTGATAATGAGCTCGCGTATGGACCGGCTCCGTTTGTCTCCTTATTCGAAAAAGCCAAATCCGAGGGTTTTTTCGTCACCGTTCATGCAGGCGAAGCTGAGGGGCCTCAGGCGGCACAGAATATTCGGGATTCGATTGAGCTGTTGCATGCTGACAGGATTGGCCACGGTGTTCGGATTTTGGAAGACCTCTCCGTGTTGCAGTTTGTAAAAGACAGAGGAACCGTTTTGGAGTTGTGTCCGACGTCCAATTGGCTGAGTGGTGTTTGCGCGACAAAAGAATTGCACCCTTTCCGCGCGATTATGGAGGCTGGAATCAAGACGACGGTGAATACGGACGATCCCGGTATCATGAACATTGATATCATTGATGAGTATCGCTTGCTTCGAGACGCCATGGAGTTTAGTGAATCTGAATTCCGCCAAATCAATCAGTGGGCTCGCGATGCGTCTTTTCTTCCCGAGGAGCGGAAGGCCGCAGTGTGGGCCTGATTAAGATGGAAAAAGGTCTGGTCTATGCCACTTGAGCAGGGGTTTCCAGAGACCGTGAATCCGGACAATCCGGTGCTTGGAGATGCGTGGGGCTCCGAATTCCGCGTAGAACCGGTCTACCCCTTTGTCTTGGCTACCACCGAAGTCGAAGGTGTGCCGCCCTTGGTCGGCCGCATGCCGCATGGCCGTTGCAATCAGTAAAACAGTAGCCCGACTGCTTATTCCGGCTTCATTACTGCGGAATTGCCCTCCGAAACCATAGATGCACCTGCCGTCTTCTGCTCCATGGAACACGCCGCCGGCTATCGGTTTTCCTTGGGCATCGCAGACCACCCATGCCCGAGTGTCTGGCTCTTCAAGCAGGTGATTGAGTAGCATTCGAAGTGCAATGGGGTTGCTCCGAATGTCCTTGCGCTTTCTCGATGCTTGATGGAGTTGTACGATGAGATCCAAATCCTGACTGGCTTCCGCGGTCATCCCTTCTCTGGTCGCTCGATTCAGTTGCTTTTTTCGGGTGGCAGGCCACTTGTCTACAGGGTCCTCTCCCTTTTCCAGCTTCAGTTGGCGGGTGTGTCGTTCTATCGTCCAGTGGTTGTTTCCCTTGTTTGAGAGAGGGCTGTGACCAGGAGGCAGGTCCAGCACAATCAGTCCGGCTTTGGTATTGTCGAGGACTTCCTCAATGGCCTTTCGGTTTGAAGTGCTCCCGATATCCTGAGCCCAGGGAAGTGTGGTGACTGCTGAGAGGCCGAGTCGCATTCGGCTTCGAAATCTTCGGCCAGCGACATCGTGGATGCAATCTGGAAATGCCCTATCCCACGCGGCGTTCATGTGGTAAAGATGGGGCGGTCAGTTGGTGATGAGGATGACTTCGCCCATTTCAATCAACTCTTCGTCTAAACAGCTGTGGTCTGCATTGAGGATGTAGTAGTACGTGCCGGTTGCGGCCAGGTCTCCTCCTATTCTTCCATCCCACGATGCGCCAGGCCCTGCCGACTCATGAACGAGCACACCCCAACGGTTGTATATCTGAAGTCTGAATTGTGTAAAAGAGGATGCGTTGGCGAGGTTGACGCTTCCATCCTCTCGGCGTGTGCCCACTCGAAAACGGTCATTTTTGCCATCTGCGTTTGGCGTCAGCACATTTGGAATGACCAATTCGATTGCTGCGATAAGCTCGGGCACATAGACCTCGAATTCTGTGGTCAGCTCCGTTGCGCAAGTGTCGTTTTCGATGGTCAACGTGACCGGAAAGAGTCCGGACTCGCCAAAGTCGTGCACTACGGTATCTCCAGTGGCCGAGCCAGCCGTGCCGAAGTCCCAAGTCACATCGTCGGCGTATTCCCCGTAGAAATAGAACGCGACCTCAGTTTCCAATGAGCAGGCCAAGGGTTCGATTGCACCGAAGGCCATGACAAGGGGGTTCTGGGCCAAAACGATGACTTCCTGAAGCAGCGTGTCTGCGCACGCTTCTCCTGGCTGCGCTATCAGTTGTGCGATATAGTTCGAAAACCCTTCATAGGCCCAAGTGGGATTGGCTTGTCCACTTTCTTCTGTATTTCCAGTCCAAGGGGAATCGATATCGAAGACCCATGCGAATTGGTCGGCCCCAGTGGACATGTTATTGAAGGCGATTTCCATGCCGTTGCATGGGGGTTCTGCCATTTCAAATGCGGCTTGGGGGAGTTCGGGTAAAGTCACCGAAAGTGATTCTGTCGAAATGCAACCGTATTCATTGGTCAGGCTATTCGCAATGGTGTGTTCTCCTGGGTCCATGGTGAATGTACCCGGCACAATACCATTTCCTATTTCGGTGCCATCCACTGTCCAAGACAAGGAACCTGTTCCGGGATCATCGCCTGTGAAGGTTATGGGCTGTGTCCAAGCATCTACAGTACAAGAAACGGGCCCCAAGGAAAAGGCCGCAGAATAAGGTTCCGAGACTGCCAGATCTTCTGCAAGGCTGTCAGCGCATCCTTCTAAATCGTAGACGAGCGAAACGGTATAGATGCCGGGTTCCGTGTATTCATGCGATGGGTTTTGTGCAGAACTGGTGTCTTGTGTGGTGCCTGTTCCGAAATCCCAGTAGAATGCACCTTGGTCGGCATCGATATTGAAGTTCAGTTCAAGACCAGAACAAGGTTCCGGCCACTCCACGCTGGGCAACAGGAGCTCGCACGGGACGACATCGATTGTGAAATCCCGAATCACCGTGCCCAAGGAAACCCAATTCCCGTTGTCGTCCTCGCGAAATTCGGTCACGATAATGCCGATGACATATTTACCCACTGTTGTTGGGTTTGCGGTCAAGGTTCCGTTGGATGAATTGATGGTCAGTGAGTTTTCATCGTCCAGACCCAAGGGTGCATAGGGCCCATACCCATTGGTCCAACTGACGTTATTGAATGGAGGCCCTGTTGGCGGATTGGGTGAAGGGGCGGCGAATGTTCCGCCAATAAAAACATCGCCAATGGCAAAGTGAAGGCTGTCTCCATCCGGGTCCACTGCGAAGTGGTCGATGGAAAACGGTTGCGCTTGACAGACGTATGCTTGTGGCAATTCGACAAATCTCGCTGATGAGTTGGACCCTGTGTCGAGTAAAGGGTCTGAGTTGACTGGCGGCACTTCAGCATACATCGTAAAGCCCGTGTTCATCGCGTCCTCAAGATTGATGACCTGCGGATTTCGACAGCACCGCTGGTAGACGATGGTGTAGGCTTGGTCGCTGGGGGGCAGCGTCAGGGTCGAAACATACTCCGCGCGTTCAATGCAGACACCCGGTGGAAGAATGGCGCAGGGGTTTCCGCTGAGGAGGTCAATGTTGGTGACTGCGTTGAAGTCCAAGTCCATGGTGCCCGAGGCATACAAGTTCTGTTCTTGGTAAACGCCTATGGCGGCAGAAAGGTCGAATCCGGTTCCGTTGGTGTTGGTTGGACCACAGTCCCGGTAGATGATCAAGTGAACTTCGTATTGGTCTCCCCCGAGATGGTCATAGTACATCTCTCCACCGACAAGATGGGTGGCTTGGGCACCCGAGTACAGCATTATGAGCAGTGTTGTCAATGCCCATCTGGGGCCGTGAGTGGTACTTGTATCTTGCAGGTTCATCATGCTCCCGTTGGACAATTTAATGGCCTTGCTATTTGTACGGATGATTCGGCTCCGGGTTTTGTGTTTCGGCATTTCGCTGTTCTTCTTTGGTCAAGCCACTGTGTCTGCGCAGAATTCAAATCCTGGTGTGCGGCTTTCCACGCGTCAATTCCTGTCTCCTGAAGGGAATCCTTATCTGGAGGTTCAAGTGGAATTCATTGCCAATGGGATGCACTGGCTGATGTCCAGAGACAGTCTAGTCCGTGCTGCTGCCCAGTGGACTGTTGTCGCATATGACAGCACCGGGGCAGTCGCTGGGTTTTCCAAGGCCACTGCCCGAACAGGACACATTCCTGACGCGTCAGATTTTGTGGACATTGCGCGCATTCCGCTCCAGCCTGGTCCCCATGTGCTTGAATTGGAGGTGGAGGATTTGTCTTTGCCTGAATCCACTTTGCTCTATCATGAGGCCGTGGTTCACATCGATGTTCCCGCTCCTTTGGATATTAGTGATTTGTTTCTTGTTCAGGCCGTGGCTCCTGCTCAAGACCCGCCAACCAACTTGACGCGCTCTGGAAAGGAGATTCTGCCATTGGTTGACCAGCGCATCTCGGAAGAGGCGGAATTCATTCCGTTTTACTGTGAGCTTTATGGCACGGAAAAAGAGTTTGGTCAAGGGAGTCCTTTTCTGCTTGTGGCTGGATTCAGGGAGCCGGGTGGGGATTGGGTTGAGAGCACGCGCCGGTACATCCGAAAGAAGGGCGGTGCTGTGCTTCCAGTGCTTGAGTCTGTTCCAGTCCCCCCTTCTGGCTTATATGAATTGGTGCTGGAAGTTCAATCGCCAGCCCAAGTGTTGCTGATGGCCCGAAGCTTGTTTGTTGAAGTGGTGGGGACAGCTGATCAAAATGCAGCGGTTGCCGCTGGCACCCTTTCCCCTTTTGTTTTGGCTTACCAAAGCAAGGACAGCCTCTACGCCGCCTTGGAGTCCTTGTTGCCCATTGCTGACGCTGGTGAGCGGCGAACCATCGAGTACACGCTTAGCGCCGCTGATCTGCAACCCATGCAGGCATTCTTGGATCAATTTTGGACAGTCCGGAGCCCTGAAGATCCCGGTGGTGCTTGGCGTGAGTATCGGAGAGAGGTGGCCATTGCAGACGCTGAGTATGGGAGCTGCCCAAGCCGAGATGGACATGAGACTGATATGGGTTGGATTCTGTTGCGTTATGGCCGGCCAAACACTATTGTTCAGCGGCACAATGGAACCCAGTACTACCCTTACGAAATATGGCATTACCACAAGGCGGGACAGTTCAACAATCGTCGGTTTTTGTTTTACACGCCGCAAGTCGTGGGTGAGTGCTTTGAACTGTTGCACAGTGACCACCCTCAGGAATTGAGGAATGCAGATTGGCTCGATATTCTGCGCACCCGGGAGCTGGGGCATTCCGTTTCGGAGACCTCAATCAATCAGTTGGGCCGTCGTGACACTTATAGTCGGGAGGAACCTGAGGACTTGTTCTTTAATCCCAGATGATGGGGAGCGAACATTCAAGCCAAACAGAAACACACCTCTGTCGGGTTGCGGTGGCAATTCTGAACTGGAACGGTCTAGTTCATTTGCAGCGTTTCCTTCCCTCAGTCGTTGCCCATACGCGAGGCGAGGATCGTGTGTTTGTGATTGACAATGGGTCAGATGACGGTAGCCTTGATATGGTGCGGTCGGTGTTTCCCTCTGTGCACATTGTGCAATTGGATGTAAATCACGGTTTTGCAGGGGGATACAATCGAGGGCTTGACGCGCTGCTCTCCGATTGGGATGCCGAATGGCTATTGCTTCTCAACAGTGATGTTGAGGTTACCCCCGGCTGGTTGGACGCACTTGTAAATGCTGCAAATGAGAGCGGTTGGTCGGCAGTCCAGCCGAAGATTCGGTCGGTGGAACGCAGGGCGGAATTTGAATATGCAGGCGCTGCAGGCGGCTACATGGATCGGCATGGCTTTATGTTCTGTGCTGGCAGATTGTTTGATCAAAATGAGTTGGATCACGGTCAGTATGATACAGACCGGACTGTGTTTTGGGCGTCGGGGGCATGCCTTCTTGTTCAAACACATGCTTGGCGATTGGTGGGTGGCTTGGACGAGGATTTCTTCGCCCACATGGAAGAAATTGACTTGTGCTGGCGTCTCAGAAATCGTGGGCTGACGGTTGGTGCGACTGCGAGATGTCACGTTTACCACTTGGGCGGTGGGACGTTGCAACAGGAAAATCCAAAAAAGGCCTTTTTGAATTTTCGAAACAACCTGTTCCTTCTGTTGAAGAACGACCACAGGCCGGGCATTCGTTGGAGAATCTTGTTTAGGCAGGTTTTGGACGGCGCAGCAGGCTTGCGTTTTTTGCTCGAAGGGAAATTGGCGTTTGTCAAGTCCATCCTTAATGCCCACGCGGACTTCAGGCGCAATAGGAAAAAGATGATGGGGAAGCGCCAGAAAGAAATGGTGTCCTGTAAAGTCTTGGCTGCAGGTGCAGATTCGAAGGGTTGGTATGGCGGAAGCATTGTCTGGGCGTTCTTCTTGCAGGGAAAAAAGAAGTTCTCCGATCTCGACACTGACCGCTTCGCTTGACGGCTGTAAGCCCGACTTAGACGGAGACAAACAACCGGGCGCTTATTTGCTTAGGCTGGTTGCAGTCGTTGCTTAATTGCCTCCTTGCACTCTCTCTTGTTTCCCTTGTTTATCGGTGTGGTTTTCGGTATGCTCTTGGGGCGTGAGTGGGCGCATAGCCAATGGGTCTTCATCTCTCTGATTGGTCTCGGATGTGTTGGTGCATTCCTGCTTTTAAAATGCAGGTGGGGGTATTTGGTTTCGCTTGGGGCTGCGTTTTGTGGACTGTTTGTCGCAGCCTGCCTTGTCCATGGCATTGAGCAAGACGGCGCTGTGCTGTTGGATTTTGGAGAACGAAGCGCAGTGGAGCTCAAGGGGCTTCGGAGGCTTTCGCCTCGCGGTGATTTAAACCGGCTACTGGTGGAGGATGAGCGGGGAGCACGGTGGTTGCTTGAAGACCCCCAAGGCGTCGTCCCAGGGCAGCGGGCCCTTGTTCTTTGCTGCCGCAGGGCTGTTCTGTCCCCAGTGCACCCTTGGGATTTTGATGAGGCTCAATACCTAAAGTCGCGTGGGGTGGATGGCGTTTTGGTTTCAATTAAGACGTTAAGAGCCGACGTGTGGATAGGCTACAAGGCCCAATTGTTTGGGGCTATGGACGAGGTGCGACAGCGCGTTCGAAGCCGAATCTGGCCTCAGTCCAGCAGTGTGTCTCAAGGAGCGGGACTTCTTCTGGGGCTTGCAATGGGTGACAAGTCGTCTATGTCATGGGAGGTGCGAAAGGCGTTTTCTGGTCTGGGGTTGGCCCATCTCACTGCGGTGTCTGGTTTTCATGTCGGACTGGTGCTTCTTTTCTTTTCTTCTCTGGTGCGCAGTTTAGGGGTCAACCGAAGATGGTCTGGGCTTCTGTCCTTGCCTTTGGTCTGGGCTTATGCCATTGTGTGCGGTGCTTCTCCCTCTGCCCTTCGCGCTTCCGGAATGGCCACTTTGGCCTCGGTCATGCTGGCTTTGGGACGCAAGCCGGACGGCATGGTTGGATTGGCCATTTTAGGGATGGTGATGCTCGCCAAACACCCTGACTTGGTCTGGGATTTGAGGGCACGGCTTAGTTTTCTGGCGACCCTCGGCATCCTGCTGTGGTTTCACACGCGGACAAAGCGACCTTCCAATATGTCCGTAATGGTCGCTATACCGCTGTGCGCAACGGTGTTTACTGCGCCTGTTGCTTGGCCGGCATTTGGTCAGCTGCCTGTGGGATTTTTGCCGGCCAATGTGCTGATGACACCCATTGTGCCCATTTTGTCCCTGTTGGTTGTTCTGCTGATTGTTTTGCCTGAAGCAATATCAGCCGTTTTCTCTCCTTGGGTCTTGTTTTTGGCAGATGGTGCAGTGCAATTGGTGGTGTGGGGTCACCAGCTGTTGCCCGCCTTGGATTTGGTGCCGAATCGGTGTGTTCTCACCTTGGCGGGGACTTGCCTTGCCTTCTTTTATGGGCTTGGCTTGTGCTGGCGATTTCGAGGTTACAGGAGTCTTGCCTTGGCGGCCTGTTTCTTTGTCCTGAGGCTTGGTTGGATGGACTGGGTCAGGCCGCGTTTTCATGCTTTTTCCGATGGGGAAATTGTGGTTCATTCATCCACAGGTGCTGCGGTTTACGGATCAAGAACTTGCGGAAACAGCGGGGAGTTGAAATGGAAAACCCGCACCTTATTGGAGCGGGTTTCCATGGGGCCTCCCCTTCCGGTTATCGAGAGCATTGGGGGAAGGTTGGCATGGTCTGAAGTCGCTTTGGTGGCGAAATCGCCAGCGCATGCAAGCATTTGGCTCAGTTCATCTCGGTCACCTTGCGAATCACTTGGTCCACATACGCTTCCCAGGCGTCCATGCCCATGATGGGCAGGATGGCATTCACGCGATTGTTCTGCTTGCTGTAAATGGCCTCAACGTAAAACCCGTTGATTTCGAAAATGCAGAGGATGTAGCGATTTTCGACCATTCGCTGTGAGATGCAGTTTCCGTGATCCCACATGTAGTTGGTCTTCTCGTCGAGCGGGAGCCGGTTGAAAGTTCGGAGGTCCATATTGTATGCGTGACGTTGTGAATCAAGGGCCCGGGTATCGGAACCGACCATCAATACGGGAGGATGTGTCTTGGGGTTTCAGTTTTGTCCAATCTTTGTGCCATGAATCCCTCGGAACCTCTCCTTTCCTGGTACTTGACCGACTGCCCGCGGGATGCCATGCAAGGGGTAGATGTCTTTATTCCCACTGACCGAAAGGTGGCTTACTTGTCTGCACTGATGGCAGTGGGCTTTGACACTTTAGATGCGGGCAGTTTTGTGTCCCCCAAGGCGATTCCTCAGATGGCAGACACCGGTCAGGTACTCGACGCCTTGCCAGAGACAGACACCCGTGTCTTGGCTATTGTGGCCAACTTCCGTGGTTCTGAGGATGCTTTGGCGCATGGTCGGCCCGATATTTTAGGCTTTCCATTTTCCATTTCCGAAACATTCCAGAGGCGAAATACTGGAGGGGGAATTGAAGAGGGCTGGAGGAGATTGGATGCGATTAAAAACGCAGTCGATAGGCATGGGAGATCCATGGTTGTTTATCTGAGCATGGGCTTTGGCAATCCATACGGCGATGACTGGAGTGCTGCGATGGTGCGCGATTGGTGCGGTCGACTTCATGAAGAACTTGGCATTGGACGAATTGCATTAAGTGACACTGTAGGTCAAGCATCACCGGAACGGGTGAAGGACGTGTGCACGATGGTGTCGAATGCGCTTCCCTACTTGGAAATTGGGGCGCACCTTCACGGTCGGCCTGAACACGCGAGTGAATTGATGGAGGCGGCTTGGCTTGGTGGCTGCCGATCGTTTGATGGCGCCTTGGGTGGACACGGCGGGTGCCCAATGGCCAAGGATGATCTCGTTGGAAATATGCCCACCGAGGTGATGATGAAGGCCCCTTTAGATTGGGGAGGGGCCGAGAAGAAATGGGATGAGAACGCTTTGGAGCGTGCTCAAGAGATTCGAAGGGAAATATTCTCCTGAATTCAATTCAGGCAGTGTTCGAAAAGGTCGAAACCGTAGCGGTCGCGGCTCATTTCGATGCGTTCAAACTTCTTGATTGTGATGCGAATGCGAAAGCGCTTCATGGGGAATGCTTTGGCCCTTGGTACGCATAACTTGTCTTTAAGGTTACATGGTTGAACTGAAGCCGGTATCTAATGCTCTTGCGCAGAGTATGAGTCTTGGACTCTCTTTTGGTTTCCAGTCGGATAAGTCATAATTGCCGAACGTGTCGAAGACAACAAATCCAGTTTCTGCTAGCAAGGAGGTCAAGGCTACTCTGTCCATTCCCGATACGCGTTCCGTGAAGCTGTATAGGGTGCCATCCTCTTCGAATTCGATGGTTTTGATAAAGCCGGGTATGCCGTGCCCAAGGTCACCGAAGGAACGGGAGATGATGTAGTCTACACCTCCCCTATTCAATGTTTCTGATGGGATGAGCCGTGCGAGGGAAAATTCAACATTGAGGAAATCCAAAATCAGAAAGCCATCCACATTCAAATGATGTCGAATTCTTTTCAGCACTGCGAGGTGGTCGCTGAGGTTGTCGAAATACCCGAAACTGGTAAAGAGGTTGAGCACGCCATCGAATCGCTCGCCCAAGTCAAAATCGAGCATGTTCCCTTCGACAAAGCGCAAGTTTGAGGTGCCCGTGTGAATCTTTTTTGCGTCGGCTATGCTGTTCGGAGACAGGTCCATTCCAACCACGGAGTGTCCAAGTCCGGCCGCGGCAGCAGAATGACGGCCTTTACCGCAAGCGAGGTCCAAAAGCTGGAGTCGTTTCCAACCAAACTTGTGGTGAAGGCCTTTTATAAAGGTGCTCGCTTCTTTGGTATTGCGGTGGCCATACAACCTGTGATAGTGTGGGCTGTCAAACCACGTTTCGTACCATTTATGTTGGGGGCTTTTTGGCATTGTGGCGCGCGCGGATGCAAGATAGTTCCTACAAAGAGCAACCCCTTGGCGTGTTTCCTCGTAAGGGTATGTGATTCCTGCCTTATGCCTGTTCGCAATGTCTCTCGTTCTGGATTGTCTGCGCCTACCAATGCGCGTTGGATGCCCCTGCTCCAATTTTCAGGAACCCCGGAACCCGGGGATTTTGACCGGCTGATTAATGAGTCGGAAACATTGATGGTTCAACGGATGCCCGATCGAAGACCGTTTCGCGCTTTGATTGAGTGCGTTCAGAATCTTCAGCGCCATTCAGCACCCAATACTCCTGTTGAATTTCGTCTGCTCGGGAGGAGCCTATCGGGAGAATCGCGGTTCTTGATTCGAACCGTGAACACATTAAGAGAAACCGATGTTTTTCGCGTCAAGCAATGGCTGAAACGGCACCATCAGTGGCAGGAAAAACTGGGCAACCAGGCTATGGAGAGTAGTCTTGTATGGCGGGGTTTGTATCGCAACATGCTCGAGTCTGCGAAGCTTTCGCCTCGTGGAGGTGCAGGCCTCGGTTGGATTTCCATGGCACGATATGCCAATGGTGTGCCTTCGATTCAGCTCATTGAGGACCGGAATGTGAACCGCTTGTTTTTTTCTGTTGAGGTGGCTTGCTGAGGTTGTTTATTTTGCGGTCATGGGTCCTCTTCACATCGCCGCCACTGCAAAAACACCTGAGATACTGTTTGACGCCGAAGAAAAGCGCTTGACTTTGTCTGGTCGCTCCATTCCGGAAAATGCAGTGGATTTTTATCGTCCCCTTCTCGAATGGGCCGAAAATGCCGTGGCCGAAACGGGCATGGTTGTTCAAATTCAACTTGAGTACTTCAATACCAGCAGCAGCAAATGTCTGCTGGACTTGTTCAAGCGTCTGGAGGCTTGTGAAAGCCTGGAAGTCCTCTGGTATTTCGATTCAGACGACGAGGACATGCTCGAAGCTGGCGAGGACTATGACCACATTGTGGGCCTTCCCTTTAAGTTCGTCGAGGTCGACCCTGAGGTTTAAGGTTTCCCCAGAGAATCAACCCTAACATCATGATGAATGTGCCTGCCCACAGCACCATCCAGTTGGCTACGCGCTTGGGAACAGTCAAGCCTATCCAGGATTGGGCCGCGTGAAATGGTCCTGACCCAGGCCAATGGGCTTTGGCGTACAGAGCATCCTTGGTGTTGTGGATTTCGTTGTCTTCCAATGCGATTCCCGTGGAAAGGACGTCGGCTTCGGTTGTCCAGTCCAACAGTGTTTGATTTAGTTCAGTCCCCTTGATGGCTTTGACGGTCGACTGGTTGTCCCAGCCAAGCCTGAGAAGAATGCTGTCTCTCTCGGTCTTGGCCTTGAGCCAGGCAGCACGTTGGCGATTTCTGAAAGTGTCAAGTTGGCTGTGTATGACCAAAGCTGCTTCGGAATTGATGCCGCTTGACATATGGATGTCTGTAGCCAATTGGTAGCGCCCAAGGCCTTTAATCAGAGTTACAAGGGATTCTGAATCTTCTTCTTGAGCGAGGTCCAGATGGCGCTTTATTTCGGGAACCCATCGGTCCCGGAGGTATTCAGCCTTGGCCATACCCTGCTCAGCGCCAAAAAGAGGCGAAGAAAATGCATTGTCAGAAGCGTACATGGTGGTCAAGGCTTCGAAACCCCAGCGGCTGATGATGGCCTGTGCAGGCCATGGAACACCCGTGGCTTTGGCGATGCTGGTGTGCATGGAGCGGAAGGGAACAATGGCGCCGCCAAGCATCAATTGAGGGATGATGAACAATGGGATGGCCAAATAGATTACACGGACGCTATTGAAGAGCAGGGAGATGATCAGCCCGAACAGGTTGGCGGAAGCTGCGACGCTGAATAGGGTGAACGCATAGCCGAAAAAGTGGCCAGGTAATTCGAGAATGACGCTGGCGCAAATGGAAAACAACACTGTCTGAAGCGCTGAAATGCAAAATAGAACAGCGCATTTGGCCGTCAGGTATGCACCCCAATTGAGGTGAAGATTCGCTTCGCGTTTCCTCATTAGCCGGTCTTGAAACAGCTCTTCAGCGCTGACCGTTAGTCCCATGAAAATGGCGACAATGACGGACACGAAAAGGAAGTGAGGGATGTTTTGGGCATCCCCATAGTTATAGTTGACGCTGGATTCCGTTGCGCGCAGAAGGATGGCAAGGAGGATAGCCAAGACAGGCGCTTCCAAGAGGTTGATCAACAAGTATTGCTTGTTCTTGATCTTCCTGTTCACATCCCTTGCTGCTTGGATGCACCACTGCGCCCCCCATCCCGGTGTGCGGTTGTCGACTTTACCCCTAAATTCTACAGTCTGATTTTGGTCCGGTGCTGCCTTCTCTAATTCCGGGACGACCAGCACGTTATGAAAGTCATTCCATTCTTTTGGGCTGATTCTTCTTTGACCTGTGGACTTGCCTCTTCCATCGAGTACAGGCACTTCTATGATGTTGAAGATTTGTTCTGGGTTGACATGACCACACAGGCCGCAAGCCACCTGTTCAGCATCGAAGTGATTGACAATGGTTCTGAAATGGGTCAATGCGTCGAGGGGGCGTCCAGTAAAAACGGGATAGCCACCTTGGTCTAAGACCCAGAGGGCATCAAAACTGCGGAAAATATCACCGCTTGGTTGGTGGATGACCGCAATGACCAACGTGCCTGTGTGGGTCATTTGTTTGAGCAGGTCCATCAAGGATTCTGAGTCCTTGCTGCTGAGTCCGCTTGTAGGCTCGTCCACCAAAAGCACCTTTGGCTCTCGAATCAGTTCGAGGGCGATGTTCAGGCGCTTTCGCTGTCCGCCACTGATTGTTTTGTTTAGGGCATCTCCAACAGGCAGGTCTTGGGTCTCTTGGAGCCCAAGGCGCAATAGGCACTGGTCGACCCGTTTTGCGGTTGCCGTTTCGGGTTCTTTTCCGTGTGCCAGCCTTGCTGCGTACCAGAGGTTTTCTTTAACCGTCAGTTCAGGCAAAAGGTGGTCCTCTTGGGGTACAAGTCCGATGTGGGCATTGGCTCGGTTGTCTGTTACGGGTATTCCATCCAGTTCAACTCGACCAAATGTGGGATCGGCTGTGCCAGCCAAAAGGTGCAGCAGGGTGGATTTTCCAGAGCCGCTTGCCCCCATGACGCCAACAAGCATGCCAGATTGGGCAGTGGCACTGAATGGATGCAGGGCCTGTTTGTTTGGGTACTGAAACCAATGGCTGACCTCGTCGATGGAGAGCGTGAGTTCAGGGATGTTCTCTTCTTCCATGAAGGAGCGCTGGATGTCAACGAAATGGAGCGGGGCAGCGCCCGGATGCCGCAATGTTGATCCAGGTGTAAAGGGCTGTGTGCGGTTTGTATCGAGAAGCTCGCCATTGAGCTGCACGGCGCCTGCACCTATGGGACGGAGAAAGACGACTTGTGATTCTGGGTGACGAAAACACGCCAGTGCTGTGGTCCACCCCTGTTTGATTACGCCGCCCAACTGCGGTTGATCCCCGATGAGAAAGGCCTCATGGTAGCGCTGGGTGATGGTGGGCCATTGTTCTGATTCGAAGACGAGGGTCTCGTAGCATTTTTTTTCGCCTTCACGTATGCCAAAACCGTCAGCCACAAGATCAATGAGTTCTCTGCTTAGCCGGTCGCGTTCGACGTGTTCCTCACTGATGGCCATCTCGAATTCGAGAACGCGCAGAAAAACAAGGGCCTTCTCACTCGCTTGAAGGTCTCGATTGATGTCAGCGCAGGCCCTGAGAACTTTAGTGGAGCGCAGTGCTGTTCGCTTCAGGCCCTTGGCTTTTCGGGATTCTACAGCGCCGCCATAGCTGACCAAATAGGATTCGAATGTGTTGAGCCATTCGGTGACCAAATCGCGGTTGAGGCGGCTGCGCAAGAAATTGGCCACGACCTCTCTGCCGCGGTCCAACCCCACTTCCCTCAGGGTGATGAGGGCAAACAATTGCATGAGGGCGTCGAGAATGTGGCGGCTCATTCGACGGTGTCATACGCAGCAAAGGCTGCTTTGGATTCATTGGCGCTCGTAGCAGCCCATATCTGGTGCGGAGCCGACAACCCTTGGCAGTCCATCAAGGTCCGTTGCGAGAAACGGCAGTCCCGCAGAAATGCCGACGCCATTCCATTCACTGTTCCCGCTAGCGAGATGGAAGTCACGTGCGAATACGTCCACAAAGGGCGGGGTGGCGTCGAGGCTGCTTTCCACAATCCAGTCCGCTGCTCCTGTGGCACTGAGGTCCACAGCGCACCCTCGAAGAAGAAGGTCATTGACATCGGCTTCAAGGTCGACGACGAGTTCGTCGAAATCTTGTAGGCTTGCATTGTTTCCCCACAGGATGCAGTTCAGGAATCGAGAGTCTTCGAGCGGGCGAATTTGAAGGTTGCCATCTGCATCTTCATAGTGGTCATTAATAAGTACTGAAGGGGTGCTTCGCGTACCGTCAGACCACGTGTTTGCAAATGTGCTGTGAGTAAACCGGTATCGCCCGCCCAAAGTGAATGCGCCACAAGCCTGTCCGCAATCGTACACCAAGTTATTGGTTCCATCCATGTGAGCGCCTTGAGCGAGAATACCAATGGCGGTCATGTTGTGGATGATACAGTTTTCTATGGTCACTGCAGCACCAGTCGTTCCAGTTGTATCCACTTGGAGTCCAATGGTCCCATTGCGGAGAATGGTGTGGCGAAGTGTGCTCCCAGGAGACCCGTATATCCAGATGCCCCCTCCAAGAATACTCGCTTGGGTTACGCCCATTTCCGTTTGCACCAAGGTGTCTACTTGTATTCCCCACTGGCCAGGTACATCACTGTATTCGGGTTCGAGACGGTCTCCTTCAAAGACCACGGGATTTCCCTGTTCCCCATTGACATTGAGAGTGCCACCGCTTACATAAATACCTCCCTTGTCGTGCACATGAATGTTGGCCCCGGCTTCGATTGATAAGCTGCAATCCTGGGCGACTCCTACCACGCCATAAATCACGTGAGGTTTCTGAGCAGTCCAAAGGGCATCGCATTCAAGTGCGCTTATTCCCCCGGGCGCGCCGTGAAAGAAGGCGTCCTGTCCCCAAGCGATGAGATCAACGTACTGACTGTATCCGTTGACTGTTACTCGGATTCGGTCTTTCACTATGAACGGCAGATCGTAGTCGTTCTCAGGGTCAATGGTGACTTCTACAAAGACATACAGCGAGTCTCCGTCGTTCAATTCCAGCCCTCCTACGGAAGGGCCAGGGAGGCCATCGACATTGATTCTAAATGGACTTTCGCCTCCATTTTCTAGCACGACGTCCTCGAGGAGGATGCGGCCGGGACTGTCGTTGATGATGCGGAAGGCTTCACTGGCGCTTCCGATGGTGCTGAAGACCGTGTCAAAAAGAACTGTGTCTTGACTGAACACAACACGGGCGTCCGCGCCGAGATAAAGCTTATCGCCACTGCAACTCGAGATGGTAAGCGAGAGCAGCACAGCGCAAAAAAGCACGTATGCTGCATGCGTCTGGCTATCTGGTGAGGCTTTGTGCTGCGTTGACATGAAGACGCGAAACTAAGGTGCAGCCCGGTTGGGGATACCTTGCATGTGATGGAAAAGGCTGGGACTTCACTTTGGTGTGCAGAATTGGATTGGTCTGCTGCAAGAATGCACTTCCTCAAGGCCGACCCCATTCTACACGGCTTGGTGTCAAACTTGACCAATCCACCCCCCTCTAAAGGGCGATCGGCATTTGAAAGTTTGTGTAGGGCCATCGTCGGTCAACAGTTAAGTGTGAAGGCTGCTTCAACCATTTGGCATAGGCTGAATGAATTACACTGCGGTGCGCTGACTCCTGAAACAATTTTGGCTGCCAAGATGGAGGAGCACCGGAATGCTGGTGTCAGCGGCCAGAAACACCGCTACCTGATGAGCTTGGCTACGCGATATATGGCCGGTCCTGATGACTTCAATTGCGTTAAAGACAAATCTGATGAAGAGATTATTGAACGGTGGACTCGGGTCAAAGGAATCGGGAAGTGGACGGTCCAGATGCATTTGATGTTCGAATTAAATCGCCCAAATGTCTTCCCAGTTGATGATTTGGGTATTCGGCGGGCGATGGAATTGCACTTTGGGATTGCTCGTGAGTCACCAAAATCCACTTACGAGAAACGGGCCCTCTTGTGGAGCCCGTTTCGCACGGCAGCATGCCGTTTCCTTTGGATGTCCTCGGACAGTTAGCCTAGGTAGGACTTGAGGATTCTGCTTCGGCTGGTGTGCTTCAAACGGCGGATGGCTTTTTCCTTGATTTGACGCACGCGTTCCCTCGTTAAGTCAAACCGCTCTCCGATTTCTTCCAAGGTTAAGGGGTGCTCGCCGCCCAATCCGAAGTACAGCCGAATTACATCGGCCTCTCTGCTCGTGAGGGTTTGCAAACTGCGTTCAATTTCCTTGCGAAGTGACTCCGTGATCAAGACCGTGTCTGGAGACGGCGTGTCATTGGTTTGCAAGACGTCGTACATCGTGCTGGAGCTCTCGTCACCATCTTTCAGAGGTGCGTCCATTGAGACGTGTCGGCCCGCATTCTTCAAGCTTTGCTTGACCTCGTCCAACGTCATGTCCAAAACTTCCGCCAATTCAGCGGGTGTCGGGGGGCGCTCAAACTCCTGTTCTAGACGGGCAAAGGCTTTATTAATCTTATTGATTGAGCCAATCTTGTTGAGTGGCAAGCGCACAATTCTGCTTTGTTCCGCCAAAGCTTGAAGGATACTTTGGCGAATCCACCAGACGGCATACGAAATGAATTTGAAACCGCGTGTCTCGTCGAAACGCTGGGCTGCTTTAATCAGGCCGAGATTGCCTTCATTGATCAGGTCAGGTAAGGAGAGGCCTTGGTTTTGATACTGCTTGGAGACAGACACCACGAAGCGGAGGTTGGCTTTGGTCATTTTTTCAAGCGCAACCTGGTCTCCTTTTTTGATTCGACGGGCAAGCTCGACCTCTTCCTCTGCCGTGATAAGGTCTACACGACCAATCTCTTGGAGGTACTTGTCGAGTGAGGCGGTCTCTCTGTTGGTGACCTGCTTCGTGATTTTGAGCTGTCTCATTTGCGATTCGTATCAATAGAAGAAAGACGGTTGACGTAAGCCACCTTCCTTAGAACGTAATTTTTAGGGTTTCGTTTCACTCGGGCTTTGGCAATAAAACCTTTCGGCTCAGTTTGAGCTTACCCGATCGCGGGTCGCGTCCGGTGACTTTGAATTTGACAATGTCCCCTTCATTGATGACATCGGTAACTTGGTTTACCCTGTGGTGTTCCAGTTCTGATATGTGCAGTAAACCGTCCTGTCCGGGAATGATTTCAACGAAAGCGCCATATGGCATAACTGTCTTGACAGCTCCTTCATAGATCTCCCCTACTTCAACTGTGGGTGGGAAAGCGATGGCGCGAATACGGGCCACAGCAGCGTCAATCTTTTGCTTGTTGTCACCGGAAACCTCAACCAACCCTTTTCCGTCGGCATCTTCGATGGTCACATTCGCTCCAGTGGTATCTTGGATTTCATTGATGATTTTGCCACCGGGACCGATGATGGGCCCAATGGCCTCCGCGGGTACTTCAAAGGATACAATGCGCGGTGCGTGATCCTTGTAGTCTTCGCGAGGCTTGTCCATTGTCTTCATCATCTCACTGAGGATGTGTGATCTGCCTTCTTTGGCTTGGAGTAGAGCTTCGGTGAGCTGTTCGTAGGACAATCCCTTGATTTTGATGTCCATTTGGCATGCAGTGATGCCTTCCGATGTCCCTGTGACTTTGAAGTCCATGTCTCCGAGGTGGTCTTCATCGCCGAGGATATCGCTTAGCACTGCATACTTCCCGGTCTCTTTGTCTGTGATGAGTCCCATCGCAATGCCACTGACAGGGCGCTTCATGGGAACGCCCCCATCCAATAAGGCGAGGGTTCCGGCACAAACGGTGGCCATTGAGCTTGAACCATTGGATTCGAGGATTTCACTTACCAAGCGAATGGTGTAAGGGCACTCTTCAACTGAAGGCAGCATCGGCTTCAGCGCGCGAAGCGCCAAGTTACCGTGACCAATTTCCCTTCGACTTGTGCCGCGTATGGGACGTGCTTCGCCCGTCGAGAATGGTGGGAAGTTGTAGTGAAGCAGGAACTTCTCAGTCTTCCGAACCAAGGCGTTGTCAATCAACTGTTCGTCGTCCTTCGTGCCCAAGGTCAATGTGGTAAGGCTCTGGGTCTCTCCACGGGTGAAGATGGAGGAACCGTGTGGTCCAGGGAGGTAGTCGACTTCGCACCAAATTGGGCGAATGTCTTTTGTTCCGCGGCCGTCCAAACGGATGCCTTCATTAAGAAGTAAGTCGCGTATGGCTTTTTTCTGTGTGGCCTTCAGGTAGTCGCGAAGCATGAATTGCTTCTCCGCCTTTTCCTCATCACCCATGGTAGCTAGAAAACCTTCTTTGATGGCCTTGAACGTCTTGCCTCGTTCCTCTTTTGTTCCAGCATTTTTGGCAGCGTCATAGTACTGTTGATAAAGCTCATCATGGATGCGCTGCTTCAGGCTGTCGTCGTGCTGCTCATGCTCGTACTCTCTTTTTGGAGATGAACTTGGCACTTCAGCGGCCAAATCGAGTTGGACTTGGCATTGAACTTTAATCGCAGCGTGCGCGGCTTCAATGGCGGCCACCATCTCTTCCTCAGACACTTCATTCATTTCACCTTCCACCATGACGATGCTGTCCATAGAACCGGCAATCATCATGTCGATGTCTGCTTGTTCTAGTTGCTCGTATGTGGGGTTGATGACGAATTCGCCGTCAATCCTTGCCACTCGAACTTCCGTAATAGGTCCATCGAAGGGGATGTCACTCACTGCGAGGGCAGCGGATGCCGCGAGACCGGCAAGGCTGTCTGGCATGTTCACCTTGTCCGCTGACATGAGTTGAATCATGACCTGCGTTTCAGCGTGATAATCCTCCGGGAAAGTGGGGCGCAAGGCGCGATCCACAAGGCGCATCACAAGAATTTCTGTGTCGCTTGGGCGTGCTTCCCGTTTGAAGAACCCGCCGGGAAAACGACCTGTGGATGCATATTTCTCGCGATAATCAACGGTGAGAGGAAGGAAGTCTACCCCTTCAGATGCTTCGCGGTTACTCACTGCTGCAGCGAGGAGCATGGTGTCGCCTTGGCGCACAACCACACTTCCGTTGGCTTGCTTGGCGAGTTTGCCGGTTTCAATTGTGACCGGCCGACCATCACCTAAATCGATGGTCTTGGTTACTACGTTCATTTCCGAAACGGAATTGTCATTTGGGCATCCGTAATATCCTCAAGGCGTTTCCCTGAGGTGATTAGCGTCCTCGTGTGCGACCGGGTGCCCATGCCGCAACGAATTCGATGTGTTTCCCTAAAGCGAATCAACGGCGCAGGCCGAGATCTTTGACGATGGCGCGGTAGCGCTCGATGTCTTTTGCCTTGAGGTAGTCTAGAAGCCGGCGCCGCTTTCCGACCAAGGTGATCAGTGAGCGCTGTGTATTGGCGTCTTTCCGGTTCGACTTGAGGTGCTCGGTGAGGTGAGCAATCCGAAAGGAGAACAGGGCTATTTGAGCCTCTGAATTTCCGGTATCCTGAGCGTTCTTTCCGTACTTGGTAAAGAACTCCTGTTTTTTTTCTGGTGTGAGGTACATGTGGAAATCTCTTAGATATTCTTAATGCTGCCTGATTTCAGGGGTGCAAAAGTAAGGATGCTCGACTCTATCCGCAAGCTCGAATCGCGTGAAAATCAATCGGTGAGCATACCGATAAGAGACGACAACTCGCTTCTCAAATCTTTTCGGTGTACGATTCGGTCCACAAATCCGTGCTCAAGCAAAAACTCCGACTTCTGAAATCCAGTTGGCAGGTCCTTTCCAATGGTCTCTTTGACCACCCTTGGGCCAGCAAACCCAATGAGCGCATTGGGTTCGGCAATGTGAAGGTCCCCCAGCATGGCATATGATGCTGTGACTCCACCTGTCGTAGGATCTGTTAAGATGCAGATGTAAGGCAGACCAGCTTTGGAGAGCAGGCTCAATCGGGCGCTGGTTTTGGCCATTTGCATCAAGGAGAGCCCCGCCTCCATCATCCTGGCTCCACCACTTTTGGTCACGCACACGTATGGCAGGCCGTTTTTGATGGCATAGTCTATTGCCCTGGCGATTTTCTCACCCACCACGGAGCCCATGGACCCGCCGATGAAGCTGAAATCCATTGAGCTGATGACCATTTGTCGGCCTCCAACTTCTCCGACCCCAGTCCGGATGGCGTCTTTAAGGCCAGTTTTGGCCATTGAGGATTTCAATCGGTCCTCATAGTCTTTGGTGTCCTTGAACTCAAGCGGGTTGGCTGATGTCATTTTGGCTTGAAGCTCGCGGAATTTACCGCCATCAAAAAGCAGTGAGAAGTACTGCACGGACCCAATCCTTTCGTGGTGGTCACAATTCGGACACACCCATAAATTCTGCTCGTGCTCTTGGCTTGCGATAACAGTCTTGCACGAGTGGCACTTGTACCAATTGCCTTCTGGAATTTCCTTCTTTTCAGCGGTCTTGGTGGTGATGCCTTCTTTCATCCGGCGAAACCATCCGAGGCCATTTCCGTCTTGGCTTTCGGCTTCTTGGTCAGCGCTTGGTTGCTTTTGATCTGCCATGATTCAATATGCAAATGTAACGGCCTTTAGAAAGGAAGAGAGACGGCAGGATGAATCCGCCAACGCTCTGATGTGGGAGAAACTGCGCCAGGTTGTCTAATCGCCTTCCCAAAGTCACAGCGCAGTAAGAAATAGCCGAAGTCCAGTCTCACTCCTCCCCCCGCAGAAACACCGAGGTCCTCCAGAAATCGAGAAGTCACAAAGTGAGCTCTGGGGCGCTCTGCTTCCGGTCGGGTCATCCAAATGTTGCCCGCGTCCACGAACAGGGCGAGTTGAATCCAGTCGTTGATATAATGCCTTCCCTCCACATTGGCCTCAATTCTGATATCGCCCCTCACCCCTTGTAAGCTGGGGTCACTCTGTCCAGGCCCAAGGCCCATGGCGCGCCAACCTCGGAGGCTGTTGGGACCGCCCACGTAAAATTGCTTTTCGAAAGGAACTGCGGCACCGGGTATTGTCGAGGCCGCAGTGCCTATAAACGCCTTGGCGTGAAGGCCTGTTCGTTTCATAGGGGCCCACCCCCATCGAACATCGACCACCCACCGTGTATATCTCGCGACTTCTACGGGACTGTTGGAGCCAAAAAGCGTCGGGATCGGGACCGTAGTGGCTTCAGGAGCGCGGGGGTCAATCGCATGGAACAAATTTCCTGCTGCTTCGAATTCAACATGAATGCTCAGGGCGCTTTTGGCTGCCCTGGGTTTTGGTTGGAACCACCAACTCGCCCCCGTGGCAAATAGAGCCCTAGACGCAAAAGTGGAGGTCAGGATGCCGGATCCAAGGTCTTGTAATTCTTGCGCAAAACGCGGCTCAATTCGGCTGGCGGTCAGGGTGATCTCAAGCGGCCGCAATTCTATTCGGGAGCCCTTTGCAGGGTTCTCAACGAACTGTTCAATTAACGCAACTTGCAAATAGGTCCTGCTGAACTTGGGTCGGTTTTCATCCCTTATGGCAAGCGCCAATCGACTTTCTGGGCGGTTGGACTTGGGGAAGCGGTCTGAACCAAAGGGAATGATTCGATTCGCACTGTATTGAATTCCAGCGGCGAGTACTCTAGAGTTGAGCCAAGGGTCAAGTTCAATTGCGCCTCCACCGGTGTTGTCGAGGTAGGGTGTCACGGTCTCAAGACCCGCCTGCATGTCGATGGAAAGCCGCTCCATCCGGTGACGGAAATCGAGGTCTGATAATGCGAACTTGACTTCACCACCGGGGCCTTGACGAGATGTCAATCCGCCGTTGATTCTCATCAGCTTTTTGGGGGATGGATTCAGGGTTGCTTTGAGTTGGAGAGGCCATACCTTGTTTCCTGTGGAGTCTGGAAGTGCGACTACCCCAAGCTCAACCCCTTCAACGATGGGCAAGGATCGCAGGAGTTGCCTGGTTTCGGCAATTTCGGCAGGGTTGAATCGATCGCCTGGTCTGATTGTGATGTGTTGGGCGATGGGCCGGATATCGCGGTCTTCAGGCACGACCCATCGGATGCCATTGTAGAGGGTGTCAACAACGTTTGACGCTCTGGCGTCCTTCCACTCAACTTCCACCTGTTTAATGGTCCCTTTCCGGTGAGGTGAAATCAATCCAGCTAGGTTTCGGGGGAGGACGCGAAGGCTGAGGTCAGCCGTTCCTGCAGACCTTGATTGGGTCGTGTCTATGGACAGGAGGAGGTGATCGCTTAGGAGCCCATACCAACCCTTTTCTTGGAGTCTGCTGGAGGTGGCAGTTCGGGCCCGGTCAATGCCGTCTAGGTCGAGCCACTTTCCTGACCACGTGGTCCAGTCTTGCTCTATTTGCGTCAGTGCTTTAGTGGTCAGTCCGCTCCCCTCACCTTCGATTTGGATATTTCCGCAACGCACACGGCTGCCCGGTTTGAGCACCATGATCAAATTGACCCGGTTTCCAGACATGGTTGTGTCGAATCGCACTTGAGCGTCGAGGTGGCCCATCCGGAGCATTCTCGACTCAAACAGCCGTCTGGATTGTTCAAGTGCTAATTGATCAAAGGCGGATGCGCTCCCTCTGGGAGCGGCTTCTCCATTTTCATAGGCCGCCTTCCACTTGCCGACTATTCGACTGATTGTGTGCTGTAGAGGCAGGCCTAAAATCCGCTGGGGTGGGCGCAGAATCATCGCGCTCGAGAGAAGGCTACGCCAAGCCTCGCTCCCCATTTGGGAAGCGCTGTCTTCGGGCTGAATCACCTCCCATTTCGCACTCCAAACCAAAGGTGTGTCTTGGGCCATCAGAGACCATGGCGCAACGGTCATTCCCAACAATGCCGATGCCATGACGCATCTTGCAGTCCTGGTTAAGCAGCAAACCATGCCAACGCGAAACGACATTTTGTTCATTCGAAGTTTGAGGGACAGGAACACGCGCCACATGGAGCGAAAGTTCGTGGTCGAAGGCCATAAATGCGTAGCTGAAGCATTGGAGAGTGGTTGGCCCATCCACGGGTTGTTTTGCACAGAAGCTTCGGCATGTCCGGATTTGTGGAATGCCGAGGCTGTGCAATCGAAGGAGATGGACAGGATGAGTGCGTTCAAGACGGCACCAGGTATTTTGGCTGTGGTTGGCATGCCCGATGAATCTGTGCCATCTCCCGAGGCATGGTCCCTCGATGACGCATCGGTTCCTTTTGGACTCGCAGTGGACGGTCTCTCTGATCCCGGCAACTTGGGCACTTTGCTTCGAACGGCGGATTGGTTTGGTGTGAAAGGGATTTGGGTGTCCCGGCAGACTGTTGATGTGTTCAATGCCAAGGCAATCCAAGCGTCCATGGGTGCCGTCTTCCGTGTGGCCACTTGGCGTGTTGATTTGCCTGAGCTCGCGGTGCAACTGGCGAAATCTTCTGCTGAAGTTTTTGGGCTTGACATGGATGGCGACGCACTGTGGTCATTGGAGGGGGCGCCCTCTGTCGGTCGCAAATGGTGCGCCATAGTAGGCAGCGAAAGTCACGGTCTTTCAAAAGCTGTTCGGGACGCATGTGAACAGCGGCTTCGCATTCCCGGCGCTGGTGGAAGTGAATCGCTCAATGCATCCATGGCTGGGGGCATTGTTCTCTCCGATTGGTCGAGGCGAACAAGGTCGCTCTGATCCGACGATCAAGTCGATTCCCGATACAATTCAAGGGCACATTCTCGCACAGTTTCGCGGTCCACTTCGGGCATCAGGTCTCTGACCCATTCGCGAATGTCGTCAATTCTGTGGGCAAGCTCAGAGTCGGCAATAGACTCTGGGTTTCGCAAGCTGGCTTCCGCTGCATCCGCCCATACCCCTCGTACAGGAAGGCTCGATACCGTTTCATCTACTTGCTCTGCTGCCGCTACCCAGCTTTCCTTCCCCTTGGTGCCATCAAACTGGAGTGGGGCCGATTCTGCAATCCGAACCTTCCCTTTCCATCCGCTCAGGCCCTCTAACATGCTGGCCACATCGTCCTCGGGGAGCTTTTCGCCCCGAATGCGCTCGGCAACCACACGGCCGTCGCAAGGGTTGATGTCGTAGCGAATGGCGACGGACCGAATTAAGCCGTTCAGGACGGATGCGCCTTGCTTTTCACCACCGTGCGCCAAGCCCAACATCCGAAGGAGGGCAGGATGGGTTTTATCGACACCGTTCTTTGTTCGACCTGGAGCTTGCGCAATCCATACTTTACTTCCATTTGAAACGATTTCTGCGATGTTGGCGCTCAATTGAATTTGCTGTTGAAGTGCGGCCCTACCAGTTGCGTTTCTATCGATGAAGAGCGCCTTGTTCAGGTCCATGATGTCCCGCACCCAAGGGATGTCAGCTAAATTGGTGCCAAGGACGATGTGGGTGGTGTCCATTCCGGCCTCTACCCTCGCTAAGTTGTACAAGGCGGGGTCACATACAATGTCCCGGTGTGTGCTGAGAATAATGCCTGGCGGGTCCGTTTTTTCAAGGGCGGATTCCATGCCGTCGGTGGTGTTGTTGACCACCCACCTCATAAAAGGAAGGCTCCATTCAGCCTGTATGTTGGAAGGGTGACGCGGAAGGTCAATGCCGAAATCGCTGAGCCGTTCCAACACCATGTCAACTTCTGGTCTTCCAAGAAACTGTTCGAGTAATGCGCCTTTCACAAGCCCAAAGGAACGGAGACCATTTCTCTTGGGGTTACTTTGCTGGGCCCGATTTCATAAACAACGTTGGATGACTTTTTCCGATCTTAAGGTGACCCGCCAATATCTCGATGCGCTCGAGGCCATGGGAATCACTGAACCCACGGAAATCCAGAGCAAGGCCATTCCAAGAATTCGGTCCGGACAGGATGTAATTGGTATAGCCCAGACCGGTACTGGAAAGACCTTGGCTTTTTTGTTGCCTCTGATGGGGATGTTGTCTCATGCCCAAGGAAACGGCCCTCGGGCGGTGGTCTTGACGCCTTCTAAGGAATTGGCCTTGCAGATAGCCGAGGTGGCCAGCAGGCTGGCGTCGCGGACGGACTTGAGGGTCGAAGTCGTGTATGGTGGCGTTGGGCATCGCGCCCAAATGGCAAGGCTTGAGGCCGGAACGGACTTGGTTGTGGCGACACCGGGACGGTTCATGGAGTTGTATTTGCGACAAGCTTTTCAAACGGGCTCCATTGGCTATTTAGTACTCGACGAGGCCGACAGGATGATGGATTTGGGCTTTATGCCACAGCTCCGGAAACTTCTGGAAATTCTGCCGACCAAACGGCAGAATCTGCTGTTCTCGGCAACTTATCCACCAAAGACAGAAGCCATGGCGGAGGAATTCTTGTTGTGGCCGACCCGGGTCGAGGCCTCTCCTCAAAGTACACCGGTTGAGACCGTAGCACAGTCTGGGTTCCATGCGGACAATTTTGGCACCAAGCTTAACCTCTTGGTCAATCTGCTCCATGGGGAAGAATTTGATGGGCAGGCCTTGCTGTTTGTTAGGGAAAAGGACCAGGCAGAACGGATTGGTCTGCGAATAGCACAAGACATTTCGCCCTCAGTCAGAACTCTTCATGCCAACAAGGGACAAAATTCACGGATTCACGCTATGGATCAGTTCAAAGAAGGTGATTTGCGCTTTCTTGTCGCGACTGATGTTGCGAGCCGGGGCATTGATGTACCCCAGTTGGACCTCGTGATCAATTTCACTGTTCCCAAAGATCCCCACGACTATATACACAGAATTGGTCGTACAGGCAGGGCCCAGAGAAAGGGGCGGGCAATCACCTTCGTTGACCCCAGTGAAATGGCTGCATTGCGGCGGATTGAAACGCTTCTTGGGACCCCGCTTTCCATGTCCTCGCTGCCCGAAGGGGTGTCCATTGAATCCACCCCGAAATGGGAGGCGCAGGCAATGGCACGCGCCATCGACCGAGAAAAGCGGAAAGCAGATCCAAATTTTAAAGGGGCTTTTCACGAAAAGAAGCGGAGGCCGCAGTCCAATAGAAGCCAGAGAAAGAAAAAAAGACGGTGATCAAATGGGGTGTGCGCCACCTCCCGGAAAGATTCGCAATCCTTGGTCATAACACCATATTTCGGTGGCTCCATCGGGGTGAAGCCCAAGGTGGGTGTGGACGTCGAAATCGTACCCTTTGCTTTTGAGCCACTGCAGTCCCCCAATGTCTGAGCAGGTTTGGCCCGGGTGGCTCCACGCCTTGAATGCCTTTAGGATGCCGTGGTTTCGCTTCAAAATCTTGTCGATTTCTCTGCGGCTGTTTTTCGGCCTTTGGGCTCGCCAAAGCGGGGTGGTGCTATGGCGGGTGCTTCTTGGATGGGTGGCAAAACAGTACTCGGAGCAGAAGTCTCCCGAGTAGGGGCCATTCTTTTTTACCTCCAACGGTTTTTTGCAGGACAGGCATCGTGCGGACATGTAAATCGTTTGCTTTGTCGACAATCAACACAAGGAGGCTGGGAATGCCCAATCCTATAGTGCTGGGCTTCATTGCCGTGGTCCTTTCCTTTGTAGGTGATGGAACAGAACATTGAGGTCGGCGTCGTAGGCGCGGGAACCATGGGCCAGGGCATCGCCCAAATCGCTGCTACAGCTGGGCACAGTGTGGTCCTTGTTGACCGCGACGAATCCGCCTTGAAGCGAGCAATGGCCAATCTCGATCGCATTTTTAAGCGGCTCGTAGAGAAGGGGCGGCTTGATGCCGGTGAACCCGGAAGAATCTTGGGTCGTATCCGCACCGCCACAAACGTGACCGCGTGTACCCAAAGTGGCTTGGTCATCGAAGCCGTGGTGGAGGACGAGGCGGTTAAACAAGGCCTGTTTGCCGCACTGGAATCTGTGGTTTCCAGCGACGCGATTTTGGCGAGCAACACATCGAGCTTGTCCATCACGCGGTTGGCCGCTGGCTTGCATTCGCCTCATCGATTGATCGGCCTTCACTTTTTCAATCCCGCTCCCCTCCTGCCCTTGGTTGAGGTCGTGCCTGCATTGCAGACGAAAGACGGTTTGGTAGAGGAGATGGCGACGTTGATGAGGGATTGGGGCAAGCAACCCGCTGTGGCCAAGGACACCCCTGGCTTTATCGTTAACCGCGTCGCAAGGCCATTTTATGGTGAAGCGATTCGTCTGTATGAAGAGGGTGTAGCGGACATCGCGACCATCGATTGGGCCATGACAGAGCTTGGCGGTTTTCGTATGGGCCCCTTTGATTTGATGGATCTAATTGGCAACGACATCAATTACGCCGTAACGGAAAGCGTTTGGAAGGCCTTTCACCACGATCCGAGGTATACACCATCATTTTCGCAAAAGCGGAATGTGGACGCGGGTTGGTTGGGGCGCAAATCCGGCCGCGGATGGCATATTCACGGCGACGGTGCGAAGCGCGCTGAACCCCGACGAGACAAGGACTTAGGGCAAGACATACTGTGGCGCATTTTGGTGATGCTCATCAATGAGGCTGCAGACGCTGTGTTCTGGGGTGTAGCCAGTCCTGAAGATGTAGACCGCGCGATGCAAGGTGGTGTCAATTACCCCAAAGGCCTTTTGAAATGGGCAGAGGAAGTGGGTATAGATCGCTGTGTTGAAACCTTAGATGGGCTTAGAGCGCGCTATGGCGAAGAACGTTACCGCTGCAGCCCCCTGCTCCGTCAATGTGCCCAAGAGCAGCGTGGGTTTTTCCGTTGATTCTGGCTTAGCAATCTGATCCGAAACCACCGAGCATCTCAAGGATGTCAGCGACTGTCACGGTGCCATCTCCATTTACGTCTGCTGTGCAGTCAACTAAACAACCGAACTCGGCGAGCACAGTCAATACATCAGACACGGTTATAATCCCATCAGCATTGAGATCGAGCTGACATGCGAGTTCTTCGGGCGACAGGGTGCCATCACAATTGTTGTCTACCCCCTGCGCTGTTCCAGGAGCCCCTGGATATACGCTCGAGTTGGCGTCGTCGCAGTCGCAAACGGTGGACTCCCCATCGCCATCTAAATCCACGATGCCGGCGCACGTTTCGAAGCCGGATTGACAATTGGTCTGAACACAAGCTTCGCAGTCCGCCTCGCTGCCAAAAGCGCAGGTGAGAAAGCAGCTGTTGGTCACGCAGGTGCTTTGGTCAGCAAAGCAGCCCACGCAGCCACTGCTCATTTCTGGTATTGCATCCGAGATGCATTCGGCAAAGCAAGACGTGATGTCGCTGGACAAAAAGCAAGAGAAGCCGCAATTGAACACTGCGTCATTGACTGCGTTCCCATCATTGCACAACAAGGCGAAGTCATCGGTGTTGCATTGAGCGGCTCCAACGTTATGATTCCCAAGCGATAAAATAAAGAGCATGAACAGGCCGAAAACAGGTATGGATTGCACATTCATAGCGAAATGACAATTTAAAGTCGAATTAGGTTCAATCGCGAAGTTGAAATCCTCCCTTGTCCAATTTTAGCCCTGCGGTCAGGATGTCTTCAGGATGGGTCAAATCCAAGAAAGCCCCGGCTGAAGGCAAAACTTGAATTTGTCCAGGATGACGTGCTGACCAACTGGATACAGCCACTGGTAGTTCTCTCTCCATTCGCTGGGGATGCAACGGCGCCTTCCGGACTGCTTCGAGCAAATCGGAATACGGCATGCGGAAATAGTTCATGCTGACCCGGACAGTGCCGTCTTTCCACCGGGAAGCTTCAACCGTCTGTTCGTCTGGTTTTTCGTCAATTCCAATGAGGGCACCGTCATCTCCCCTGCGAATGACAGCAAAGGCGCGAACCCGCTCTTGGGGAAGCCCAATATGGGTGCTGTTAAACGCAGGCACGCAACATGGGTGACATTGCATGGCGAGGAACATGCCTTTTGGGGGTAGATTGTCTCCGTTGGCCACCGTGACGGAGCTGTCCTTCCATGTCGGGTAATTGTCAAGCGCCAGCTCCACAGCTTCAGCGGTTCCCTCCGGCTTGTTTCGGCCCGGCGCAATCCGTTGAACCACGAAGTCCAATGTGATGTCTGTCACCGGATGGGCATCAAAATGTGAAGGTGTGACTTCGTCTTCTTCACCGATCACGATACAGATGTTGCGCAGGCCCTCGGACTTGGCTTGTTCTACAAGATGCTCCAATAAGGGCTTCCGTTCCTTTCCCAGTCTGATCATGGCCTTCGGTCTCGAAGCGGCTTCTTCAATAACCCAATCAGGCAGGTTGCCCCCTGAGCGCATCCTGCTTCCCTTTCCAGCGGCCATGATAATGAGGGGGTTCAAATTATTCATACAATACTCCGTGGTCGGGTTTGACATGCCAAGCTCCTTTTGCGCCGGCTTGAAGCATGGCTTCAATGATGGCGTCTACCCTGTCGGAAGGCGCATAAGCGAACATGCATCCACCGCCGCCAGAACCGTTGATTTTGCTGCCCCATGCGCCTGCTTGCATTGCCGCGTTCGCCATGGCCTCTATACGCGGTGTGGACAGGCCGAGCACGTCACGGAGCACAGCGTGGTGCTGGGTGAGTGCCTTCCCCATCGCTTTCTCTTTGACCTGTGCAGTTTCCATTTTTTTTGACCATTCCGCTTCTAGGTCTCGGTTGGTTCGGGTGCCTTTGGCCAGTGCATTTTGCGCTTTGGACCAATCGTTCGGTGGTGCGTCTAGGTTCTTCATCAGCGGAAGTCTAGCGTCCTTGCAGCGTGCCAGATGTCTTTGGGTGTCCTTGGGTTGTCCTGAATCGCCAAGAACAAAGGCACCTGGCAATTGAGGCAAGGGTTGAGCAGGACCATGCCCGAAGCGGTGAAGCCCACCATGGGCGCAAGCAGAGTGGTCCATGTCTCCGCCTGCGCCACCGAAGGCAAGTACTTCGGCCCGATGGCACCTTCGCACCAAATCTTTTGTGAGTTCAGAAACACGGAAGAGTCGCGACCACCCGGCTGTCCATGCGGTCATCAATGCCGTCGATGAGCTGCATCCCGCACGAATGGGAATGTCGCTTTGGATGTGCACACCCATACCCCTTTGTTCAACTTTGTTGTGTGCTTTTAATTCTCGCACAGCGACATGCAATGGCGTATCGTAAATCGTGTTCGAGTTTAGGTCGAACTCCAAGATGTCCCCCAAGGCTTCGCTGGTCACCTTGACGATGGTGTCACTTCGGGGCGTCCATGTCAGTTTGCACCGCCGGTTGATTGCCATGGCAATCACGGGTAAACCGAGGTAGTCTTGGTGCTCGCCAAAGAGACAGAGCCGCCCAGGAGCAGACGTGACAAAGTCCCTCATGATGTCCTTTTCTGAAGCACAAGGATGCCTTGGACACTCAGTCCTGTGATGGCACCAAACACCATGCCTGCCAAGCCATGACCAAAAATGACACTGCCCACACCGAGCAATGCTCCATACACAGCGAGACAACCCAGAAAGGCTTGAAGCAGTGAATTGGGGACATTCCACTCCCCTTGATCGGGCCCTTCAGGACTGTAGTCTGACCACCCAGGTCCGCCGGGATGAACTGCATTGACAAAGCCCTGCAGCACTGATGGGTGTTCCGGAGACAAAAGGCAGGCCGCCAAGACCCAGCCAGCGGTTGTGATGAGGCTGCCTGCCACGAGTTTTCCCCAGTCCGCTAGAGGAAACCAGCCGAGGGCGTCATGGATCCAAGTGAAGTATACCGCAACAACCAGCGAGATGATCATTGCCGCAATTTCCGTTCCAGCGGAAACACGCCACCAAAACCAACGAAGAATGAACAAGCCGCCGGTTCCCGCACCGAGCAAAAGCAAGAGGTTGAATGCCTCCACGGCTGAAGTCAGTGTTAAGCTTAAGGAAGCGCCTGCCAGAAGTGAGAGCAATGTGGCCCACCGACCGGCAGCGACCTTTTGAGCATCACTGGCACTTGGTTTAATGAACCGCACCCAGACGTCGTTGACGAGGTAGCTGGCACCGAGGTTGACTTGGGTGCTCATTGTAGAAATAAAGGCGGCTAGCAAAGAAGCGGTAACCCAGCCAAGCATTCCCGATGGCAGCAAGCTCAGCATTGCGGGATATGCGACATCATGTCCGACTTTATCCGCAGCAAGAGACGGAAAAGCGGTGGCAATGGAATTGAGATCTGGAAATACGATTAATGATGCCAAGGCAACCAAAATCCATGGCCAAGGGCGGAGTGCGTAGTGGGCGGCATTGAACAGCAACGTGGCACCCACAGCGTCTTTTTCTGTCTTGGCGCTGAACATTCTCTGCGCGATGTATCCCCCTCCTCCTGGTTCGGCACCCGGATAATAACTCGCCCACCATTGCACGGCGAGGGGAACGAGCAACACGGGAATCCAAACGTCCGGATCGTCAAACTCTGGCCAAAAAGACAGTTTGCCAACGACATTGGGGTGGGCCATTAGCCCATCAATTCCGCCCACTTCTGGGAGGCATACGATGTAAATACAAGCCGCAATGGCACCGCCCATGGCGAGGAGGAACTGAAATAAATCGGTCCAGAGGATGGCCTTCAATCCACCATACACACTGAAGAACAAAGTGACCCCGCATGTCACCGTCAGGGTCACCCAGCCGGGCCAGCCCAGCAGAATGCTGCCGAGCTTGATGGCGGCAAGGCTAACAGTGGCCATCACCAAGACATTGAATACCAAACCTAGATATATGGCCCGGAAGCCCCGGAGGAAGGCCCCTGCCTTGCCCCCGTATCGAAGCTCATAGAATTCAATGTCGGTCAGCACGCCCGAGCGGCGCCACAGTTTCGCGTAGACAAAAACCGTGACCATCCCAGTCAACAGAAACGCCCACCATGCCCAGTTGCCTGACACGCCCTGTTGTCGAACCAAGTCTGTCACGAGGTTGGGCGTGTCTGCGCTGAATGTGGTGGCCACCATAGAGGTGCCGAGGAGCCACCAAGGCATAGACCGTCCGCCAAGGAAATAGTCTTCTGCATGGGCTTTGCCCTGTTTTCCAGCCCACCAGCCGATGCTCAACACAATCACCAGCACCATTCCGATGATACTCCAATCCAACGAGGTCAATTGCATGGGCTCAATGTACCAAGTCGCAATCTGTCCTTTTATGAACCGGCGGAATAGTCGTTACCTTGAAAGCAATCAATTCAACACCTTTGGTTCGCTGTTTCTTTTTATTGGCTGCCGTGTGCTTCTTTTCACTTGCATCGGCGCAAGTGGTGACATTCCATGAGGATGTGGCGCCAATCATCTTTAACGAATGCACCTCTTGTCATCGGGAGGGGCAAATCGGCCCGATGCCATTCACGAACTATGCTGAAGTTGCGGCCTATGGCGAGTTTATTGAGTATGTGACTTCAATCGGCTATATGCCCCCTTGGACGCCTGATTCGGAGTATGCTCATTTTGTGGGGGAAAAGGTCTTGACGGTTGAGGAAATTGAAACCTTGAGTGCATGGGTCGATGGCGGTAAACTCGAGGGCAACTCCGACGACAATCCGGGACTACCTGACTTCCCCGATGGAAGTCAAATCGGAATGCCAGATCATGTATTGGCCATGTCGGAGCCTTATGTGCACGGTGGCGACATGACCGACCAGTATCAGGTTTTTGTTCTTCCCACGGCCTTTGATGGCGATGTCTCCATTCGGGCCTTAGAGGTTTTGCCTGGAAACCATGAGGTCGCGCACCACGCCATCTTAGGGTTGGATGTTTCGGGGACTGCGGCCCAAATGGATGACGCAGACCCGGATCCGGGCTATGAGGGGTTTGGTGGATTCGGCTTCAATGCGCTGAGTTCGTTTTTTGGTGCTTGGGTGCCCGGAGCACTACCGGTGAATTACCCTCCAGGAATCGGCCGCACAATTCCCTCTGGCGCAGACGTCCTGGTTCAGATGCACTACGGCCCATCGCCTATCGAGGCTTCTGACTTGACAGAGGTGAACGTTTTCCTTTCCGATGTCCCAGTTGAGCGAGAAGTGTACACGGCCATTATGGGGCCGCAGCATCTCGATGCCCCATTTCTCCTCCCTCCTAACGAGGTGTCCTCTTTTCACGGCACCATGCCGGTGACCGATGATGTCAGTTTACTGAACATTGCTCCGCATTGTCATCTGATCGGGTCATCATGGTTGGTGTATGCCACCTCGCCGGATAACCAAGACACGATCCCCTTGATTTCTATTCCAGAATGGGATTTCAACTGGCAAGGCTATTTCACTTTTCCCTTTCTAAAAAAGATTCCGCAAGGCTACACCTTGCATGGAGAGGCGACCTATGACAACACGGCATCCAACCCCGCAAACCCAAATGACCCACCCGAATGGGTCGGGTTTGGTGAGGGCACTACAGATGAAATGTTTTTTGTGTTCATCGACTTGGTCCTGTTTGAGGAAGGGGATGAGTCTGTCGCTTTGGGACCAACGTCCCCCTGTCCTGCAGACCTGAACGGCGACCTGATTGTTGGGGTCTCTGATGTGCTTCTTCTTTTGGCTGATTTCGGCTGTCTGTTGGCATGTTCCATCGACCTCGACGGGGATGATGCCGTGACTGTATCTGATGTTCTTTTTCTTCTCGGTCAATATGGAACCCCATGCGAATGACGATTGCGAAACCCGTGTGGCGGGTCATCTTGTTTCTTGCGCCGCTCTGCCCCATATGTCAGAACATGAGCCATGAAATGCGATTGCTTGAGAAGGAGTTCAGTGGTGAGCCCATTGAGTTTTTCGGCGTTTTTCCGAACCCTTCGACACGGCCAGATCAGATTGCCGAGTTTGGAGACAAGTACGGACTCAACATGGAGCTGCTTCCCGATACAGTCGGCTGGGCATCCCAACTCGATGCCCGATGGACCCCTGAGGCTTTTGTGATTGACGAGCGTGATTCCATTGTTTACCGCGGAAGACTCAATGACCGGTACTTCGCTCCTGGCAAGAGACGGCCGAAAACCCGCAAAAGAGACTTGCAACATGCGTTGCGGGATGTTTTGTCGGGTCAGCCTGTCCAAATTCCACTCACAGATGCGGTCGGATGTCCCATCGAGGGGATTCGGCTCAACAAAAGACCTTAACTTCTTTGTACTTGCGTTTCTTTTCTCTCGGTCTTCTTAGCGCTATCGTGTTGACCTCCCTCGGTCAAGGGGTGACATTCCATGCCGATGTCGCCCCCATCATTCACGCGAATTGCACGGAGTGTCACCGGGCCGGTGAAATTGGCCCCATGCCCTTCACGACTTACGAAGAAATTGCTGCTTATGGTGAGTTCATCGAGTATGTCACTTCCATCGGATACATGCCCCCTTGGACGCCTGACCCTGAGTACCAGCATTTTCTTGGTGAACGGTCCCTTAGTCAGGATGACATTGAGACCTTGAGCGCATGGATTGACGCGGGTAAGCCCGAGGGGAATCCGGCGGACAATCCTGGGGTGCCGGTGTTTCCGGAAGGGAGTCAAGTTGGTACACCAGATTTGGTTATCGGAATGCCCGATCCCTACGTTCATGAGGGAGACAATACAGAACAGTACCAAGTGTTTGTCATTCCAACTGACTTTGACGAGGACGTGGCCATTCGGGCCGTTGAGGTTCGCACCGGCAATGGGGCTATCGCACATCACGCCATTCTTGGTATTGACATTTCTGGGACCGCTCAAGAATTGGATGCTGCGAGCCCAGGCATGGGGTATGAAAGCTTTGGGGACTTCGGGTTTGATGCCTACGAGAACTTTTTTGCTGGTTGGGCTCCGGGCATAGAGGCTGTAATCCACCCGGAGGGATTGGGACGGATAATTCCCGCCGGGAGCGATTTGCTGTTGCAAATGCACTATGGCCCTACTGGTGTGGATCAGACGGACCAGACGGAGTTGAATCTGTTCTTCTGTGATGAAGAAATTGAACGGGAAGTGACCACGGGCATTATGGGGCCTTGGTCTATTGGCGAGCCGTTTGTGATTCCCCCAAATCAGGTCAAAACGTTCCATGGCGAGTACCTCATACCCGCTGATTTAAGCCTGCTCAACATTACGCCCCACAGCCACTTGATTGGGGCCTCCTGGGAGGTGTTTGCCACCTCACCGAATGGGTTGGACACCATTCCGTTGATTTCCATTCCAGAATGGGACTTCAATTGGCAGGGCATGTTCACCTTCCCCACCTTGACCAAGGTTCCAGCTGGGTATACGATGGAGGCCATCGCGTCCTACGACAACACGGCCGACAATCCGTTTAACCCAAATGACCCCCCGCAAACGGTGTATTACGGGGACTTGACTGGGGATGAAATGTTCTTCGTCTTTTTCAATTTCGTGCCCTATCAGGAAGGCGACGAGGACATCAGCATGTCCTCTTCCACG
>PBIE01000052.1 GCA_002720375.1 Crocinitomicaceae bacterium | reverse complement strand
GCGGATGCTTTCGATCATGCCCATGGTGGCAGGATTTGCTGAATGGTTCGCGAAGATACGCAGTGCGCGGCGGACCACGTTATGTGGATTCGCTGTCGTTTTGAAGTATTTCGACAAGGACAATTCGAGCCCCGTCCACACGCGTCACTTGGATGGTGATGCGGTCCAGTTGCAATCGCGTTCCCTCAGGCGGGATCTCCTCGGTATGAAAGAGAACCATGCCGCCGAGCGTCTCATATGCTTCGTTCTCTGGAAGGGCCAAATGGAAGCGCGAGTTGATGTCATCCACTTCGTGTCGAGCACTGAAACGGTAGTGCCCTTCGCCGATTTCCATCTCCACCAGCGCCTCTGTATCGTGTTCGTCCTCGATGTCGCCAATGAGTTCCTCCACAATGTCTTCCATTGTCAAAATTCCCGAGGTGCCTCCGTATTCATCTACCACCACGGCCAAGTGGCGTTTTCTACGAATGAATTCCGCGAGAATATCCTGGGCCCCCATTGGCTCCGGAACAATGATGGTGGGGTGAAGCAGACTCGATAGGGCGGTGCCGCTTTTTTCTTCATCTGTTGAGGACGCTTTGCGCAGCAGGTCCTTAGAGTGCACATAACCGACGATGTGGTCAATGTCTCCGCGGTAAATGACCACTTTGCTCAAGCCAGTTTCCGAAAAGCAGCGCTCGAGTTCGGCGAGTTCGGAACCAGCATCGAGCGCGACAATTTCATTTCGAGGGACGAGACAATCTCGGGCCTTTAGGGTGGAGAAGTCGAGTGCATTCTGCAGGATTTGGAGCTCATTTTCCAAAGGGGTTTCTTCCTCTTCACCGTCTATCCTTTCATTGACGCTGCGAATGAAATGATCGAGGTCCACAGCCCCGAAACTGTCTGTGGTATGGTCATCTTCCCTGCGTCCCAGGAAGAGCCTGCTCAGCGCGAGAACGATCAAAGCTGGGGGTAAAAGAAGGAAGTACACGAAAATCAATGGGGCAGAAAAGACCCGCAGCCAACGGTTGGGCGCACTGTGAAAAAAGCTCTTGGGCAGGTATTCCGCTGTGATCAGTATAACCACGGTGGCAATGGCAGTCTGCACGCTGAGGGCCAGCAGGGGAGAGGTTGCCAGTTCCCATTCTTCGACTCCGAAAATCCACTTTCCCAGCACAGCCCCGGATTCCAAGCCGAACACGACAAGTGCAAGGTTGTTGCCGACGAGCATTGTGGCGATGAACCGTTCCGGTCTGCGAAGTAGGAATTCTACGATTTTGCCTGGTAAACCGCCCTGATTTCGGTCCAATTCAGCCTGCAAGCGGTTGGCAGATACATAGGCAATCTCCATTCCCGAGAAGAAGGCCGAAGCCATCAGGGAGGCGAGTAGGAGCGGGAAACTGGCAGGGTCAGGGTCCATCGGGAATGTCCAGGCGGCTGTGGCCAAGTTAATGGATGGGCGGCCAATTCGTTAGATCTCAAGCCGGATGATCTTCTTTCCGATCTGAAGAGGACTCCACCTTGCGCCGCACCCCTCTGCGGGTTACATACCAAGCGCCTGCGATTGCCGGGAAGAGAAGGCTGCTTTTGCCTCCATCCCAACCTCGGGTTGCGATGTCGTAGATGGCAAGCCCAAGAGCCAAGATTGCAATGAATGCCCAAGCGCGCTCAGCGATGAGGTGAACACGGTCAATCATGGTGTTGTCTTGGTGGTGTCAATTTGAAAGGTTCCCGTGGGCCTCAGTATGCGATAGCGCTCGAAACGCGCATCGGATTCGAGTCCTGTGCCGCGTAGCGTTCCTTCAGCAGTTCGGACCTCAACGCGCGCTGGGGTGTGCACCCGGTCACTGTCGGCGCTCCAGTAGAGCAATTCGGTTAGAAGGGTGTCTCCTGAGGGGCCGACTAAGCGTACCGCACCCCGCGCCTCCAAGTGCCGCGCTGCTTCGTCAAAGCGCCCTTCATCCGCATGGAGCACGGCCCCTTCTTCTTCATCCTCTCCTAGGACCTGCAGGTCAAATCCTCCGCGTACATTCCAAGTCGCCTCTTCTTCTGCATCGCGTTCCATATAGGCCGCCTTGAGCCTGTGGGTCGGAACCCCTTCTTCACTGTATTGCATGTCGGCCCCCTCGATGGTCTGAGCTGGTCCATTGTCCAGCGTTTCGAAGTCTGAGACCTCCTCAAGGCTGTTTTTACATCCCGAGCAGATGACCAGAATGAGGCCAATCCAACACGTGACATTTGCAGTATTTAGCGGCGTCAAGGCTTGCGCGCCTTGGTGGTTTCTCCGATGCACCTCACCTCTATTTCTTTGCCTTCATCGATGCCGTATGTGAAGAGGTCATCCACAGATGGGTATGACTTGCTGACCTGCGAGATTTTCGTATTCGCCTTTTTGGCAACTTCGCTGTCCACCAACTTGGCACGCTGATAATAGTCTGTTGCAAGCCAGTAAACTTCGCGGCCGCCTAAAGGGCTGTCGGAACAAGCGTTCACCATAGAGGCCACCGCATCACCGATGAGAAGGTAAGGCTCTCCATTCCCCGGCTCGGCTTTTGCCGCGCGTCTAGCGTAGCGGATGCACTTGGAGACTTGCCCGGTGTTCTTGGCGGCCTGACCGGCCTTCATCAGGTTACGGGCCATCTTGGGACATTCCTCACAAAGCTCAACCGCCTCCTCAAAATAGGGCAGGGCATCAGTGTAGTCGCCCTTCTTGGCGAGTTGAATACCAATGGAGTAAGCCGACTCTGCATCGGGTTGAGCCACATAAACGGCCTGCGCTACTGGAAGATAAATGTCATTGTCAGTGCACCCTTTTTGATTGAGGAGTCGCAGCACTTTATTCTGAGTGTTGATGTCATCTGGGTTGGCGTTGAGTTTGCCCTCAAGCACTGGCAACATCTCATCGCAGTTGGCGACCTGAACAAATACTTCATCGAGGTTTTTTTGGGTGGTGGCATACTTGTCGGCACCTGCACTGTCGCCGGCTGCCAACTCGTTTTGCCGTCCATCTTCGATAAAATCACTTAAGCGCAGGTACTCTAGGAGCAGGTCCTCTTGAGCTTGCGTTTTGGCCTCTGCACCTTCCGCTTCGTTGAAAGCAGTTTTGAGTAAGAAATAGTATTTGTCGAATATGGCAGCGAGGGAGCGCCCTTCGAGGCAGGCAATGCTCTCCTCAAACATGGGGCGGGCTTCAAGTGCCTTTCTCTTGTTCAAGCTGGTCCAGTCCATGGCTTTTCGACCCAGCACTTCACAGCTGTTGTTTGGCTTTTTGCTGGTGGAGGGGAAGTGCTCAATCCGGAGGTCATAAAACAGGAATACACTGTCGCGCAGAGCGATGGCCCTCTCGTTGTTTTTTTCCTTTACCGCCGCCTTCATCTGGCGCTTGAGGAGGTTGACTCCTTTGATGTACATGTTCTGGGAAACCTTAGGAGGGCAGACCTCACAGGCAATCTTCCAGAAGGGATAAGCGTCGTCGTAGTTCTTCTGCTTGTAGTACGTCTCGTACAGGCTCAAGTTCTCCTTGCAGGCAGCCTGCTGCTCAGGCGTTTCTCCGTATTTGCTATCATCCTGAGCAATCAATACAGAGCCGGCCATGGTCATGGTCAGAAACAAAAGGGGGTGGATGAGTCGGGTCATGATTGGGAACTTCTTACACATATCAAGCAAGGACCGGGCCAAAAGGTTGCCGGTCTCAGATGGGGCTGCAAAACTAGGCCATCGGATTAACCCGCAACAGAACGGGTCAATCGTACTTTCTCGGGACCAACCACTGATTTTTGAAGAAGGGGTGCAAAGTGAACCCCACTATGGCACCGAAACTGTGCTCTTGGAGCCCGAGGATGGTGCTGTCTGCGGTCAGATTGCGCCATTGGAATGCGAGATTCAGACTTGAACCGGAGCGGGATCCAAGCATGGGGGTTGACCAACCAAAGCTCCACGTGGTAGACGCAAGCTCCCCCTGGGTGAGGGTAATGTGGCCAGCAGATTGACGCCACCCAAGGGTGTAGGTGGACCTCTGCCATATTCCGTTGGCATCATCCAGCCCGCGAGGCGTGACGGACACCCCGACCCCCGCTGTGTGGGAGTCTGTAAAATCGACGCCCGGATCGAGCCAATCACTGGACAGTGAGGACCACGGCGCCTGTTCCCATTCGGCTCCGACACGAATCCGCATGCCTGTTGTGGTGTTGCGCTCCACTTCGATACCAGCCGACCAGATCAAGGGAATGTCGATATCGTGATTTTCCTCTTCTTGATAAATGGAGTCCACTTCCAATGGACCTGTTGACAGGGTTTGCCAGGAGGCCCAACGGGTCAGCCTGTTGATGCTGTGGACTCTCCCCAATTGAGCAAAACCGCCCACACGGAGCAGGGTACTGGCCACTATTTTGTGGTCTTTGTTGAATTGGGAGCCAAGAAGCCGCTCATGGCCAAAGCCCGCGGTGAATCCCGCAGAGCGATGTGACTCTTCTGTTTGGACACGGGTATCTAAATAGATCGGATTGGCTATGTCGATGGTCCTTGACCGAACCAACGAGCCAAATCGCTGTTCAAAGCGGGCACCGAGGGCAGTCACATGGGAAATGATGCGAACGCTGTCCGCTTTCGATGCTTCCGATCCGGGGAATCGGTGCCATATTGAGCCCTCCCATCGGCGAGCGTATCCGAAGTGCGCCTGAGCAAGGCCACCACGTCCTTCATATGAAATTCTGTATTCGTCGGCTGTATCGTCAACCCGAATTTGAGAAACGTCATAACCGGTGTTTGTCCAAGGCTGAATTCCAAAGGTGACGGCCCCTTTTCCACCGTCCCGCTTCAAGGCAAAGGCCACTTGTCGGAGACCGCCGACTTCCCCTTGAGTGGCGCTGTCACCTTCCATTATTTTCTCCGTTTGGATGCCAAACCCCCCAGCAAAAGCGGTCCGCGTCAGGTAAGCTGCAGCCGCAGGGTTCCGGGTATTGAGGTGGTGACGGTCCATCCATGCAGCACCCAATTGACCCATGCCCATCTGGGGTGTGGAAGCACCGGATTGCAAATCTCCGAATCCAAATCTCGAGTGGGGAGAATGGGTGGACTGCCCCAAAGCGGAAAGGCAAGGCAAAAAGAGCCAAGCAGTCAAGCAGAATGCGATGATGGCGAGGCGAGGGGTCATGCGGTCTTTGCTTTCAGGAGTTGGGCCATGCCGGACAGGACGAGATTCGGGTCAGCGAAAGTCCGCCATCCACCCATTCCGTCAAAATGAGCCGCATCGCCTCCTGTTATGATGACCTGGGCGCAGGGGTCAATTTCGATTAGGGCAGCAGCTGTGGCGGTTACGGCTTGCCGCGTGGCCCATGGAATGCCGGCTTCAATGGCTTCCATGGTGGTGCGGCCCAAGGCTCCTTGTGACCCTTTTTTGTGGGGCCAGCCATTGTTTTGTTTCTGCAGCACCGGGAGGCCAGCACGGGCCAGAGAGGCAGATTGGAGGAACAATCCGGGCAGAATGGCCCCGCCCCTCCAACGTCCAGGTGAAAGCAGGTCGACCGTGATGCACGTGCCCGCATCAACAATCACAAAACTGCCTCCCGGGTCGCGCTGGGCGCATGCCACAGCTGCTGCCAGACGGTCTGCGCCGGGATGGCCTTCTTTGTATTCGATGGCAAAAGGACAGGAGGTGGTGGGGTCGAGTTGAATGCATTCAACATTTTGGATTTCGTCGAGCCAGTTGGGGAATCCAGACGCGGCCGCTGCCGGCGTGGATGGCCGATCAAGAAGGCCCAAAATCAAGGGTTCATGTGATTTGCCATCCCGTTTGGAGTTGGTCCATTCTACAAATTCGGCTCGGGCTTCCGCCCAGGGTACAGTATGGCAGGTCTCTATCCGCCTCCCTCGAACTAAAGACCATTTCAGTCGGCTTCCCCCAGCGTCTAGAACCAAGGTCAAAGCCATGAAATTTCCTTGAGAAGGTGTTCGACATCTTCGCCAATTCGACTCACCACCGGAGCCAAGGAATCTGCGTTGGGACGAAGTTCAAAATAGAGAGCCCCGCGAAGGAAACGGTCTTCACCATCCGTGCAGAGAAATTGAATTGGGCTCGCGGCATCACCGGCAATGTCCCATCGTATGGCGGTTCCCCCTTTGGTTCGGTCGGAACGCTGTATACGGATTGCGTCTGCCTTAATTTCGTGTTCGTAGGCGAGCTGAAACGCATCCTCCATGACCGGTTCGAGCATTACTCCACCAGCGTATGTGCAGTGGATGCGCGCGCAATAAGTCGGATAGACCAGATTGAACCAGCAGCTGTCGGGCGCAAAATCCTGAACAGGTTCGAGCAGGGCGAAGCGCGAGATTGGAAATTCAAGGGGGCAGGGCAGGGTAACCGAGCGGTATACGGTGTCGTGCAAGGCGATTCGAAAGTATCCTTTTGGGCGTGGTACGAAAGAATCACCTCCACAACCAGACAAGGCCATGCCAAGGCACATTGCAACAACTAAAAATGCACTGCCTGCGCGCCCGAGTGAGGAGTCTCCACCGTTGACTGTCCCCTTTTTCTCGGCGTCACCGGGGAGAACCACCTTCACCTGAAGGACCCTCCTTCGATCGACCGCTTCTGCAACCAAGGTGGACCCGTTGAAGTCAATGTGTTCTCCAGGTTTGGGCAGCCGGGCCATTTGTTCGACGACGAAGCCCCCCACCGTATCACTTTCGCCCTTTTCTGCCTCGAATTCGGCTCCGTCAATGCCCAAGATCCGGTAAACATCAACGAGGGCCGTTTTACCCTGAAACACGACTGTGTGCTCATTGATGCGAGAATACAGGATATCCTCGTCGTCAAATTCGTCGGAAATCTCGCCGACAATTTCTTCAATCACGTCCTCGAGCGTGACGATGCCACTTGTGCCACCATACTCATCCACCACAATGGCTAGGTGAACTTTCATGCTCTGGAAATCCCGGAGCAAGTCGTCAATCATGCGGTTTTCCGGCACGAAAAAAGGCTGGCGGAGGAGGGCGTTCCAATCCACGTTCTCCTCTTGGCGATGGGCCAGCAGGTCTTTCGCATAGAGGATGCCTTTAATCTGATCCAGTCCGTCGGTGTGAATGGGAACGCGGCTGAAACCGCACTCCGCGATGTCGATCTTGATTTGGGACCATTCAATGTCCTCTGAGAACGCAGTCACATCCGTTCTCGGGGTCATGATTTGCTTGACATCCTTAGAGCCGAAATTGACGATTCCGCTCAGGATGCGGTTTTCTTCTGCGGACCTGTCCTCCGAATCTGTAATCTGAACGGCGTGTTCTAAATCCTCTACGGACAATTCCGGCGGTGCACTTTCCACCTGCGACGACAGTGCCGCAGTCAACGCATTCAACGGTTGCCATGCTGGGCGCAAAATCAGCCGAGCCATGCGCAATGGACGTGCCATGAGCCTGGCGAGTCCCAGTGGATTCCTGTTTGCGTGAACCTTTGGCAGGACCTCGCCAAAAAGTACAATGAGCAAAGTGACACCGAAGACATGAAGCAAGGTGCCAACCCACACGGGCAAAGTTGGAAGCCAGTGATGCATGAGCACTGTGGAAAGCAGGATGATGAGAATGTTGACCGCATTGTTCAAGACGAGGATGGTCGCCAGCAATTGTCGAGGTCCTTGTCCACCTGATGGTCCTTCGAGCAGGTCGAGAACGGCCTGAGATCGGTCATCCTCCGCCTCGGAAAGGGCGCTTCTTTCGCTCGGCCCGAGGGAGAAAAACGCAATTTCACTTCCGGAGACGAAGGCACTCACCACGAGCAGAAGAACCGACGTGACGCCGGCAATCCAAGCCACACCGTTGGTTAGGTCCACCATGTCAGATGGGAAGGGCCGACGCGTCCATTGGGTGGGGGCCTTTTGCGGAGGAGTCTTGTGCGCCTTCCTCCTTGCGCAACGGGCCACCCAACATCTCAATCCGTTCGCCGACGATTTCGATAGCCTTGTGCTCGACGCCCGTTCCGTCCTGCCAAGTCCGGGACCTCAGTTTGCCTTCAACATAAATTCGATCCCCCTTTTTTAGGTGTTTTTCAGCGATTTCCGCAAGCTGTTGCCACAGCACAACTCTGTGCCATTCGGTGCGTTCTCTCAATTTTCCATCACGGTCCTTTTGACGCTCAGAAGTGGCGATAGACAGGGTACTCATGGCACGACCCCCTTCAAACCACTTGGTTTCAGGGTCCCTCCCGAGACGGCCAATCAGCATCACCTTATTTACACCGGACATGGATGGCAAAATACCGAAGGTAAAAGGGATGAAAAGGGTGAAAAGTCCTCAATTCTTCACAGCCCAAGTCCGCAGTTCGGAAAGGGCCTTCTCCACCATCCTTGGCCAGGCCCGACTATCGTCCTCCACTGGAACCCATTCTCCATTCGGTTTTTCCTGTCCGTCATGTGCAATTTGGGCACCCGAGTCGAGGACAAACCACCCCGTCAGCTTTCGGTGAGTGAGGGCGTGCTCAAATGGCCCAAGAATTGCCTTGCCATCACATCCCGTCGGTGCCGATTCCTCCTCCATTGTTGCGGGGAAACACTCCATTCCACCCCATATACCGCGCTCTGGACGGCGCTCAATCCACCATTCCCTTGTGTTTTTGCGTTGGCGCAGGCTGACACGAAAAAGAACAGTCATGGCTACAGGCGGCTTTTGGGCTTGTTTGACTGGTCGAGCTGACCAGGTATCGCGCTTTCTCGCCAAACAGCCAACCTGGACTGGACATTTGCCGCATTGGGGGTTTTTTGGTTTGCAGACCGTGGCGCCGAGTTCCATCCAAGCTTGGTTCGATGAACCTGGGTCCTCCCGGGAAATGAGTGCCTCTGACCAACTGCGAATTGCGTCCCGTCCCGCCTTTCGGTCAACAGGATCGAGAATGTCGAACACACGAGCCAACACGCGTTGAACATTGCCGTCCACAACGGGCACGGGTTCGCCGTGACAGATGCTAGCGATGGCTGCAGCAGTGTACGCACCCACCCCCGGAAGCCGCTGCCAATCTTTTGCTAAAATTGGGAGTTCGCCTTGGTGATTGTGCACCACTGCCCGGGCGGCGGCGTGAAGATTCCGGGCTCGACTGTAGTACCCCAGACCTTTCCACAAACCCATAATGGACTCAATTGGGGCGGAAGCAAGGTCTTCTACAGTAGGATAATGATCGAGGAAACGGTGCCAATATGCAGTACCCGTGGCCACTTGAGTTTGTTGGAGAATAACCTCGGAAAGCCATGTTGCATAAGGCTCTGGAGCATCCCGCCAAGGCAGGGGTCTCGCATGGATGTGGTACCATGTGAGCAACATTTGAGTGAGGGGGTGTGGGGCAGCCAAGAGGAGGGCAATTTGCAAATGGAATAATAAGGCACGGATGAGTGGTGCCTATGTCTTATTTTTGCCGGCCCATAACCAACGGTTTTCAACCCTTTGACTATCAAAGCAACAGCAAAGTGATTGACAAGAAAATGACGAAGGCGGACCTTGTGAGCCGCATCTCAGACAAGACGGGAATCGAGCGACAAGACGTGCAGGCAACGGTTGAGGCTTTCATGGAATCCGTTCGAGACTCTTTGGAGCAAGGACATAATGTCTATTTGCGTGGCTTCGGCAGCTTTGTAATCAAGCGCAGGGCCAAGAAGACGGGACGTGACATTTTGAAGAACAAAACCATCGAAATTCCGGCCCACAACATCCCCTCCTTTAAGCCTGCAAAAAGCTTTATGGAGAATGTGAAGGCCAAAGTGGCTGCCAACTGAGTTTTCTGCATGACAAAAGCCCCTGAACGCCGATCGATTCTGCCCTTCATCATTGGAGGGTTGAGTGTCGTGCTTGTGGGGCTGGTTTGGCAGGTGATTCCACGACAGCCCACCGCGGCTTCAGAAGTTGACATACCCACCTCGTTGGAGGAAGCCTCTGAGCTTGACCCCGTTGCCGCTGCAGTGGAGAAAGTACAGGGGGCCAATCCCATGGAGGGTATACTGGAACTCAAAGCCCTTGCCGAGTCTGACCCACCCAATGTGGATGCGGTCATCGAATTGGGGCGGTTCAGCATTCAGTCAGGCCAATTGGACAAAGCGAAGGAGCGCTTCGTTCAGGCCATCGATCTTGCGCCAAAGCGCGCGGAACCCATTGTGCAGCTCGGCATGCTCGAGTTGGATGGAGGGAACCCAGCCGAGGCCTTGATTCATTTTGAAAGGGCGTTGCTGGTCGACAGTACAGCCCACAACGCCTGGTTTTTCCAGGCGCAATGCCACGAGCGCCTCGGTAATCCGGGCTTGGCACTCGCAGGCTACCAACGTTTTCTCCCCCTTTCCCCGGATACCATCATCGAACAGGCGGTCCGTCAAAGGATAGGTCTCCTGATTCAACAGAACTCATAAACTCATCTGACCATGCCTAGTGGAAAGAAGCGCAAGCGCCATAAGATGGCCGTGCACAAAAAGAAGAAGCGCCTACGTAAGAATCGTCACAAGAAGAAGAAGTAATTCTCATTGGCGTGTATCGGCTTGGGCAACGTGCCCATGTTACCCGCCACTATTTCTTGACGCGTGAACATCGAATTGGTCATCAACAAGACCAAATCCGGGTTGCGCATTGCTATGTTGGAGGACGGCCATTTGGTCGAGCTTCACGAAGACAATGGCAACCAGGAGTATGCGGTCGGGGACATTTACCTCGGCCGGGTCAAAAAGGTTTTGCCCAGTCTAAACGCGGGGTTTGTGGACATCGGTCATCCAAAAGATGCCTTTCTCCACTACCTCGATTTGGGCCCGCAATACCGCAGTTTTAAAAAGTATACCCAGCGATCTGTTAAAGGGTCGCAGGCCACTGCCGACTTGGGCAATTTCAAGCCCGAGGCGGATATAGATAAAAAGGGCAACATGAAGGACGTGGTTTCTGCTAGTCAGACCGTTCTTGTTCAGGTTGCCAAGGAAGCCATTTCTTCAAAAGGACCTCGCCTAACGGCAGAGGTCACTTTGGCGGGGCGTTATCTCGTTTTGGTTCCTTTTTCCAATAAAATCAGCATCAGCCAACGCATCAGTAAAGAAAGTGAGCGGAAGCGGCTTCGGGTGTTATTGCAAAGTATCCGTCCTGAGAATTGCGGCATCATTGTGAGGACGGTGGCCCAAGAAAAAGGAGCCGCTGATCTCCATGCAGATTTGGAAGATCTGACCAACCGTTGGAAGGAGCTCCATGCCAATCTGCGGTCTGCGAAGCACCGCCAACGTGTGCTTGGAGAGATCAACAAAACGAGCTCTTTGTTGCGAGATCTATTGAACCCCAATTTTTCGCAGATTCTCGTCAATGACTCAGAAGTGGCAGAGGAGGTCAAAGAGTACCTTGCGGCCAATGCCCCTGATAAGGTGGGCATTGTCAAGTTTTCGAAGGCAAAGGATGTCTTCGATGATCGAGGTGTGCATCGGATGATTAAGGCCAGTTTTGGCCGGCAAGTCAACCTCCGGAGTGGAGCCTACCTCATTGTTGAGCATACCGAGGCGATGCATGTGATTGATGTCAACTCTGGTGGACGGAAGGCGGGTGCAACCTCTCAGGAGGAAAACGCCGTTGCGACCAACTTGGAATGCGCAGAGGAAATTGCTCGACTTTTGCGCTTGCGCGACATGGGAGGCATCATCGCCGTGGACTTCATCGACATGGGGCAGGTAGATAACCGCCGCAAACTGACGGAGGCGTTGCGAAAAGCAATGAAGCCTGACAAAGCCAAGCACAATGTTTTGGCACCAAGTCGTTTCGGTGTGGTGGAAATCACCCGCCAACGTGTACGTGAGGTCACCGATATCAAGACAGCTGAACAGTGTCCGTCCTGCAACGGGACAGGCAAGGTGGAGGCGAGCATCTTGGTGACCGATCGAATAGAAGGTGCCCTCCAAGCGGCTGCAGACCGCGGTTTGGGCCAGGTCACCTTGTTGATTCACCCAATGGTGGAGGCTTACATTACCCGCGGGTTTTGGAATAACCAGCTCAAGCGGTGGAAGAAGGCATTGGGCATCAAGATTGTGGTGGACGGGAATTCATCCATGGAACTTCTCGAGCACCACGTTTACGACGCCGAAGGCGAGGAAATCACGTTGTGATTCCGGCGTCCGGTCGGGGCGGTAATTCCTTGGGATAAGCGAGGAAATACCGTTCCACCGGGACGCTGAGGGCACTGAGGTTAAGGTGGTCCGAAGCCGAGGCCACGTCGCGAACCGTGCCATCCTTGAACAGCATCTGAATCCCGTGCGAGGCCGAGCTGTAGGCGCGGTTGTCGATGCGGTCGTGCAGCACGAAACAGGTGGCGTCTTCCGTATCCAGCCCAAAATGCCGGCAGGCAGCCTCGATGCGCTCGGCGATGTCTCCTTGATGAAACGGGGCATCCCGCAGTTCAATCTTGAACAGCCTCCGGTCTGTTAGCCGCAGGCAGAGGTCCGAGAGGACCCGGTCTGGGTGGTGCTGCCAAGCCTTGATGCAGCACATCACATCGTTATCGTCGAGGGCGCAGAAATTCGCGAGGACCTCCGGGTCCGCCATGAACCGTGCGCGGTCGAGGTCGTCATAGAGGAAGGGGTGCAGGGCTGGCGTGCACCAGATGTCCTCGCCCCGCATGGCCAATTCACGCGCCCGATCGAGGATGCCCATCAACATCCATTCGGCGGACAGAACTGTTTTGTGCAGATAGACCTGCCAGTACATCAGGCGTCGAGAGATGATGAATTTTTCAATGGAATAGATTCCTTTTTCTTCGACCACGAGCCTCCCGTCGTGAACGTTCAGCATGCGAATGATGCGCTCTGAACTGATGCGACCTTCACTGACGCCGGTAAAGAAGCTGTCCCGGCGGAGGTAGTCCATTCGGTCCATGTCGAGTTGGCTGGAAACAAGGTCGTGCAGGAACCCCTTGGGATGGTGGTCATTGAAGATGGCAATCGCTGTGTCGAGCATGCCATTGAGGTCTTCATTGAGGCGGGTCATGATCAAGGTGCTGATCTCCTCGTGTTGAACACCGCGGACCAGTGTATGCTCAAGCGCATGACTGAATGGCCCATGCCCGACATCGTGGAGTAAGATTGCCAGACAGGCACCACGGAATTCATCCTCTGTGATGGACACACCCTTTTCGCGCAGGGAATCGAGGGCCTCTTGCATCAGGTGCATGGCCCCAAGTGCGTGGTGGAACCGATTGTGGACTGCGCCGGGGTACACGAGGTGGCTCAGGCCCAATTGGCTGATGCGTCGCAGGCGCTGGACCCACGGATGGTCGAAGACTTTCGTGAAATCAGCATGTCGAACTTGAATGAATCCATAAACAGGATCGTTGAGCAGCTTAGATCGGGCAGCCATGGCCGAAATTTGGCGCGTTTCTTTGCAACTGCAGCCGTCCGGCAAAATAATTGCGACGAATTGCCATTGAAGGAATCATGACGCGCACCCCACACATCTTGTGGGCAGACGATGAGATCGATCTGCTCAAGCCCCACATTCTCTTTCTCCAAGGCAAGGGTTATGATGTCAGTGGATTCACAGATGGGGCGTCACTCCTAGAGGCGCTCGAGGAGGACCGGTTGGTCGACGTGGTGTTTCTCGACGAGAATATGCCCGGACTCACAGGTCTCGAAACCCTGCAGCGCATCAAGGCCCGCCGGCCCCATCTGCCATGCGTGATGATCACCAAGAGTGAAGAGGAGCACATTATGGAAGAGGCGATTGGGTCTAAGATGGCGGACTACCTCATCAAGCCCCTTAATCCCAACCAGATCTTGCTTTCGCTCAAGAAAATTCTGGATGAGAAGCGGCTGGTCGGAGAAAAGGCAATGAGCGACTACCAGCGTGAGTTTCGGGAGCTGGGCATGCGGCTGATGGACCGGCTTGATCGTGAGGATTGGGAAGATATCCATCGCCGCCTCGTGCATTGGGACCTCGAGTTGACCGCTTCTGGGGACACGGGCATGTCGGAGGTACTGAGGATGCAGAAGCAGGATGCGGGCCGACAATTCGCCCGATTTGTGACCGACAATTATGGCAACTGGCTCTCCGATTTGGACCGTTGTGATGGTCGAGAAGATCCGCTTTTGGCGCCCAAAGTGATGGCCGAGTCTGTGCGGCCCCTTCTGGATGCAGGTCGCAAGACCCTTTTGGTGGTCATAGACAATTTTCGCTACGATCAATGGCGTGCTTTGGGACCAATGCTTACTGAGGATTGGCAAGTGCAATCTGAACGGATGCATTGGAGTTTCCTGCCAACGGCAACCCAGTATGCCCGAAACGCGATGTTCGCGGGCATGACACCCGCAAACATCGCCAAGGTCCAACCTCAGTGGTGGAAGGAGGAACAGGCCAAGGGATCAAAAAATGCCCACGAGTCTGACTTGTTGGGAGCCCAATTGGACCGGTGGGGTTTTAGCGGCCAATGGGGTTATCACAAGATCACGGACGTGGTTTCCGGACGGAAACTTGTTGAAGATTTCCATCAAATTCGAGACCGCGATTTCACTGCCGTTGTCTTCAATTTCGTGGACATGCTCAGTCATGCGAGAACAGAGAGTGAAATCATCAAAGAGCTCGCTGAAGACGAAGCCGCATATCGCTCGCTCACTGTCAGCTGGTTTGAGCACAGTCCATTGAGGGAGTTGCTCCGCCTCGCTGCCGAAGCCGGCTTTGAACTCGTTTTGACCACAGACCATGGCACGGTGCAGGTGGCGGATCCAGTCAAAGTCCAGGCAGAGCGCGATGTCACCGATAATCCGCGATACAAAACAGGCCGGAACCTGCGTCACGACGATGGTGTTTTTTCCGTGGATGATCCGGAGGCATTTGGGCTGCCTAAGCCCCACCTGTCGAGCCGCTACATATTTGCGACGGAACGGGACTTCATGGTGTATCCCAACAACCTTAATCGTTTTATCCGCTACCTCGATGGTACTTTTCAGCACGGGGGCATTTCCATGGAGGAAATGCTGGTGCCTCTGGTTCACCTTATTCCGCGATGAGCAACGGTAAGCTCCAAAAGATTTGGGGCTCCAGCCCCTTTGGACTCAAGGGATTGCATGAGGCTGCCGCAGAACTTGCGGACCACCTCGTGTGGGGGGAGGTCATCGCTTTGCAAGCGCCAATGGGCACTGGGAAAACAACCTTAGTTTCGGCTTTGGTCCGGCATCACGGTTCGAAAGATGCCGCGTCGAGTCCCACGTTTGCATTGTGCCAGATTTATCCCATTCCTGGTGAGGGGGAGCCTCCAAAAGTGATTCGTCATCTGGACTTGTACCGGATTCGCCATTCCGATGAATTATTGGACCTCGGTTGGGACGAACTCATGCATGATCCGATGGCTTTGACCTTTGTTGAGTGGCCAGAGCGCGCTGCAAATCATTTCCCGAAACGGGCGCGTTTGCTGCGAATGGAGCGCCTTCCTGATGGAATGCGAGTGGCCACTTTGTGGCAACGGGAATCCGCTTAAATTTCCAAACGACCTGAACCGACTCAACAGTGGAAACCAAGGAACGCATAAGGAGACTCGCCTTCCAAGCAGCGCTTTCTCCTCAAGAGGAGCAATTGGCCCTGCAGAATCAAGAACAAAGTTTGCGTATCGGCATCCCCAAAGAAATTGTTTTGCAAGAGCGTCGTGTTGCCCTTGACCCTGATGCGGTAGGGCTTTTGGTGGCTCATGGACACGAGGTGGTTGTGGAGACCGGAGCGGGTGTTCACGCCCAATTTTCAGATGCCGATTACAGCGAGGCAGGTGCTGGAATTGCGCCGGATGCCGCCACGGTGTACGAAAATGACATCATTCTGAAGGTGGCCCCACCCCAAGAAGCCGAGCTTGAATTCATGCGAGACAGGCAGACCATCTTCAGTGGATTGCAATTGGCGACCCACCCTGAGCGGACCATAGAGAAGATGATGGATCGGAAAATCACGGCCGTGGCTTGGGATTTCATGAAGGACCAGACAGGCATTTTCCCCCTCGTTCGCGCCATGGGGGAGATTGCGGGAACCACAAGTATTCTGATTGCTGCCGAATTCCTCGCTCATCCGACCTACGGCAACGGCACCATGCTCGGTGGCATGACCGGTGTGGCACCCTCTGAAGTGGTCATCATTGGCGCAGGTACAGTTGGAGAGTTTGCTACCCGCGCGGCCATTGGACTCGGCGCTTCGGTGCGGGTTTTTGACAGCAGTCCTTACCGGCTTCGTCGCCTTCGCGGTGAAATTGGCGGCCGCCTGTGGACCAGCACGCTTCATCCCAAGGTCTTAGCAGAGTCTCTGGCTTCAGCCAATGTCGCCATTGGCGCCGTCCGGCCCCACCAGGGTCGTACACCTATGATTGTTACAGAGTCTATGATTCAAGGCATGAGAGAGGGGTCGATCATTGTCGATGTGAGCATTGACAGCGGCGGGTGCTTTGAAACTTCTCGTTTGACCAACCATCAGGATCCGGTGTTCTCAGAATTTGGGGTCACCCATTACGGTGTGGCCAATATCCCCAGCCGCGTGCCACGCACTGCAAGCTTGGCTCTCTCCAACCTGTTGGCCCCATTGCTCAAGCAGGTGGGAGAGGATGGAGGCATTGAGTCGGGCGTGGGCAGTAGTCCCATGATTCGGAGTGGTTTATACCTGTTCCGGGGCAATGTTGTGAACCGCGATTTGGCGGAGGCCTTTGGCTGGCCGTCAAAGGACCTCGACCTGCTGCTGGCCGCCTTCGATTGATGGTCAGCCGCCGACCCGTTTTTTGATTTCGTGAAGCTTGAGCAAGGCTTCAACAGGGGTCAATTGATCGATATCCAGTTCGAGTAGATCTTCCTTGATGTCTTGCAGAACGGGGTCATCCAATTGAAAAAAGCTCATTTGAATTCCGTCCTCGGCAGGGGGAGTTCCGGAGGGCAGGACCGGATTGGCCTCGGCGTGACCGCGGCCACCTCCTTTTGATTCCAACCCCTCCAATACCTCCTCAGCACGACGAACGAGTGATCCAGGCATGCCAGCTAGTTTGGCGACATGAATGCCGAAACTGTGCTCGCTTCCGCCAGGAACCAGTTTGCGCAGGAAGAGGACTTTGCCGTTTTGTTGGCGCACACTGACGTTGGCATTGTGTATCCGAGAAAAACGGCTGGCCATCCGATTCAATTCGTGGTAATGCGTTGCAAACAAAGTTTTGGCCTTGCACTTGGGGTGCTCGTGGAGGAACTCCGCAATGGCCCATGCAATGCTGATGCCGTCATAGGTGCTGGTTCCCCTTCCTATTTCGTCGAGAAGGACCAGCGAACGGTCCGAGAGGTTGTGTAGAATGGAGGCGGTCTCATTCATTTCCACCATGAAGGTGGATTCCCCTGCACTCAGGTTGTCGGACGCCCCCACCCGAGTGAAAATCTTGTCGACGAGTCCCATACGGACGGAGCGGGCCGGGACATAGCTGCCCATCTGCGCCATGAGGGCGATGAGGGCTGTCTGTCTGAGCAATGCACTCTTTCCGGACATGTTGGGCCCGGTGATCATCAGAATCTGCTGATGATCGCGGTCAAGGGCCACATCGTTTGCCACATAAGACTCCCCATCGGGAAGACACCTTTCAATCACTGGGTGTCGTCCGCCGACAATCTCCAAGACGTGGCCATCGACCAAGACGGGGCGCGTATATCCAAAATCTTCAGCGACTTCTGCAAATCCGAGCAGCAGGTCCAGTCCAGCCACGGCGCGCGCGGTGGACTGAAGGACGGGCAAGTGTGGGTGGGTGGAGGTGACCAGTGTTGTGTAGGCTTCGCGCTCCACGACGTCGAGCCGTTCTTGAGCGTTTAGAATTCGCTGCTCGAGTTCTTTAAGCTCCGGTGTGATGTACCGCTCGGCTTGGGTTAGGGTTTGTTTCCGAATCCAATCCTCTGGAACCTTGTCTTTGTGGGCGTGCCGAACCTCGAGGTAGTAGCCAAAGACGTTGTTGAAGGCAATCTTAAGCGAGGTGATGCCTGTGGCATCTGCTTCCCGATTTCGAATGTCCTCCAATTTGGCCTTTCCATTGTTTCGGAGGTCTCGGAGTTCATCCAACTCTTGAACGACACCCGAGGAGATGGTCGTCCCCTTGCCCAAAACGCCGGGAGGGTCTTCTGCGAGTTCCCTTCGAAGTTGGGCCAATAGGGCGTCTGCAGGGTCCAATCGGCCTGCCCATCGGCCGATGACCGGGTCGTCGGAGCTGTCGACCATGAGGCGGAGTGACTCTACCGCGGTTAGGGCCCGCCGCAACCTGTCGAGCTCAGCCGGTGAAATCCGAACTGCTGCTGCCTTGGCAAGCAGCCGTTCCAAGTCACCAATGCGGTTGAGTTCGGCAATCAGGTCGTGTCGCATCGCGGGTCGCTCCAGAAACGCTGAAACGGCCTCATGTCGCTGGCTCACCTTGCCTTCGTCGCAGAGGGGGTGTGCAATCCAACGGCGTAACATGCGCGCGCCCATCGGGGTGGCGGACCGGTCCAAAATGTCCACAAGGGCAGTTCCTTCCGGATGGGTAGGGGTCAACAATTCAAGGTTGCGGATGGTAAATCCGTCCATGGCCAAATTGCTGCCCCATTCCACTCGACCCAGCGATGTAATGTGACTAAGACGGTCGTGTTTTGTCGTGCCCACATAATGTAGGGCGGCCCCTGCAGCGGTGGTGGCCAAGGGTTGTCCGTCCAGACCAAACCCTTTCAATCCTTTGGTTCCGAAGTGCCGCTCCAAGGTTTCCCGGGCAAAATCCGTCTGCCATACCCAATCGTCAAGGGGGAATCGATAACCGGTCAAGTCGAGAGATTCGGGCTCTCCATGACGCAGGTGGAGTGTTTCCTTGGGTCGGAAGGTGCGCAGGAGGGGAGCGATGTCCGAGGGGGCGCCCTCCGCAGCCAGAAATTCACCCGTTGAGACATCGAGAAAAGCCACTCCCGCTCTTTCTCTCTTGGCTTGTCCCCGGCCTTCCTCAATGACATGGACGGCAGCCAGCCAGTTGTTTTCTCGGGCGTCGAGGACCTGATCATTTAGGGCCACACCGGGCGTGACCATTTCCGTCACCCCGCGCTTGACAATGGTTTTGGCGGTCTTAGGGTCTTCAAGTTGGTCACAGACCGCCACGCGGTGACCGGCACGGACCAGCTTGGGAAGGTAGTTTTCGAGGGCATGATGCGGAAACCCCGCCAATTCAACCTCCGAGGCGGCCCCGTTTTTCCGCGCTGTCAAAACGATATTGAGCACTTTGGCAGCCGTGACGGCATCCTGTCCAAATGTCTCGTAGAAATCGCCTACGCGAAACAGCAGAAGGGCATCCGGGTGTTGGGACTTGACCTTGTTGTATTGGGCCATTAAGGGGGTCTCTTTGGCCCCCTTCTTGGATGTTGTTTTGGCTTTTGCCCTGGCCATTGGCTCAGGAAGCGACCTTCAATTGTCCCTTGTCACTGTCATCGAAGTGCTCACGGGCATATTCGACGGTGACTCGGAGTTCAGTGGTGTCTTCGTTGCCCGGCAACTCGAACATCGCCTCACTAAGCACGGCTTCACAAATGCTGCGAAGACCGCGTGCCCCGAGTTTGTAGTCCACGGCTTTCTCTACGATGAAGTCCAATGCTTCAGCATCGAATTTCAGCGCAATGCCATCGAGTTCGAACAAGCGCTCATATTGTTTGATGAGCGCATTCTTTGGTTCCGTCAGGATTCGGCGAAGGGCATGGGGGTCCAGTGGGTCCAGATGGGTCAGGACCGGGAAGCGACCGATGAGTTCTGGAATGAGTCCAAAGGTGCGCAGATCAGCGGGTGCAATGGCTGAGAGCAGATTTTTCGGCATGGTGTCTGCTCCAGTGTTGAATCCGATACTCGACGTGGCAATCCTGCGTTCGATGTGCTGGTCGATGCCGCTGAATGCCCCGCCGCAGATGAACAGGATGTTCCGGGTGTCCAAGGAGATGAGCTTTTGCTCGGGGTGCTTCCGGCCGCCCTGCGGGGGCACGTTGACTTCAGCGCCTTCGAGGAGCTTCAGCAGCGCCTGTTGGACCCCTTCACCACTGACATCCCTGGTGATGGAGGGGTTGTCACTCTTGCGGGCAATCTTGTCGATTTCATCGATAAAGACAATGCCCCGCTGCGCTTTTGAAACATCGTAATCCGCGGATTGAAGCAGGCG
>PBIE01000051.1 GCA_002720375.1 Crocinitomicaceae bacterium | reverse complement strand
GTGAGTTGACTTTGTGTTGTGAATGGACAAAGCGGCGGGCGGTCTTCGGGATGTCTCGCCGCTTTTTCTTTGTTGTATGCGCCGGTTTTATGCTCCCAACGTCGCCTTGGGTCCTCACGAGCTTGGGGCGGAAGAATCCCGCCATCTCGGTCAGGTCCTAAGGGCAAAGCCCGGAGATACGATTGAGCTTGCTGACGGGCGAGGTGCTGTGTTCCCTGCTGAGGTCGTCTCGTTGGGCAAGCGGGAGGCCTTGTTGCAAGTGGGTTCTCCAGAATGTCATCCAGAGCCTTCACCCCACCTTACACTGTGGGTCGCACCAACCAAGCATACCGATCGCTTCGAGTGGTTTCTCGAAAAGGCGTGTGAGTGCGGTGTCTCTCGCATCCAGCCTATTTGGACCATGCGCAGTGAGCGTCGGGTGCAAAAGCCCGAGCGTTGGCAGCGCACGCTTGCTGAAGCCATGAAGCAGAGCCGCCGAGCTTGGCTGCCTGAACTCCTGCCTGCCGCTTCGCTGCAAGACGCCTTGCGAACCCTCTATGAAATGAAAGACCGGCCTTGGCTGGGGCTTGCGCATTGCCCAGTTCCCGAGCATCCCAATTGGGAGCGCCAGAACATCAAACAGGCCATGCCCGTCGGACAGGATGTGCTCATCGCCATTGGTCCAGAAGGTGATTTTACACCGGCTGAAATCGAGGCCTTTTCTGAGGCCCACTTCACACCGGTTACGTTTGGTGAGCATCGGCTTCGCACCGAGACCGCTGCCCTTTATGCAGTTCAAGCCTTCCAGATTCTCAACGCTCCATGAAATTCATCCGTAACGTAATCCTGGTCATCGCGATAGCGTCAGGTGGTCTGTATTATACCAATCCTGGACACGATGCATTTAGCGCATTCTTGGCCGAATACGTCCAAGTTGAATTGGCCGATGATACCCCGGGGGAATCTGAATTGGGCCAAGCATTCAGAAAGGGTTTGGGACAAATCGCTGGAGTCGCTGGTGGTCAGCTTGCGGAACGACAAAACCTGAGTTTGGCCTCTGTTTACACCATCAAGATAGCAGGCACGGAACATGTATTTGTGGGCATTGCGGGTCAATTCTTTCCCGTCAAGGCATCCTAATGTCAGGCGTCCGCTTCCTCGTTTGATTGGGCGGGAGCCTCAGGCATGGGCATCCAGTGGGTCACGGCCTCAAAATATTGGTTGGACGCTCCTTCTCCGCTCCAGAAGTGTCGGCCATGGGCATCGGCTTTGTCAGGTTGAGCCGCAAAGAAGTTCTCCATAAAGCGGAGGACAAGCACCTCCCGCATTTCGAAGCGCGCCTTGCCCGGCAGAAGCACTTCATTTCCAGGAACGACCCCAAGCACGCGTTGCCCATCTCGGGGCAAGCGATCTTCACAGGAAGTCCAAGTGTCTTTTGCCATGAATCAATGTCCTTGAAAGGAGGGCTTGCGCTTTTCGAGGAACGCGGCCACCCCTTCTGCGTAATCGTCTGTACGTGAGGCTTCTGCCTGATGTTTCATCTCGGTGTCGAGGTGGGCATCCAGACTTTGATTGAATGCGGCATTGAATGCGGCCTTCGTTAGCGCGAGTCCGTGTGTTGGCATGCCGGCAAGTTTCTTTGCCAAGGCCGCCACTTCCGTATTGAAGTCCTCATCGGGTACAGCGCGGTGAATCATGCCCATGGTCACAGCATCGGATGCCGTGACAGGTGTGCCCAAAAAGGCGAGTGCCGTTGCCCGTTGGAGGCCGATCAGCTTGGGCAGCATCCACGTTCCACCACTGTCTGGGATGAGACCGATTTTGGAGAAGGCTTGAATGAATTTGGCGTTCTCTGAAGCCACGCACAAATCCGCAGCCAGGGCCAAGTTTGCACCGGCACCAGCAGCAACGCCATTCACGGCTGAAATCAAGGGCTTTTGCAGTGATCGCATCTTCCTGACCGTGGTGTTGTAAGTTCCGTGAACGAAGTCCTCCAAAGGCGGGGCGTCTGATGCGGTCACCTCTTTTAGATCCTGCCCGGCACAGAACGCTTTGCCCGTCCCCGTCAGTACCACACATCGAATGGACTTGTCGTTCGCTGCTTCATCGAGCCCGGCTTGTAGGGCTGCAGCCATTGGGCGCGTGAAGCTGTTGAATGCTGCGGGGCGATTGAGGGTCAATGTCATAACCGCTCCGTCCCTGGTCTTCAGGATCGTGTCCTCTTGCATGGTATAGAATGAAAACCCCCTACCGGTTCAATTGATGACCAGGCGTTCGATGGCGACACCATGTGCGTGCCGGATTTCAACGAAGTAGGTGCCTCGCGTTAGCCGGCCGACCTCAAGCCTGCCAGAAGCGCGAAGTCTGGGTTTCCATACTTCCCGCCCCGCAGCATCGCGAAACGAAATCGATTGTATTTCCCATGAAGGGGGCAGAGTCAGCTGCACAAATCCGGACGACGGGTTGGGATGCATTTGAAACGAGCCTGATTCCAGTTTGCCCACGGTGACAACACCAATCGTATCACAGACCACGGAGGAACAGCCTGAACTGTCTGACACTTCGATGCAATAGATTCCATCGGGCAATCCCTCCAAAATCAATTCGGGCTCCTCATCAGTGACAGTGGGGAAATCAATTGGCTCGAGCTCCCCATTGAGTACGTTGAATGTGAACGGGGGGATGCCTCCCGTGACTTGAACGGTCAGGGTGACGTCATTAGCCTCACTCACGACGTCCAACGCCGTGCACAAGGCTTCATCAGGGAGCGAACAGGGTTCGAAGTTGCACGCATCAGGGTCACCACATCCGCTGTCAAAATTGACAGCTGGTGCAGTGTATCCATTGTAAGTGGGCCAAGGCCATCCAATGCCATCGTATTCCGTGACCAGGGTGTCACCGAGAAGAGTGCTGACGGCGGTCATCTCAGTACCGCAGACCGAGACCATTTGTGACAAGAGATCATAATAAAGCGATTCAAATCCTGAGGCGATCATCAAGTCGGCTATCTCGGGTGTGATGTCCCATACATAGCCGCCTTCCATACCCCCAGATGACGGGACAAGGGTGATGAATCCATCGTCTGTGACTTCGTATCCGTCGGGACAAAGGACAGTGTCGACAATCCCAATCATCATGGCGCCCAATGTGCCTTCGGGAGCGTCAACGGACAGATAAACGCACTCTCCTTCCTCTTCATAGTTGCACGCATAAGGAATCAGGCATGTTTGGGGCGCGCACACATCTAGCGGTTCAGGGTTCAATTCAATCGGTGTCCCGCTCGATAGGTCTTGGCCATCAAAGGCCGGGAAGTCGGACGGGTAGCGGTCGGCACGGAAGGTGAGGTTGTTGTTTAGCTGAAGTTCGGTGCCCTGTTCAACTGGGGCGCCGGCAAGCAGCGGTGTCCGGTATTGCCAGGCAAGGTCGCCGGCCTCAGTGATCTCGAACAGCTCGCCTGTGCGGCCACTGCATATCAGACTTCCGCCATTGCCGAGGCGCTGGTAGGAGCTGAGTCCCGAGCTGCTCAGTCCTGGCTGGGTGTAGGTCCATTCGAAGTCCTCTGGTCCCCACCGGCCATTGTCAAAATCGAACTCGTATACTGTACCGCCCAGTGCCGGGTACTCATCGAAGATGGGGGCGAGGGTCGCCACTTCGCTGTGGGTGCCTGTGGTGTCAGCATTCGGGACCCGATTGTTGAACAGGAAGAACTTGGTGAAGTCGGGATTTCCTGGATTAACGCCCAGACCATTGCCCCAGTGAATGTCATGCTGGTAAAAAAGACGTTGGTGCGTGCTGTCACCCCTGTGATAGGCTTCGGGATTGCCCCAGCGGTAGATGATTTCTCCATCGAAGAACCCGCCGTGCCAGATGACCCAAATTTCATTGAATGTCGGAACACTCATGACAATCTGGTCTACATCTGAGTATTGCCAGAAATCCACAGCGTTCATGTGCAGCCAGTCTGCTGGCTGGTTGCTAATCGAACCATAGTTGATGTCGATGAGGCTCTGGTTGTCCGCAACCACACCAAAGTTGGATTTGGTGCTGTCGAAATCCTGCACAAGGTGGTCCCATGCGCGCCATTCCCACACGATGTCAGCACCGCCCATGCCGTCTGGCTGGAGTTCGATGAGCTTGTCACTCCACATCTCACCACCTGTGAGAAGGTTTGGATTTCGTCCGTTTTCGATGCATTCGAGACTGTCGAGGACTTCCCAGCAGATGGCGATTACATTGCCTTGGGGTGTGACGGTGAAATCGTGGTGCAGGCGCATGCTGTCGTTGTTTGCGGAAAAGCTCCACAAAACCTCGTTATCCCATGTTCGGCGTTCAATCTTCTCGCCTCCACCGCCGGCCCAGATGGCGTCATTGCTCACGGATGCTGAGCGGGACGTCATGATGATGTCGCCATTGGGCTGCAGGTAGGCTGTATTGCCAGGACGACGGTCTTCGTCGATGGTCCAATTGTGGACCACTTCGCCGCACGCGTTGAGGAGCATTGCGCGATTTTGGTTGTGCGGGTAGATCATCGTGTACCCATCCGTGTAAAGGTCCGGATTATAGGCTATGGTTCCGACAGTATTCTGTCCGAAAAGGGGGAGGGTGGACAGCAGAACTGCGAATAAGGTATAACGGCGGGCGGTCATGGTCTCTGTTCTATTGGGGTTCAATTTCGTCAAGGTTCAATGAGAATCTTATGCGTGCTTGTGTGTGCGCCGTCTTCACTGCCGATGACAATCAGGTATGCCCCTGCCGAAAGGTTAGAGACATCGATGGTGTGATGGCGCAATGTATTTACTGCTCCTAGCAGTGAACGTCCTGCAATGTCCCGGATGGTCCAGCGGATGGGGAAGTTGGATTCAATGCGCAAGATGCTTCGAGCTGGGTTTGGCCCAAAAGTCAGTTCAACTTCCTCAGTAGACAGCCCTTGGACGGTCGTGTCTTTGGAGGCCGGATAGAGTTGGCAATCGAAGGGGAGTGGATTGCTCTCCACGGGGTCGCCGGGGCTCATGTCGCGGCCGTCAAATGCAGGGTGTTCAGGCGCGTAACGGTAAGCGCGAAAGGTACTGTTTCCAATGGGGTTTTCTCCTTGCACAACAGCCCCAAACTGACTGTACGCCGTGACGTATTCCCAGACGATGTCCCCGTCGGGTGTGATTTCGAAAAGCTGTCCATCGTTGCCCTCGCAGATCAAGGTGTTGCCATTGGGCTGTCGTTGGGCACCGCTGATGTTGGGACTGAAGAAATCCAGGAAGGGGAATTGTGGGTATACCCAATCCAGTGAGGCTGGGCCATATGCCGCGTCGTCGCCAAGGAAGTAGGTCCCATCTGGCTGGAGGGGCAGGGTGAGCTCGTCCACTGTGCTGGCCGGTCCACTTGGACGGGCATTGCCATTGTTGTAGACAAGCATGGTGGCGTCTGGATTGCCTCCGAGTGAGGTGGGGCCCTCGTCTGTCAACCAATGGGGGTCGTGCTGGGTGTAGAGAACCTGATCAGAGCTTGTTCCACGGCCGTAGGCGGCGGGATTTCCCCAGCGATAGAGGAGGTCTCCAGCAAATCCTGCCGCTTCCTCTGTGGAGGTCGCATGATCGATGATATAGAATTCATTCCAGTTTCTGGAGTTTAATACAATTTGATTCAATCCGGGATGAAATGCCACTGCATTGCAATGGAACCAATCCCCCCCAGTCCCGGAGCCAGGCCCCCCGGGCCCTCCGCCACTGCTGACTTCGCCATAGTTCACATCGAATCGTCCAGGGTGGTCGGACGGATTTCCATAGTTCGGTAAGTCGGGGTTAACATTTTGGATGAGGTGATCCCAAGCGTGCCACTCCCACACCACCTGACCGCCTTCCGTTCCTTCGGGAACCACTTCAATGATCATGGGGGGCCACAATGGACCATCGTTCAACCGTCCCGCTGCAGCAGCTTGTTCGGGAGCGCGGTATTCCCACGCCATGATGAGCACGTGGCCATTGGGCATCCACGCCATGTCATGATGGTGATGGGCTGTATCGTTGGCCAGTGTGTAGCTCCAAATGAGCTCGCCATCCCAGTTGAACCGCTCAAGGCGCCCACCCATTCCGCCGCCTGTGAACACTGTACTGGATTGGCGGGCCGTGCGAAGGAGCGAGCCGTCATCGAGGAGGTAAGCTGCTTCACCGGCTCGGAATTCGCTGTCCCATTGGTTGATTACCCTCCCGCAGTTGTCAATCAGGTGGGTCCGCGTTGCCCCTGTTGGTGCGACGAGGGTGTAGCCATTGAACGCGGCAGGGGTGTTGGTCATCAGTCCGACGGTCTGCGCCCCAATTCCATTCATAAGGAGCAGATAGAGTGAGAGGAGAAAGAAGCGAATCACCGCACAAAGGACGCACCCATTTCCGAAAGAGTTGCAGGTCTGAATGCCTGCTGTGCATCGGTCGTTATTTTGCGTCTTGTATGGCGGTCGAGATCAAGAACAAAAAAGCGGCGTTTAGCTACTTCCTGACCGACGCTTACACGGCGGGCATCCAGTTGCAGGGGACTGAAATCAAGAGTATTCGGGCTGGGAAAGCCAGCATCGGTGAAGCTTATTGTCGGTTTCAGGGCGATGAGTTTTTTCTCTTCAACATGCATGTTGAGCCATACGATCACGCGGGGTATGTGACCCATGAGCCCCGCCGCATTCGCAAGCTTCTTCTCAAGCGGACTGAGCTGAACAAGCTTCAGCGCAAGCTCCGGGATGTGGGGGTGACCGTGGTGCCCACCCGGTTGTTTATATCAGATAGCGGGTATGCCAAATTGGACGTCTCGGTAGCAAAAGGAAAGAAGCAGGTTGACAAGCGAAACACGATCAAGGACCGGGATCAAGCGCGTGACTTGGAACGTGGACGGAACAGGATTCAATAGGCAAACCCACCCACTGTCTGCATTTGGAGCTTATAATGCTCCTGAAAGGACGTCCAGTCCCAAATGAAATTCTGGAGCAGCTCCTCCATTTGCATGAGAAACCTTGGATTTGGAACGTTCAGTGAGCGGAAGTATTCCTCTTGGTATGCATTCAATCCGTAGGCGAGATAGACGCCGCGTGCCATGGCGCTCAGGGTCTTTTTCGAAGGCCGGTTGAAGCGAACCATTTCATCGCGAACCTTATTGATTCTGCTGGCTAGCTGATCGCCAGGCAGACCGAGTTCTTTTGACAGTTCTGCAAGGATGGCTTCAATTAACCGTTGGTCTGACCCTCCCTCGAAAGACATCGGAATGAACTCGAGGTTTCCTGCTAAAACAACCAATAGGAAGGGTGCTGCATCGCCTTCTTCTATCTCTGGTGCACGCTCGAAGTGTGTGGATTCTCGAATGAGGCCGGCCACATCGGGCCAAGTGTCTTCTACGCTGTCAAGCGTAGCATGCACGAAAAGCCGAGCGGCTTCGTCGCACTTCATTCTTTTTTTCCCCCAGTTAAACAGCATGAATCAGGTTCGGTGCAAAATTATTCTTGACTGTGAGCCTCTGATTGGTGCCAAAGGGGTCTCGTGTCCACACGTTTATCAACATCTTTGCGCCCCATGAGCCAAACCCCCTTCGGAACCCGTCTTTATCGCAATGTTGTGCGGCCGATTGCCTTTAGAATAGATCCGGAGCGCGCCCACTACTGGACCATGGGCTTGTTTGGTTTTGGTCTCCGTTTGCCCGGTTTGGGCGCAGCTTTGAAAAGGTCCTTGCGCCCGGGGAATGGGCCCAAGGACGCCTTGGACGTGGCCGGTTTGGAATTTCCCCACAGGGTGGGCCTGGCGGCTGGATTTGACAAGGATGGGCGCTGGCTTCACGCATTGAAATCAATGGGCTTTGCTTTTGTTGAGGTGGGAACAGTGACCCCGAAACCGCAATCAGGAAACCCCAAGCCACGCCTGTTTCGCCTAAAAAAGGACAGGGGACTCATCAATCGGATGGGCTTCAACAACGGGGGGTTGGACGCATTGGTGAAACGGCTTGAAAAAAGACCGGAGGGCCTCATTGTGGGGGGCAACATTGGCAGGAATAAGGTCACGCCCAATGAGCGCGCCTCGGACGATTACTACGCTTGTTTTGTAGGCCTTCACGCACACGTCGATTATTTCGCTGTCAATGTGAGTTCACCCAATACGCCAGGACTCCGAAAATTGCAGGACCGGGCTCCATTGACAGCATTGCTAAGCCGTTTGCAGAAGTTCAACCGTGCTCAAGACACTCAGCGTCCCGTTTTTCTAAAAATCGCGCCGGACTTGACCGATGCCCAGCTCGATGACATCGTTGCCCTCGTTGCCGATACGGGCATCGACGGTGTCATCGCGACCAATACCACAGTTTCCCGTGAAGGACTCCAAATCCCAACTTCCGAAGTTGAAAATATTGGTGCTGGGGGATTGAGTGGAGCACCGATTCGTCAGCGCAGCACAGAGGTGGTGCGGTACCTCAGACAACGGGGAGACTTTGCCATCATCGGTGTCGGTGGAATCGAGGACGGAGCCTCCGCAAGAGAAAAAGTGGAGGCAGGCGCCAATCTCGTTCAGGTATACACTGGCATGGTCTACACGGGACCCAGTATTGTCAGGGATTGTCTGTCCGGCTTGCGCTGATGACCAGCACGGATTAATCCGCTTTTACCAGTTGAATTCCGAACGGCTGCCGGCCCTTTCTAGTCGGATGCCTTTTTCAGTGCGGTGCACAGTGGCGGCCTCGTTACGGGCATCGTGCTCGAAAAGGAGGGTCCAGCTTTCCCGTTCAGCGCAAGTCAGGATGCGCTCTTTTTCAGCCACCGTGAGCAACGGTCGGGTATCATAGCCCATGACCCAAGCTGTAGGTATGTGGGTGGTGGCGGGAAGCAAATCTGCTGTGAACAGGGCCTTTTGGCTCCCGCGCTTAAGCAGGGGGAGCATTTGACTTTCGGTATGGCCATCGACAAACAACACGTCGAGGTCGGGAAATCCATCAATCGGATGCCGGGTGTCGGTGGTGTCTGGAGCGCGGGGAATGAACTTCAATTGACCCGAGGCTTCTACAGGTTGAATGTTGTCTTTTAAAAAGCTCGCTTTTTCGCGTGGGTTTGGGTTGTTGGCCCATTCCCAATGTCGTTTTGTACTCCAAAAGGTGGCATTGGCGAACGCAGGTTCTAAGTGGTCTGGCTTGCCCTTGCATCTTCGGATGGCGCCCCCACAGTGGTCAAAATGAAGGTGGGTCAGAAATACATCGGTGATGTCATCTCGGTTAAAACCCAGTATGGAAAGCTGTGCGTCCAGATCTTCGGGCCGGGGGGCGTAATGACCAAAGAATTTTTCGCCTTGCTTGTCCCCCATGCCACAATCGACCAGCATGAGCCGGTTGCCCTCTTCGATGAGGAGGGACCGAAGGGCCCAGTCACAGCGGTTCCGCTCATCGGTTGGGTGGTGCTTGGTCCAGAGGGGCTTTGGAACCACGCCAAACATAGCGCCGCCATCCAGCTTAAAGAGGCCATGGGTAACTGTATGAATCGTCATAACCGAAAGGTAAGTGCCGCCTGACGTGTGGACCTTACTTTCGCCCTTTACGGTTCGCTTTCGATGTCCGATTCCGCCCCCTTGAACGCCGTCAGTCCCATTGACGGTCGGTACCAACGCCACACCGCATCGCTGGCGCCCTATTTTTCTGAGGCTGGCCTCATCCAATATCGGGTGCGCGTTGAGGTCGAGTATCTCATTGCCCTCCATGCCGCGGGCCTCCCTTCACTTCAGCCCTTGACCGAGGAACAATCTGCTGGGTTGCGCCGCATCTACATCGACTTCGGTCCGGCGGATGCCCAAGCAGTGAAGGACATTGAGAAAACCACGAACCACGACGTAAAGGCGGTGGAGTATTTCATCAAGAGCAAGCTCGACGCGGTTGGCCTTCAAGACCGAGCGGAGTTCGTTCATTTTGGTTTGACTTCCCAAGACGTCAACAACACGGCCATTCCCCTGTCCATGGCGGAGGCCATGGCCGATGTGCTGCTCCCCGCTTTGCATGCTGTTAGGGATGACTTGGACACGCTAGCGGAAGGGTGGAAGGGTGTCCCCATGTTGGCGCGAACCCACGGACAACCAGCCAGTCCAGTGACACTGGGCAAGGAGTTGGCCGTCTTCGTGGAACGTTTGGACCACGCCATCGCCCAGTTCGAGTTGGTGCCGTTTGCTGCCAAGTTTGGCGGTGCCACTGGGGGCTTTAATGCGCACCACGTGGCCTACCCCAATGTGGATTGGCACGCATTTGCAGAACGGTTTGTTTCGGAGGAACTCGGATTGCACCGGAGTCACCCCACAACACAAATCGAGCATTACGATTATCTGGCTGCATGGTGTGATGCCTTGCAGCGCATTCACACCATTTTGATTGATTTGGATCGGGATATCTGGCACTACATCAGCCTCGATTATTTCAAGCAAAAGGTGGTCAAGGGAGAGGTTGGCTCGTCAGCTATGCCTCATAAAGTCAACCCCATTGACTTTGAGAACAGCGAGGGCAACTTGGGAGTGTCCAACGCACTGTTGGCTCATTTGGCGAGAAAATTGCCCATCAGCAGGTTGCAGCGTGACCTGACCGACAGCACGGTTCTGCGCAATGTTGGCGTGCCCATTGGTCACAGCCTCATCGCATTGAATTCACTTCGCAAAGGGCTCGGAAAACTTGTGCTGAACGAATCCCGATTGCATGCCGATCTAGAAGCTCACTGGGCTGTGGTATCAGAGGCCATCCAAACGGTCCTGCGGCGAGAGGGCGTCGAAAAGCCTTACGAGCTGCTGAAGGCGCTGACCCGTGGCAATGCGGGAATCGATGCCGCATCCATCGCCGAGTTCATTGCGGGGCTGCCCGTGTCGGACGGCATCAAGGCCGAACTCTCGGCCATTACCCCGCACAATTATCTCGGGACCACCGGCGCATGAGGCGGTTTGGGGACCTTTTGCTGCTCGTCCTCCGCTACCGCATTAATTTGGCGGGAAACATCGTCTTCAACGCGCTCGGGTCCGTTCTCTCCCTATTTACGTTTCTGGCCATTGTGCCCTTCTTGCGCATTTTGTTTCGAACGGGTGACGCCACTGCCACAAATGAACCCGCAGATGATGGTGCAGACGCCTTGATTTCGAGTTTGGCTCAGTATCTGGACGCTTTTGTTGCTGAGCATGGGGCAGAGCAGGCCTTGCTTTGGATGTGCGGATTGATTGCCATCCTTGCCTTGGTCAAGAATCTGGTGACCTATTTGTCATTTTACAGTCTGGCCACCATTCGAACCGGGGTGGCCCGAGACTTGAGGGAACAGCTGTTTGACCAGATTTTGGCCCTTCCTGTTGGGTATTTCACGGAGCAGCGAAAAGGAGACCTCATCAGCCGAATGACCAACGATTTGATGGAGGTCGAGTTCAGTGTCATTGGGGCTTTGGAAGTGCTGTTTAAGGCGCCAATTGTGATTCTGCTCTCGCTGGTGACCTTGTTCGCTATTCATTGGCAGTTGACCTTGTTTTCTCTGGTATTCTTGCCGGTCTCTGGTTTACTTATCTCCCGCATTGCGACTGCCCTTCGCGGTGCTGCGGGAAGGGGCAAGGAGCGACTCGGGGACCTTGTGAGTCGCATTGAAGAAACATTGGGGGCCATGGTGGTGGTCAAGGCATTTAATGCCGCCCCACGCTTCCGTGGTCGGTTTGCAGAGCACAATGAGGGCTACTTCCGGTTGATGCGGAAACTCTACAAGCGAGAGTACTTGAGTTCACCTGTGAGCGAGTTTGTTTCCATGACGGTCATCGCCATTTTACTCGCTGTGGGGGGCAAGATTGTGCTGCGAGGAGAGGGGCTTGAGGGCGAGTTGTTCATTGGGTACCTCGTGGTGTTTTCTCAGATGATTCCTCCCGCTCGATCATTGAGCGATGCCATTTTCAAAGTGCAGAAGGGGGCGGCGTCTTTGGATCGGCTGGACGAGGTTTTAAAGGCGGAGATTCGCGTGGTTGAACCGAAAGACCCAACACCGTTTCGCTTCGAGAAAGACATCCGGTTTTACGATGTCGGTTTTGCATATGAAAGTGCTGGATTAAGGGCCTTGAATGGGTTTTCTTTGACCATGACCAAGGGGGAGACGGTGGCGCTCGTTGGGGCATCCGGAAGCGGAAAGACCACTGTGGCCCGGATGCTTCTTCGTCTGTTCGACCCGAATTCGGGAAGGATAGAGGTGGATGGTGTGGATCTGCGTAAGCTGTCGAGCGGAGACTTGAGGAGGCACATTGGGTTTGTCACCCAAGACCCTTTGTTGTTCAATGATTCGGTCGAGGCCAACATTGCGTTATTCGACCCCACACCAGATGTAGCGCGTATCGAGGCGGTGGCCAATGTGGCGAATGCTTCGCCATTTATCTCGCAATTTCCCGACGGAATGTCCACGTCCATCGGCGATGGTGGGGGACGCCTCTCAGGCGGACAGCGCCAGCGTATGGCCATTGCGCGAGCCCTTTACCACGACCCTCCAATCTTGGTCCTTGACGAAGCGACTAGTGCATTGGATGCTGGGGGCGAACGTCTCGTGCAAGAGGCCATAGAGCGGGTGATGGAGGGCAGGACAGCGCTGGTCATTGCCCATCGGCTGTCCACGGTCCGCAGAGCAGACCGAATTGTGGTCATGTCTGCTGGAAGGGTGGTGGAGTCGGGGGGGCATGATGAGCTGATGGCTGCCGAAGGCGTTTACCACGGCATGGTGACCTTACAACAGCTTGAGGGGTGACCAGGGTGTTCCCGTTCCTTCCTCCCGTGCTGTAATTTTAGGAAGTGAAACCGCCGCGGTCCCTATTGTTTAGCATTCTCGGGAATCGCTGTCCTGCTTGCCGTGAGGGGCGGCTTTTCCGGGTTCGCAATCCGTATCGATTGCGCACAGTCAACGAGTCGATGCCAGCTTGCCCGATGTGCAAGGCGGATTTCTTGAGAGAGCCGGGGTTTTATTTTGGGGCTGCATACGTGAGTTATGGGCTGACGGTCGGTTTGTGGGTCGCGGTCTTGGTCGCACTCATGACCTTCGGAAAATTGGGTTGGATTCATTTCACTGGATTTCTCGAACAACCGAAGACCTTTCTCTTTTCTGGCATCGCGACCCTCCTCATTCTGTTGCCTCCATTGCAGCGGCTGAGTCGGTCCATCTGGATTCACATGTTTGTGCGTTTCGGCAGAACAGGAAGGGACAAGTGAATCTCAATGTATTGAATGGGGTGTGAAAAGGCTGGAAAATGGAAAGGGCCCTCGCGTTCGAGGACCCCTTCGTTTCACCAAATCGCCTGTTCCCTTGCGGGAGCGGCTGTAACCAAAACCATTTCCTTTACCGGAGGAGGCCTTTCGGGGTTACAGAATTGACAAAAAAAAAACGAGAAATAGGATTAAGTGTTTGGTTTACAGCAGGATAAAATTATTTTTTTTTGGTTGTTGATGGGTTAGACCGCGTGCAAAAGGGGTCGGGACTGTGCTTGTCATGGGTCGTAAGTTCGCACCATGGATGTGGAGCAGCCCATCATTTGGATTACTGGACAGCCAGGCGCGGGGAAGTCCACGCTCGGTCGGGCCTTGCTTGAAGACCTACAGGAGAAAGGCATGTCCACCTTTATGGTCGACGGAGATGACCTCCGAGCCCTGACAGCCAATGCAGATTATAGCCCTGACGGCCGAGAAGCCAACATTCGCCGCGCCCAGGACATCGCTTTGTATTTGAGTAGGCAGGGACAGGTGGCCATTGTGGCGGTGGTGGCGCCCTTTCTTTGGTTGAGAGAGGAGTTCAAGCAACGGGCGAAGGTGCGCGAGGTATTTGTGCACACCTCAGAGGTTCGGGGCCGGGAACACTTTCATTCCGATGATTATGGAGCGCCTGAGTCGGATTACCTCAACCTCGATACTACGGACATCAGTGTGGAGGAAGGCGTTGCCAGAATTCGGAGGTTTGCAGGGTTGAATTGAAGCATGGATAAGAAGCTATCCCGCAAGCGGCACCTCGCAAAGACCATCACATGGCGCATCATCGCGTCGGGCACCACATTCGCAATCACCTATGCGGTATTCGGCGACATCAAGGCGGCGAGCGGCATTGCAGTTTTGGAAAGTGCGCTGAAAATGGTGCTCTACTACTACCACGAACGGGCGTGGTTCCGCTATGGATATCTGGGCAGAACAGAAGACGGACAATGAGCGATTACAACTTGAGTCATCTCGACGAGCTCGAGGCGGAAGGGATCTACGTGCTGCGTGAAGTGGCGGCCCAGTTCGAGCGTCCTGCCATTCTTTTCAGTGGCGGAAAAGACAGCATTTGTGTGACCCACCTCGCGCGGAAGGCTTTCGCGCCTGCTCGCATTCCAATGCCCTTGGTGCACATCGACACAGGCCACAATTTCCCAGAGACCATGCAGTTTCGTGACGAGCTCGTTGAAGAACTCGGCGTAAAGCTTATCGTAGGGAGTGTCCAAGACCTCATCGATCGCGGTGAAGTGACCGAAGAAAGTGGGTTTAATGCTTCACGAAACCGCATCCAGACGCCCACCCTCATCAATACGATTGAGGTTCAACAATTCGACGCCTGCTGCGGCGGTGCCCGTCGAGACGAGGAGAAAGCGAGGGCCAAGGAGCGCTTTTTCAGCCACCGAGACGATTTCAGCCAGTGGAATCCGAAGAATCAGCGACCAGAGTTGTGGGACCTGTACAACGGCAAGCACCAACCCGGTGAGCACTTCCGGGTCTTTCCGTTGAACAATTGGACCGAGCTGGACATCTGGAACTACATCTTGAGGGAAGACATCGCCATTCCCAGTCTGTATTTCGCTCACGAGCGCGAGGTGGTCAGGCGCAATGGTCAGATTCTGGCATACAGTGAACACTTGAACTTGCGCCCAGATGAGAAACCTGAGACCCTTCAGGTTCGCTTTCGCACGCTCGGGGACTTGACGATCACAGGTGCGGTCGAGAGTGATGCGGATACACTCGAGAAAATCATCGGCGAGGTGGCAGCGGCCCGCAAGACGGAACGCGGCGGACGCATGGATGACAAACGCAGCCAGTCGGCCATGGAAGACCGCAAGAAGGAAGGTTACTTCTGATCACAAGGGAAAGCAAAGCAGCATGGCACAAGGACTCCTTCGCTTCATTACAGCAGGCAGCGTCGACGACGGCAAGAGCACATTGATCGGTCGACTTTTGTTCGACAGCAAGACCATTTTTGAGGATCAACTCGAATCCATCGAGCTGGCCTCCGTTCAGCGCGGAACGGATGGCGCCGATTTGTCCTTGCTAACCGACGGCTTGCGCGCCGAACGAGAGCAAGGCATCACCATCGACGTGGCCTACCGCTACTTTGCCACACCGGAGCGCAAATTTATCATCGCCGATGCGCCGGGGCACATCCAGTACACCCGGAACATGGTGACGGGCGCCTCAACGGCCGACCTCGCCATCATCCTTGTGGACGCGCGGGCAGGACTCCTCGAGCAAACCCATCGCCACAGTTTTATCGCCCACCTCTTGGGCATCAAGCACATGGTGGTCTGCGTGAACAAGATGGACCTCGTGGATTGGAACGAGGACCGATACAATGAGATTGTCGATGCCTTCCGAAGTTTTTCTAGTCGCCTCGACATTCCAGACATCAAGTTCATCCCTATCAGTGCGCTTCAGGGAGACAACGTGGTGGACCGGTCGGAAAATACGGATTGGTATGAAGGGTCTACGCTTCTGCACCACCTTGAGCACGTTCACGTTGCGGCGGACCGAAACCTGCAAGACTGCCGCTTTCCCGTGCAATATGTGATTCGACCCCAAACGGATGCGGATCGGGACTTCCGCGGATACGCGGGCCGTGTGGCAGGTGGGGTGTTCAAAGTGGGCGATGAGGTTGTCGCTTTGCCAAGTGGCTTGGGCAGCAAGGTCACGACCATCGCCATCGGAGACACTCAGGTCGAGAGGGCTTTCCCGCCACAGAGTGTCGTGATGACGCTCGCAGACGACATTGACCTCAGTCGCGGTGATATGCTTGTTCGCCAGAACAACCAGCCGAAGAGCATTCAGGATGTCGATGCTCGAATCTGCTGGCTGTCTGAACAGGCGATGCGTCCGGGCACCCGGTTTGATCTTCGTCACACCTCTCGGGATGTGAAAGCCGTTGTCAAAGAAGTGGTCTATAAGCTCGATATCAACACCTTACATCGCAAGGAGGACGACCTTGAGATTGGCATGAACGACATTGCGCGGGTTCGCATTCGCACCGCATCACCTGTGCTGGTCGACGACTACCGTCGCAACCGAGCCACGGGGTCCTTCATCCTGGTCGACCCAGGAACCCGTCTCACGGTCGCTGCAGGTGTGAT
>PBIE01000050.1 GCA_002720375.1 Crocinitomicaceae bacterium | reverse complement strand
CCGCAGCTGTAGGTGCAGTCCGGGTCGTGTCCATGCTCAGACTGCAAGTGCTCAGCCAATTGTGTCAAGAATGCGTGATCATTGACATTCGAGAAGTTGAAGTTGGCATTCCAGTGGTTCGTGCCCCCGCCGTCTTCCGCCCCCTGCGGAAAGACGACGCCAAAGCCTTCTTCGTCTGCGACTGCCCTGAATCCGCTGAACCCATAAATGCCTGCAGCTGATCCAGAATATCCATGGAGGACAAAGACCAAAGGGGCTCCTGGCTGCATGTTTTGGGGCGCATAGTAGATGTATTGTCGCAAGGCGCTCGTGCTATTGTTAGTGACACCAAGCTGCTCGATTTCGATACAAGATCCGTCATCGACAGTGGCGCCAATCACATAGTTCAGTGCAGTCGGGTCTGTGCAGCCGGGGATGACGAAGGTGCACGCACCATCTCCAACGGTGAAGGTGTGGTATCCATATGAGCCGTCGTTGAGGTTGAATGGGCTATCAAAACCGTCCAGCACGTCGGTGATTTCTAGCGGAGAGGCAGCAAGTGAGCCCCCGTTCCAGCCATCACCCCACGTGTCAGTTGCAAGGAGGGTGTAGCATCCATCTTCGAGGCACAGGATGTCAATGGTCGTTTGCCCATTGAACTCTCCTTGGAAAGACGAGATCAGTGTGGTGTCATCTTCAGTCTGGTGGTATAGCTCCCAGCCCATTTCCTCTCCCCATTGGGCTGTTGTTGAAATGAAGGCGATTTCGGTTCCTTCGCATTGGCCTGCTGCATTGAAGAACAAGAAGAGCGAATAAAGAACAGAGAAGAGTCGTTGGTTCATGGTGAAAAGGTGGAGTGGACGGTGAAACGAGGGGCGACTGTTCACCCTTGATCAAGCCATAAAAAAAAGGGTGATAGTTGAGGCGAATTATCAAAAGTATAGGTGCTGTGTGCCCCGAAATTCCACAGGAAAACCACACATGTCGTGATGGCCTTTGCCAAGTAGAATTTCACGTTCAATCGGGTGACCAGAAGCCAAACCAATGTGTGGTTGATGAGCATGGCCAAGAGGGCCACCAAAGCGAACTTCCCCGCCTCCAAAGGGATGCGCTGATCGCTCATGAATGTGAAGGTGCGATTCAAAATGTAGTTGGCTGTCATTCCAACGGCGATGCCAAGCAGGTTTGCTGTCCATTGGGATGTTTTAACCCTCTCCCGGAAAATGGCTGTCACAAGGAAATTCAATGCAACCCCGATGGCCCCGACGAGGACAAACTTCAAGAAGACCTCCATCAGTGAAGGGCGGGGGTGAGCATGGACTGAAGGCCACGATGCAAATTCCATTGAGGCTCATACCCAATCAAATTCTTTGCCTTTGTCAAGTCCGCCTCAGTTGAGAGCATTTCCTCCTCGGATCGAGGCTTGTAAAGTATGGGGGTGTTCTTGCCCATGCTTTCTTGGATGTTTTGCACAAGCTCTGAAGTAGCAATGGCGTGTCCGGTTCCAATGTTGATGGTTTCGGCTCCAGATCTTCGGCTCATCAATTCGCGCATGGCCAAGTCGATGCCGCGCAGAACATCCTCGATGTAGGTGTAGTCACGCGAATCGGAACCATCGCCGAACAAGGTGATGGGACGGCCTGCTTGCAAAGCCCTTTGAAAGATGGATATGGCCAAGTCGTCTCGCATGCCAGGCCCATAAACTGAAAACAGACGCAACACTGTGGCGGATTTGTTCGGGTTGCCACTTCTGGCCCAATCGAGGACCCTGCGCTCTCCAACTTGCTTGGTGTGGCCATAAAAGCTTCTAGGAGGCTTGAGTTCGAGGTCTTCCTTGAACGGTCCAGACTCATCTCCGTAGACAGCACTTGTGGAGGCGAAAAGGAAACGACCAACATTCAAATCGTTCATGACAGACAGGAGGTTCTCCGTCCCCGTGATGTTGTTGTGCTCGTATTCTCCCCGGTTGAGACCAGACCCACGGACCCCAGGAAGGGCAGCGAAATGAAGGCAAATGGAAATGGTTTGACCATTCACACACTCAGTAATGGAGCTGCTTAGGCTTTCTGAATTGATATCCGAAGTGATCAGGTTGAATCCGGGATGAAGAAGGAGTTTAGACTTTCTCTTGTCTTTTGCTGGATCAGGTTGGCAGCCATCGTACTTGTCAATTCCAATGACCTTAACGTCCCGGCGCAACAGGTCTAAAGCGAGTGCCCCACCAATGAAGCCCAGTACGCCTGTGACACAAACCAGCATAGGGGCAAATTACAGGCTGCGATATCCAGTGCCATACTGTTGAAGCAGTATTTCTTCTGCCTTGCAAAAGAAATACCTTGGTCCCATGGAAGAACGGTCGACAGACGTTGCGATACTCGGTGGAGGACCTGCGGGCTTGGGCGTTCATTATTACGCCCATCAAAAGGGGGTGGACTCTCTCTTGATTGAGGCGACGGGCCAATTGGGGGGGAATTGCCGAACGGAGTCCTTTGACGATTTCCGGTGTGATACGGGCGCCCATCGTTTGCATGACAAGGACGGAAAGACGACGGGGCTGTTCAAGGAATTGCTCGGTCCTGATTTGCAGTCAGTTTCGGCGCCGAGTCAAATCTATGTGGACGGCACGTTCACAGACTTTCCTTTGTCCCCATTGAACCTCTGGAAGACGATGGGGACCTTGTCGTTTTTCAGGGCCTGTTTTCAAGTTTTGAAAAACAGCCTTTGGCGCAATTCGGATGCTGGTGATTTTGAGTCGCTTGCAGTGGGACACTACGGCCGAATTGTGGCTGAGCGATTCCTGATTAATTATTCCGAAAAACTGTGGGGAGATTCGGCGCACAACTTGTCTGTTGAAATCGCTGGGAGCCGGCTCAAGGGATTGGATTTGAAAACCTTCATTTTGGAGGCGCTTCAGGGCAAGAAGAAGAAGGTCGAACACCTCGATGGGACATTTTACTACCCGCGGCATGGCATTGGAATGCTGTTCGATGCCCTCGTTGAGGCGGTGCCGACTTCTTCGCTGCTGTTGGAATCGCCGGTGACTGAAATACAGCATGAAGACTTCGTGATTACGGAGGTAATATCGGATGGTCGGTGTGTGACCAGGCCGGAATGGGTGGTTTCGACACTTCCCATGACCACGCTGCTCAGGTGTCTTCAGCCAGCGCCGCCAGCTGTGGTTATGGAGGCGTTGAAACGCATTCGATTTCGCGACGTTTTGGTCTTTGTCTTTGCGTTGTCAAAACCTTCTGTGAACGACAATGCATCTATGTATTTCCCGGACAAAAAGTTTAGGTTTACTAGGATATACGAGCCGCGCAACAGAAGCAAGGCCATGGCGCCTGATGGACAAACTTCGCTGGCCGTTGAGGTTCCTTGTCAGAACCTCAAGGACTGGAGTAATGAGGCGGTGCGAGATGTCCGGGTTGAGGTTCAGGGGCAATTGGTGGACATCGGTTTTTTCGTTGAGAGCGAAGTCCTCACCTGTCATGTAATGCGCTTGCGGAATGCGTATCCCATTTTGGACAACCAGTACAAGGAGTATACAGAGCGGGCATTTGAGTATGTTCGTCAGTTCCGGAATCTGCATGTCACCGGAAGAAATGGGCTTGTGGAATACAGCCACATTCACGACCACATGAAGAACGCCAGAAAACTGGTGGACGGTTTTGTTCCATCGTCAGTGCCGTGCTGAGATGACCGTGAAATCAAAGTCAATTCTGATCTGGGGTTCGCTGCTGTTGGTGTGCGTTCTGAGTCGCTTGGCGTCGGCCATCTTTTATATCGAAGACATTGACAGCTTGCGGTTTGCGCAGTCTGCAGTCGAATACGATGTGTTAAACAACAAGCCGCATTTTCCTGGTTACCCGCTTTTTTGTGCCTTGCTCCAGTTGGTGTATCGGGCCATTGGCTCAACGGCATACAGTTTCTCATTGATTGGCGGCATTGCCACCTTTTTGATTGTGGTGTCCACCCTCCGCATCCAGCGGCTGATGATGCCCAAAGGCCCTGCGGTTTACTTGCTTGGCATCATCCTGTTTTTTAACCCGTTGATGTGGCTCATGGGCAACAGGTATATGCCCGACCTTCTGGGCTTGGGTGTGCTTCAGGTGGCGTTGTGGTTGCTGCTCGAATACCGCATTGGGGAAAGGAAGAAGCAGGAACAATCGGTGTTGGTGTTTTTGGGACTCTCGATCGGCTTTCTCGCCGGCATCCGCCTCTCTTTTTTGCCATTTTTCTTGCCCGCATTTTTTTTTCTGCGGCGGAAGGAGCACCTCTTGTTTTTGATCTGTGGGGGGCTTGTGGGCGGTCTACTTTGGTTTCTTCCATGGGTGAGTGTTGTTGGTTGGCCTGCGCTGTTGGAGTTGGCCACGCACGATGCGCGCGGCCATTTCACCGAATGGGGGGGGACGGTGATATCCGAAAACGCCGGTATGACCTTGAGGTTTATTCGCATGGTGCGCGCGCTTTTTGCCGACGGGTATGGGGGGTGGTGGATGGATCGAAATCCCACCACCATGGTCACGTTCGCTTCGATACTGGTTCTGGGTATTCGGGCATTGATCCGTTTTCGCAAGGGCGGATGGCCCCGGGGCACTGTCGTGCTGATGGCCTGTTGTCTGGCTTACTCCGTTTGGGTCTTTTTCTTTCAGAACATTGTCTACAAACCCCGTCACATTTTGCCGTTGATTCCCGCCATGGCTTTGTTTCTGGCTTCGGGGGCGGGCGCATTGAAACAGAGGGTGGGGCGAATTGGCGCTGTTTTGATGCTGTGCGTTTTTTTGGTGCCCTATGTCCTCACCTCCATGGTGTTGGTCACCCAGCATCAGTCCCCGTCAGCATTAGCGCAGGTTAGGAGGCATGTTCATCAGCAAGAAGGGGAGGTGTGGCTGTTGTCTTCTAATCAGCTGTTGAGGTTTTATCTGAAGCAGACCTTGCCGAATCACGGGCTGCATTTCGCCAAGTCTGAGTCCCAGTTTAAAAACAAATGCAATTCGGAGGAGTGCGTGATTCTGCTCACTCAAGGACCATTGAAGTCGAATTCGCTCACGCCATTGGATGAAGTTCGGTTCTATCACAATCCTTTTGTGAATCAGTTGTGGCCTCATTTTCAAATCAATACATACGAGGTCTGCCCAGAATCTCCTTATTTGGAGCCCGTCTAAATAGCCGGTAAATTTGGAGTTATGAGCACCCCGCGAATTCTGGTTTTATGTGTGTCTGTTTTGGCTGTTGCCTGCATTTATGGTTGCCGTTTGGACTCTTACGACTGTCTGAATGGAACATGTGAGGCCACCCGGGGGGGCATGTACCTTACGTTCCAAGATTGTCAAAGCCAATGCGGTAACAGTGGGGGGTCTGGAACCGGCTCCGGAACGGGCAGCGGAACGGGCAGCGGAACCGGCTCGGGAACGGGGAGTGGATCTGGATCAGGAACAGGCAGTGGTACTGGCTCCGGCTCTGGTTCAGGCAGTGGCAGTGGCTCGGGCACAGGATCTGGGAGTGGTTCTGGAAGCGGATCAGGGTCTGGTAGCGGTTCCGGAGGTGGAGCGACATTTAACTGTTTGAACGGCACGTGTGTAGATCCGGGAGACGGGAGCGGCATGTATGTTTCTCTAGCACTCTGTGAATTCCTGTGCGAGGGAGACAATCCTCAGTGCACCAATGTCTTTTCGCTGAATGACGATGAGTACGCGGTCGGGGGGCTTACGGAGGCAATCAACTTCGGTAACTTCTACAACAACACCAGCGTGAATTACGAGGTGCGCTTGTTCAGCCCGGGGGTTACCGGTGGCATTCCCAATTACAATGGCATCGGCAATTTCATCTATTTGAACCTTCACACCAATGGAACGCTGAACGGGACGTACACCTTCAATACCAATACTTTCAACCCATCTGTGAATACATGGGACGGCGGATATTTGGTCGAGGAGAACATGTACAATTACAGCTCGGGAATGCTGTTTCCGATTTCAGCAAGTTCTGGGGCGATTACCATTCTTGAGGGCTCCGGAGGTCAACTTGAAATCAACTACGACATGACCACATCTTCAGGTGTGGTGTCCGGTTGCTACACGGGTATTCCTGTCTACTACAACACCGATGGCGGAGGTTCTGGGGGTTCTGGCTCTGGCTCTGGCTCTGGCTCCGGTTCGGGAGGTGGAATGGAAAAGATGCCCAATCCGAACGTCTGGTAAGGTCCTGTTTTATTTTTCACTGCAGCAGCAACTGCTTTAACAAGCAGGGAAGCTCTTGCTGAGCAACTGACCTCACACTGCTGTGTTGTGCTGAGGGACTTGGGCTTTCACAGTGTGAGGAAGTAAACGATTGTAGGAAAGAACAAGAGGGCGCAAAGGACGGAGAACCCCGTTGAATGGACCTTGCGGCTGTGCCAAAATGCAAGCAGCATGAGGGGCAGCTGAAAGGGAAGGCGAATCAAGGCCTGTCGGCGTGTGATGCCCAGCGCAAGCTGTGGTGCCTCTTCCATGCTCAGGTAGATATTGGCAGGGAAGACCACCACGAGAAGAAGGAGGGTTCCCCATCCCGCAATCAATCTCGTGCGTGGAAGCCACAAAAGGACGCCCACAAGCACTTCCCAGGCACCTGTGATATAAACCAATTCTAACGGGAAGGGCAGAGCCGGGGGCACAATGTTCAAGAAAAATTCAGGGTCAGTAAAGTGCCGAATCCCGACTGCGATATACAGTGCACTCATGGACCAAATAGACGCAACCCGAATCCAATTCAAGGCCAAGCGGGTTGCTTTATGATCTGCTGTTCGGGTCATCCAACCCATCGATTCGGTTGTTCACCAGACTGAATCTGTTTCATTAGGGAACGAAGACGCGCATCTTGCTCGATTGGCCTTTTGAATAATCTACGACTACGTAGTAACCAGAGGTGAGTTGATTCAGCGCGAGGTTGGACCATCCTGCGGGTTGTTGGAGCACCTGCTGGCCAATGGCATTGAACACAAGGATGTCTCTGGAGGGGGTCTTCTCAGATACCCAGATGAGTTCACCCGATGCAAAATCGTAACGCATGGGGGCGTCAGGTTTCGCATTGTTCACAGACGACGGGACATCGAGCCCCAGCAGCCAAAAGTCGCTCTCCCCCTGATTTTGAGAGAGATCACCATCCGCTGAGTAGGCTGTACCAGCCAGATAAATTCGGCCACTTAGCTGGTCCATGGCGATGCTGTTCCCGATATCGTTTTGTGATCCACCCATTAGTTCCTGGTACAAGAGTTGTCCGTCGCCGTTTAAATGCAAAAGCCATAAGTCTGCCTGTCCGGCATTGTCGCTGAATGGACCAGTCATGGACTCTGATAGGCCGATGGCGAACCATCCGCCTTGGTTACCGGGGCAGAGGTCAAGGATTCGGTCGATGTCCTCACCGCCAAAAACTTGAGCCCATTCAATGTCCCCAACGCCATTGACTTTTGTGAGGGTGCCTAGGCAGTAATCCGGATTGTCGAGGTCCGACACTGCGAAGTCGGGAGACCAAGTGATGCCCGCTGCCATCACCCCGCCATTGGGCATTGGCCAGGCCACATTCACCTCGTCGGCAACCATGCCTCCTTTGTAGGATTCCCATACAATGTCAAGACCTGGATTCAGTTTGGCGATGTATTGGTCTCGATACGGCCCATCCTCGTCAAAGTTTACACTGACCGCATTGGACCAGCCGACCAAAATGAGATTCTGATCATCACTCATGACCAAGTCGTTGGCGTATTCGTAAGCAATGAATCCACTGGTGCCAAATTCTTCACCGAGAGAGGTTTGCTCGATGAGGTTTCCATCGTCATCGATGTGCAACAACCAGATGTCGTGCGAGGCGATTTGACCGCCGGTGTCTCCGTCTGATGAGTTGCTCTTGCCTGCCACAACAAAACCGCCATCGGGGTGGGGACAAATGGCATTGGCGTGGTCCGAGTTGCTGCCTCCAAATGCACTGGACCACAACAGTGTTCCCTGCTCCGAGATGCGGAATACGAGGAGGTCAAACAGCCCTTGGTGAAGACCTGCCATCATACCGCTGCTCGATTGGGAGCGACCACAGATCACGGCCCCGCCGTCGGGCAGGATGATGACGTCGCTCACGAGGTCTGTGTTTTCTCCTCCGAACCGCTCTTGCCACAATACGTTTCCTTCAGAATCGAGTCGAAGGGCCACGATGTCACAATTGCCCATCGAGCCGGGGAGGTCGCCATCGTTGGAATAGGTGTTCCCGACAACCAAGCACCCGCCTTCTGGAAGAGCGTAAACCAACGGGTCTTGTTCCCAGCTGCTCCCGCCCAAGGTCGTGCTCCAGTCAACTGTGGATTGGCCTGTTAGAAGATTTGAAGCGAAACACAACAGGATGCTGACGACAGCCCGTTTGCCAGCGCTCATGCCTTCTCTTCGAGGTTGTCTACTTCTGAGCCTTGCCCCATCAAACGCTTCAATTCAGGGGCGATGGAGTTTACCCATTGCTGGCATCGATCTTCGGTGAGGTCCCATTGGTTGTCCTCGTCCAGTGCCAGGCCATGAAACGTGCCATCTGGCTTGAGTGCTTTGGACTTTTGGAAGGTGTAGCCTTCGTTGGGCCAGGCGCCAATCATTTCAGCACCATTGGCAATCATCGCATCCGCCAATATTCCTATCCCATCGACAAACCACTCGTCATATCCCCACTGGTCACCAAGGCCGAAAATCGCAATGGTCTTGTTGGTGAAGTCGATCTTTTGTAACGTGGGAAAATAGGCTTCCCAATCGCTCTGCAAATCTCCATAATACCATGTGGGAACCCCGATGATAAAGACGTCGTGATTTTTCCAGTCGTCAGCTTCAATCTCGGCGACCACCTTGTCTTTGATGTCCAGACCGTGCTCCTTGAGCATGGGAATCAAGACATTTTGGGCAACGTGATCCGTCTTGTTCGTATCCGTACCGTAGTAAAGCTGAATCATGATACATAGCTACGCCAAAGAAAGCGCAATCACCATACATGATTTATGGTATTGTTCCGCATCAATGAGGGAGGCAAAATCAGTCTTGACCACATGCAGTGTGAGGCGACAAAAAGCCGATTTACAGCTTCTTGATTGGACGAACGTCGAGAGCGTGTTCAGCCGTTTTCCCGGGCTTTGCGGGCAGCGATAAAGCTCCGCACGAAGCCGACCATGGACAGCGTCGACGTGGCAATCATCAGGACGACCCTCACCAGGCCAGCACCTCCTGAAGCCAGGGACTTGGGCAATCGCATACCGACCAATGCGACAAGCAAAAGGAGGGTGAACAAGACCGCCACATGGGCAATTGCCTTGTTTTCATTCTTCACACCGCGTTGGCAAAGAACAAAGACAACGCCGAAGACAACGGGAATCAATGCCGTGAAGGAGTCGGTTTCAACGTAGCCCCACAAACCCATTGAAATCAGGGTCACGGCGTTCAACAGATTTAGGTTAGATGCAGACATGGTTCCTTTTTGCGAAATTACTTCCGCAACGGATGGTCTGTGCATCTTCGTAATGAGACTTTTTCCAATCTTATCTGGTGTTTACTTGGGAGGTTGCTCCTCCTTACCTGAGGGGCCACTCGCAATTCTGATATGTATGCAAGCAGTCCGCCGGTGGCCGCTCTTTTATGGCGATTTTGTTCAAATAGAATCATGAAGCAGTCTGTTCTCCTCGGGAGGCGCAGAAGAACCAGTAGGAAAGCCTTCGCTTCAGCATGGAAGCGAAACAGGGCGCATTCAGTCCTTCACACACCGGGCATAGCCCCCGATGGTTTTGGTCACGTTGTTGCTTCGGTAGACTTCGGTAGCCCCCGTCATCAATAACCGAAACCATCCTTTGGAGAAGGTGTATTCCGTGGCGACCCAGATGTGGAGGGACGTGCCTTCATTTCCAAACGAGCCGTTTGTAAAGCTTTGTCCCCCAGGAAGAAACGTCATTCCGTATTCATCGGTTCCATTCCAGATCGCACTGTCCTTGAGCTGTTGTCCTTGGTTGTCTCCGCGCCAACCGGTTTCTCCAAGTTCTGTTTCGGGCACGCCGATTACGCCCTCCATTGTCATCCAGTCTTCGTCTGTGGCAGGATGCCACCCGGTCGGACACAGGTCCCATTCGGTGAGGGCAAAAAAGTTGTAGAGTGCACCATAAGTGGCATATGTATCGGTGGCCATGGCCTCCCCGACATTGGTGCCCTCGTAGTCGAGCACGAAGGCATGGGGGCTGTACTCCAACGATGATGGGGGCGACACGGCAGGCAGGTGACGGCAGTTTTCTGCAAACCAGCATTGATTGCCAATTTGGACCACGCCATAGTCATGGCCTTGGTGCTGCACGCTGGTGGGGCAGGTGAATCCCGTGTCCAGTGGCCAGGCCATATCGTAATAGGAGAGGAGCATGACGAGGTCGGCAGCTCCCACATTGCCGTCGTTGGACAAGTCGGGATTGAAGCAGTCTTCCTGCCCCCAGCATGCGGAGGCAAAGGCGAGAAAGAGCAAAGCACATGCGACTTGATGCCGGCTTCTCTTCCTTGGAAATGAGTGGGCGAATGGCATCAAGGGATACGTCATTTCATCGGGTTTTGCATGGTGTGAGCCTTTGGCAGTCCATGAATGTGGCGAGTGTCGGGGCTTAATGCTCCGGCTAAGGGGGTTTTGTAAGTGTTTACTAAAGAGTAAGTTACAAAAAATCGGGCGCTTTTAGGTCGTCATGATTTACCCCTTTGTCAGATGTTGAGACAGGTCGTCTAGACAAGGCCAAGGTTGTCCGGTTCCACTGAGGCTGGTTCCGAACCACGGTTGGGTTTCCCGATGGTTTGTGACACCGAGAAGGCCAACCGCAGATGCCCCGAAGAAAGAGGCGAGGTGCATCGCGCCGCTGTCGTTGGTGATCACGTGGTCTGCTCGGCACATGATGGCCGCGGTTTCGGACAATCGCGTAGAGATCACCGCCGTCGTGGGATAGTCCTTCGCGAAGCGCGCTTTGTCCTCAGGCGCCACGAGGCCAAGAAGGGGTTTGTCCGTGTATCCATTGATGAACTCGCGCCAGTGGGGCCATTCCTTGTCCATCCCCTTGTGGAGGTTGGTGGCATAGGGGCAGACCACGACAAAAGGCGCTTCCACCAACCCTGACAGAAGGGCATCCACCTGATCCATACTCCTTGAGTCCAGTGGAATAAAGCCGTTTATCCGGTTGGGTTTGGCTACGCCTCCCATGGCTACCCGGCCCAATTCGAAGTAGTGCTCTACCCGGTGGGCGTCCGGGTCCTTTCTAATGCGGGGCGAAGACAAGGGGTGGTGTCCTGTGGAAGGAAGACCGGCGAGCGCAGCGGGAATCCAAGCGGACCAAGAGGAGGGACAGAGCAGGGCGCGAGAAAAGCCGCCCTGCCGGTATTGGTGGGCTAGCCAGCGCTTGTCGCGAATTCGTTCGTCGGCCACAATGGAGAAGCCGGTGGCGCCGAAGATGTCTCCAGCCCACGGATGGCCAAAGCAGGTGAAGTCCACACCTGCCTGATTCAGCCCGTTCAACAGCGGATAGGCCATCAGGGTGTCACCCAGCCAGTTGGGCAGCCTCACGGCCAATTTTTCCTGTGTGTGGGGCGTTGCCACGGAGGGTGCGGGTTGGGTTCTCAGCACGGGGCGTGCTTGCTCAAAAGTAAGGGGCTGCTGCAAATGGAACCGCAGCCATCTACTGATGATCTGGAATTGATAACGGTAAAAAGGATGATAAGACCAGCAACAGTTCCCGTACCGAGTCCCATTGTGACCATGCATCAGGTTGCGACGGAAATCGTCGGGCCGCCCCCTCTGCATTCGGTGCTGTCAGAAGGTGGTCTGTTTTTGCGGGAATGACAATATTATTAGTAAGCCAATATTTTTGGCATTTAGGCAGAGTGGCTGGAAGGAGGGAGAAAGCGGAAGGGCACTGCGGCGAATTCCGGAAACAATGACAATGGGAATCTGAAATCATGGAGCCAAAGCATGTCGGAGCGCATACTTTTAGCACAATGAAATTCCCTTACCGGTGCGCTTTGGCGTTCCTTATTTACCTGGGGACCACCTCTACCGCCATTGCGCAGCAGGAGGTCGAGTCGGGAAGCTTCCTTCGGCGGTATATCGACCGCATCATGGGCGAAAATCAAGACCCAACTGCACCCAAATTCATCAACTACCCGACCTTGGCGTTCTCTCCAGAGACCAGCTGGGAATTGGGGGTTTCCAGCCTCTATGTGTATTCCGCCAAGCGGGACCTGAGCAACCGTCTCAGCGAGCTCAAGGCCTTCACGTTCTACACTTTGGAGAACCAATACGGCCTGTGGTTAGATCATGCCGTGTACACCGATCAGAACAAGTGGTTCTTTTATGGGCGCGCCCGCTACCAGAGCTTTCCGCTGTTCTATTATGGCGTAGGAAGGGATGCGCCATCTTCGGTGCAGAGTGTTATTGATGGCGAATACATCTTGATTCGGGAGCGCATTTTGCGCGAGACCCTGCCATCCTTTTACGTGGGTTTTGGTTTTGACTATCAAGCACTTAATCGCGTCCAATATGAGGGACACAGTGATGCGTCAGCGGATGTGGTGATACCGAGTGTCGGCACCATGGGGTCTTCTAACTTGGGTTTTGGTCTCGGTTTGCTCTACGACAATATTCACAATGCCATGAACCCGCGGGACGCCCTGTACAGCGAGTTGGCCTTTCTGAGATACAGCACTGGCGCGGGCAGTGATTTCGACTTCACCTCCTATATCGTTGACAATCGAATTTACCGTCCCATCAGGAAGAACACGGTTTTGGCCGCTCAGCTTTACGGCCAATTCACGCAAGGCAATCCCCCGTTCAACATGCTCTCTCTGATGGGCGGGGAAAGCCTCATGCGCGGCTACTATCTGGGCCGCTACCGCGACAAGAACCTCGTCGCAGGTCAGGTCGAATACCGCATCCTGCCGTTCTCTTTCTCGAAGCGCTTCGGTGCCAGCGCCTTCATGGCCGTGGGCCAAGTCTTCGGCGACGATCACGCCTTCCAATGGAAGCAGTTCCTTCCCGCTGGCGGCGCCGGTCTTCGCTTCCTCCTCTTCCCCGAAAAGGACATCTACACCCGCTTAGACGTTGCCTTCACCCAAGAGGGCAGGGGCGTCTACATCTTTATCGGCGAGGCCTTTTGATCACGATGCCATATTCGATCGCAAGGCCCAGAATTGGCGGCTGCCTTCAATCAGCCTTGCAGCCTGATCGAAGTAGAGGGTTTGGTCCCGGTCGCTCACGGCGGAATCGGGATGGGGGTGAATTTCGACGAGGAGGCCATCCGCGCCGGCTGCGACAGCCCCCAGACCGATATCCACGACGTGCCGACGCAGCCCCACACCGTGCGAGGGATCGGCAAGCACAGGCAGGTGTGAGCGCGAACGCAAGTAGGAAATGGCATTGACGTCAAAGGTGTTTCTGTAGGCCCCTTCAAAAGTCCGGATGCCCCGCTCACAGAGGAGGATTCGCTCGTTACCCACGTTGTAGATGTATTCTGCACATTGGAGGAACTCTTCGATGGTGCCCGACATGCTCCGCTTGAGCAGAACGGGCAGACCGGATTTTCCAACGGCTTCAAGCAGATTGAAGTTTTGCATGTTTCGCGCACCGATTTGGAAGACATCCACCTTGGGTGCCATGGCATCAATCTGGGCCACTTCCATGACCTCTGTGACAATACTAAGCCCATACTGGTCCGCCACACCCCGAAAGAGATTTAGTCCTTCGAGGCCCATGCCGCGGAAAGAATATGGGCTACTCCGGGGTTTAAAGACCCCACCTCGGATCATGCGCACCCCTTGGGACACCAGAAATTGGGCCACCGCTTCGAGTTGTTGCTCGCTTTCAACACTGCAAGGGCCCATGATCATATTGAAAGCTTCGGGACCGAAGGGAACCTTGCCCACGTGGACGGTGGATCGCCCTTGTTTCCATTGACCACTTACCAATTTGAAGTCGTCTGAAATGCGATGGACATCCTTCACGCCTGGACATTGTCTGATGCGACGCGGGTCGGGAACTTGACCGGCATAAATGACGAACAGGGTGGAGTCCGGGGTGATGACTGTCCGACATTTCAAATTGAGTGCGAGGAGGAATGCCTCAGCCTCTCGCAGGGTCTCTGGTGTGCTAGGGTGGTGCAGTTGGACAATCATATCTCAGGATTTGGGGGGAAGGGGTTGAGAAAGTTGAGTGCGCGCTGGACAGCAGATTCAGGACTTGCAGGGCCGTCCTGTTCAGGAGCAATGGCCCGTATAAAGGCGGAGCCGATGATGGCTCCATCTGCCAAGCCAGTGAGGCTGGCAACATCGGCAGGGCTGGACAAGCCAAAGCCGGCGACCAATGGGCATTGACGGCGGTGCTCTTGAAGCCCGGAGAAAAATGCTCCGCGGTCCATGGACTGTGCATCACCAGTCAGACCGACATTGGCGACACCATAAACGAAGGCGGAGCTGGAGTTGAATGCTTGAGAGACTGATGTTTGGGTGCTTGTCGGGCTCACGAGAAAGGCCATGGAAAGCCCAGTGGATTTGAGATGAGCCTCGAAGTCTTGGTGGTGCGATTCATAAGGCAGGTCGGGCAATATCAACCCCGTCACTCCTGCAGATCGGGCCTCAGCGGTGAATGTTTTGATGCCCCTTCGATAAATCGGGTTGCAATATCCCATGAGCATCAAGGGTTTTTGACAGGCGGCGCGGAAGCGAGCTGCCAAGGCCATCACGTCGTCTACTGTTGTCCCTTGGGCAAGTGCCACCTCCGAAGCCCTCTGGATGGTGGGGCCATCTGCGAGGGGGTCGCTAAACGGCATGCCCAACTCCACAAATGAAACGGCAGGATGAGTTGCCAGTGTATCGAGCAGGGCACCACAGGTGACGAAATCTGGATAACCCGCCGTCAGAAAGATGGACAATTGGACATTGTCGTTGGAGGACCGAAATGTGCTAGAGTCAATCATGATAAGGCTTGTTTTGGGTGTAGCTCATCAAGTCCTTGTCGCCTCGACCGCTTAGGTTGAGAATGACCACTTCGTCACCGGACCACTTGGCGCTGGTTGTCCAGGCCAAGGCGTGGGCGGTTTCCAAAGCGGGGAGGATGCCTTCGGTGCGTGTGCAAAGCAGGCCGGCCTTGAGAGCATCTTCGTCGTTCACAGCGGCTGTGCGAAGGCGTCCTGTGGTCGCGAGGTGGGCGTGCAGCGGTCCGATGCCAGGATAGTCTAGGCCGGCACTGATGCTGTGGGCCTCTTCGATTTGACCTTCGGAATCTTGTAAGATCATCGTTTTTGCTCCGTGCAGAATGCCGGGACTTCCCTTTTCGAGGGTGGCAGCCGTCCGTCCACTGTCGACGCCTTGTCCTCCAGCTTCGATGCCGACCAATTCCACATCCTCTTCGAGAAAGGGCAGGAACAAACCCAGCGCGTTGGAGCCGCCACCAAGGCAGGCGACCAGGTGCGTGGGCGAGAGGTTGT
>PBIE01000049.1 GCA_002720375.1 Crocinitomicaceae bacterium | reverse complement strand
CGGCCGGCAGCACTTGATTCGTTACCATGTCTCCCAACACCCGAGCCTCAATTTGGAGCTTCATCACGTAGTTCTCCAACTCGACCTCTGTGCGGGCGGCAATTTCCTCTGCGGAAAGGACGCCCATCCCATCAAACAGCGCGACCACCTCTTTGCGGTCCCAAACAGCGAGCGCGCTGGGCGTGTCGAGCAGGTTGCTGAGGCCGCGCTTGGCCGCCTCGTCGACCCACTCCTGGCCATAGCCATTGCCCTCAAATCGGATGGCCTTGCTCTCCTTAATGAGCTTTTGAATCTCTTTGAGAAGCGCCTCGTCCTTCTTGTCTCCTCCCTCCATCCGCTCGTCAACCGCAGCCTTGAACATGTTAAGCTGCTCAGCCACAATGGTATTCAATACGGTCATGGGAACGGCGCAATTGGCCGCACTTCCCACTGCCCGGAATTCAAACTTGTTGCCCGTGAAGGCAAAAGGTGACGTCCGGTTCCGGTCGGTATTGTCTAGCAAAACCTCAGGAATGCGTCCAATTTCAAGTTTGACTGCCGTCTTTTCATCCGGACTCATTTTTCCAGCAGTCACATTCACTTCGATTGCATCGAGCAACTCGGTCAATTGGGCACCAATGAATGCACTGATAATGGCTGGTGGGGCCTCATTAGCACCTAGGCGGTGGTCATTTCCTGCACTGGCAATGGCTGCCCGCAGCACATCCGCATGGCGGTGAATGGCGGCAATGGTATTGACGAAAAAGGTGAGAAAGCGGAGGTTGGTCTTGGGGTTGGTTCCTGGCTTGAGCAGATTCACTCCAGTATTGGTGCCAAGGGACCAGTTGTTGTGCTTTCCAGAGCCATTCAGGCCGGCAAACGGTTTCTCGTGAACGAGAACCCGAAAATCATGCCGAAGCGACACCGTTTCGAGCAACTCCATTAAAAGAAGGTTATGATCGTTGGCCAGGTTGGCCTCTTCGAATACCGGCGCAACTTCGAACTGGTTTGGCGCAACCTCATTGTGACGCGTGGTAACCGGAATTCCGAGTTTGTGGGCTTCGCATTCGAAATCCTGCATGAACGCCATGACTCGGGGCGGAATGCTACCGAAATAGTTGTCATCCAACTGCTGACCTTTTGCCGGCGCTGCACCGAGAAGGGCACGGCCACTCTGGCTGAGGTCGGGACGGGCGTTGTAGAGGGCCTTGTCGACCAAGAAGTACTCCTGTTCCCAACCCAAGGTGGCGACAACCTTTGTCACATTCTTATCGAAATATTGACACACGTTCGTCGCGGCCTTGTCAACAGCTGAAAGGGCCTTGAGCAGTGGCGCCTTATTGTCTAGGGATTGGCCAGTATACGCGATAAAAATTGTAGGGATACAAAGGGTCGTACCCATGATGAAAGGGGCGCTTGTGGGATCCCAAAGGGTGTAACCCCGGGCTTCGAAGGTGGACCGAATGCCACCGTTGGGAAAACTAGAAGCATCGGGCTCCTGTTGAACAAGAAGACTGCCATCGAATCGCTCAATGGCTCCACCACGCCCGTCAGGTTGAATAAAGCTATCGTGCTTCTCAGCTGTGCTGCCTGTCAGCGGCTGAAACCAGTGGGTATAGTGCGTGGCACCACGCGCCATGCTCCACTCCTTGAGCGAGCTGGCCACTTGATCGGCAATCTTCCTGTCGATGCGGATGCCATCTTGGGTAGCCGACACAACATGATCGTACGCCTCCTCAGTGAGGTACTCGCGCATTGCGCTGAGGGTGAATGCATGGTCACCATAGTACTCGGAGATTTTGCGGGAAGGGGTCTCCAGCACTTTGGGGGCTCTTTCGAGGACATCCTCGATGGCAGTAATGCGATAAGTTGACATGTTGGTTCCGTTCTGGATCAAAAATACAGAGTATCACCCCAAAAAAAGGGGGGTGTAATCACGAAATTGATTAAAAAATAACCAACACCCCCCTCATTTTAAGGGGGTGTTCCCTGAAAAATTAGTTTCTCACCCAATCTCTTGGTCAAAACACCACCACCCTTCTCCTGACAATACCATTGCCGTGTTCCAAAATCAACAAATGGACGCCCGCGGGAATATCCCCCAACGGTATCCTGCCCTCTAAACGACGGTCGGCGTTAGACCGCCCAGTTCCTCGATTGACCTCTCGACCGGACCCATCGCGCAGGGACCAACTGAATGCACCGGACCAGCCCTCGACGGTAAAGGTCAAAATATCCCGGGCCGGATTGGGGAAAACCTGTACGACACCGGACGCCAGCTCAGGCTCCTCAACGGAATTGATAAGGTTGGTTTCAAAATGGAAGTTGTGGACGATGGACTTTCCGAAATCAGGCTCGAAGGTGACGAAATTCCCACCCGCCTTTCTTAATCGAACAAAGCCATTGCCATCATCGTTTGCCCAAAAACCAATGCCATCGTCATCTGCGTCCAGGAATTCAAACGTGTAACACCCTGGATTCATGTATATAGTATCCCGGTACTGGGTATTGGCTTCAGGATAGGTTCGTTCGAAATACACCGTGCCGTCCTGATGGGTCAACTTGGCACTGTTTTCCCAAGGTGCCGAGTTGGTCTTGACAAATACAATCAACCGGTTGTCGTCTTCATCACCCGGATCTTCTAAGTAAGTATAGGTGGGTGGACGGCGAAATATGCTGCGCACTTCATCGTTCCATCCCACTTCATCCGTTCCTCCGTTGGGCGCAGAGACACGGCATATAAAGGTGAGTTCCTCTTCTGCATCTCCCACCCACAAGCTCTCATCCAACGCCACAAGCTCCACAACTTCCTCTTCGAGAAAACCGAGTTCACCTGTCCACGTGTAAGACTGAAGGTTGTCCGGAAGCCCAAATGTGATTGTACAGGATGTCAACGGAGTGCTTCCGCTGTTTCGAAGCAGAACCTGCGGCCTGTCGCATATTGGATTGGTCCTCGAAGCGATTTTGACACCGCTCGGCGCCAAGACCTCCACCAGTTCTGCGTCCAATTCATGGTTGGCTGGACCGTAGGCCACAATCTGCCCTTCAAATCGATAGTTCCCATCGGGATCGTAGTCGATGTCGTAATCCACGGTGAAGCTCTCGTTCCCGCTCACATGAGGCGTCAACTCCATGTCTCGGGTCTCCGTTGGCGCACCGGGGCACCAACCTGCGCGGTCATAGATCCAGGTTCCGCCTTGGGGGAAGAGCGGGTTGTCCGCGCACTCCTGCATGATCTCCCAAGACCAATGTTGCTCCCCATTGACCTTGACGAGGTGGGTGTTGTAGCAGAATTCAGCGCAGTTGTTTCCGCTGCCAAAACCATGACCGGACGCCCGGGTCTTCAGACGCCACATCTCCTCTCCTTCTGCAGGTGTGTATTCGTAGGCGACCACATTCTGGTCGAAGTTGGACAACCCGTATTGGCCTTTCCAAAACGCCTCCATGCCAAGCACGTCCCTCGCCGGTTCCCCTTCAATGAAATGGAACTTCAAATCGAGAAGTTCCTGCCAATTGCCCGCTTCGAGCTGCACACTGTCTCGAAGGAGGTGCATGTAGTCTGTGACATCGTACCACCAAGTCCAACCGTCTTCGCCCAGATCGAGACCGATTCCATATGGTGTGATGTACCGATAGAGCTCATAGCGATCGACAACCTCGAACGGCACACCGAAAAAGTCAAGGGTGTCGTTGATTAACTCCGCTACCTCTCCGGGAATGTTGTGTGTCCCGACTGTGTCTCCCATGAGGTTGATGGTCACCGTTTGCACCGGACTGTAGTGGTAGGTCAAGTCTGTCATCTCCACCCCATTGCCTTGCACCTCCCATGTCGACAGGCTCATTGGCGCTACAGGCCGCAGATCGAGAATCGCACCATCGGCCACCAATTCCAGGTATTCCCCTCGACCAAAACCGATGTACGGCCGCAGCACCTGAACACCACCTTTGAAACGATCTAGGGCAGGGGTCTCCCGTCGCAACGTGGTGCCGTGGTGGTGACCACCATTGCCTCCGGCATGGTTAATCTCCTCTGATCCATTCGCTCCATCGAAACGATAGTCTACCAGCAAAGCATCTTGGTTGGGGTGCGCACCATTGGGCTCTCGGTTCATCCAATCGGCAATGGTTTCTCCATCCAGCGCAACGCTCCAGATGCGGAAATCATCCACCCTACCATTGTAGTGGTTGGTTCCCGTTCCCGAGCAACCGAGGTTCATCCGAGCGATCCCCTCAATGGAGTTGTCTTTGTTTGTGCCCGAGTGAAACAGCTGTCCATTGAGGTACATCTCCATCACCCCTGCGTCTGCATTCTTGACAAAGGCCCAGTGATTCCATTGCCCCTCATAATCCTCTGTTTCAGCCTGTGCATCGATGCGGTCGTAACCACCATCCCAACCGCAGTCCCAATAGACGCGGCCATTGCTCCAAGGCAAGTGGACATTCACCACACGCTGGTTGTTTTCGTTGATGCCTTCGAACAATGTGCCATTCTGCGGCTGGGCATCGGGGTCGCCATACACCCAGCATTCAATCGTGATCTCTTGGGATAGCCCTTCCAGATTGTCCACATCAATCGATACGCGATCCGGGGCAGTGAAAACGACCTCCCCGTTGTGGTCGTCAGAAGTCCAACCCAGATGCTCGGTCGAATCCATCACCGCCCATCCATCCTGAATGCCATCTGTCACAACATTCACATCCTCCAGCGCGAACTCAAGCACCAAGTTGCTCTCCCCATCCCACTGGATTGGGGGTGAAATGCGCAGGGACAAGCTGTCTTCGAACTGCCAAGTAGACAGACTGTATTGATATCCGGTATGATTCAATGTTTTGAACCCAGTCAGGACTGAATCCGACGTCAACCCCCATTTAAGGTCCATGCGTCGCGATTCAGCTTCACCAGCGAACATGGGGACAAACAGCCTGTCAATGACACCCCCACCAAGTGGGGCCAATTCTGCAGCGGTCCACATGTATTGCACGCGCCTCGAGGCTGCTGGCGAGAACAATTCCCCCGCCGTCAAACCTTCACCGGGCTGCACCACCGTTTCTTCCGACACGGCATCCACCAAATATTGGGCGGCAGACAACCACACGGAGTCCTGTATGCCATCCACATAGGGCACGATCTCCGCGCTGTCGAATGGCGCATCGGCCAACAAACGCAGGGGATGTTCCAACGCCGCACTGTCGAGTAACCCAGTGTGATCAAAGAGATAGGTGTAACTGAGGTAATCCCACTCACCACAAGCGTATCCCAAATTGCCCGCCGTTCCATCCTCAAAGCACTTGAGGGTGTATTCCATCACCACCTTTCCGTACTCGACACCGTTCTCTGAAGCAGGGAACTGAAACCACCTACGTCCTGGACTGTCATAGGCTGTCTGGGGGTTGTTTTGGGCCTCGAAGGTATAGGTCTGGACGGTCGTAGTATCCGCAACCAATGTCAGGCTGGAAGCGATTATATATACCAGAGAAACGGTGCGAATTAGAGCAGACAGGTTCATGGTCAAAAGGTAAGTCGACCGGCCATTTCCTCGACCCCGTCGACGCAATCTCAACCCAGCGCCCTGTGCATCAACGCTGAGGAATCAACGACGCCCCGGGTAGACCTCTAGTCCAGCAGCGATGATGGCCACAGCCCTTTCAATGGCGGCCGTCTCGAGCACATAGGCAATCCGAACCTCATCCTGACCTGCGCCCTTTGTGGCATAAAACCCTGTGGCCGGGGCCATCATGACCGTCTCTCCATCGAGGTGAAACTCACTGAGCATCCACTCACAGAACGCATCGCTTGAATCAATGGGCAAGCGCACAACCGCATAGAATGCGCCACCCGGGGTTGGAACCGTTACCCCAGGAATGGCCCGAAGCCCTTCGACCAGTGCGTCCCTTCGGTCCACATATTCAGCTTTGACCTCATCGAAATACGAGGTTGGCGTTTGCAAGGCAGCTTCACCGGCGATTTGGGCCAGCGTCGGTGGTGACAACCGCGCCATGGCAAAGCGCATGCACGCTTGGTGGACCTTGGCATTGCGCGTCACCAGCGCCCCGATTCGAGCCCCACACATGCTGTAGCGTTTTGAAACACTGTCCATGAGGACCACGTGTTCGTCGAGGTCGGGCAAAGACAGCACACTCCTAGGTGCTTCATCCCCATAGCAAAACTCACGATAGACTTCGTCGGCAAAGAGATAGAGATCGTGTGCGAGAACAAGACTGCGGATGGCTTCGAGTTCCGCCGCGGTATAGACATACCCTGTCGGATTGCCAGGGTTGCAAATCAAGATGGCGCGTGTGCGGTCTGTCACCTTGGCTGCCAAATCAGCAATCGGAGGCAGCGCAAAGCCGTCATCAATGTGCGAGGTCACTGGGACGACCTTGACCCCAGCCATTGTGGCGAAGCCATTATAGTTCGCATAGAACGGCTCGGGAATGATGACCTCATCTCCGGGCTCGAGACACGCCTGAAAAGCAAAAACAAGCGCCTCACTTCCCCCTGTGGTTACAATGACCTGATCTGAGGTTACTTCCACACCGACAGACTGATAGTATCCAGCCAAACCCTCCCGGTAAGTGGCAAACCCGTCGCTTGGGCTGTATTCAATTACGGTTCTGTCCATTCCCTTTACGGCATCCAACGCAACTTGCGGTGTCGAGATGTCGGGCTGACCGATGTTGAGATGCAGCACTTTGCGGCCCGCAGCTTTTGCAGCCAAAGCAAATGGAGCGAGTTTCCTGATGGGGCTGTCGGGCATGGCCTGCCCCTTGGTCGAGATGCGCGGCATGATATACAATCGTGTGGTTTCTCAGCGAGAATGGACCGCGAAGATAACCGCCCAAAACGCAGGAAGCCGCCCCACAAGGGGACAGCTTCCGCATTTTCAATTCAGGTGGGAAATCACGGCGTAACAAGCAGCTTGCGAACCTCACTGTGTGCCCCTCCAGAAATTCTCAACTGATAAAGCCCTGAGGATAAGCTACCCGCATCAACATCCACTTGATAAATCGCACCTGGTTCAACCGTACCATCAAAGATGTTGTCCAAAAATGCGCCACCCATAGTGTGGAGCCGGATGGTCAGCCTTTGAGCTTCGGATACTTCAAATTGGAGCTGGGCAAGGTCGGACGTCGGGTTTGGCATCAAACCCAAAATATTGAAAGGCTGCTTTTCACCTAGACCACCGCCAATCACAACCGGACCACCTTGGTGAGGCAATCCACCAGACAAATCAGCCCCACTCTCCTCTGCCTCTCCGGTATTGGAAATGGTGTATTCGAAGGTGATGCCATTTCCGCAATCATCTTGTGCGACATAATCATACTCTGCTTCCCAAGGCAGGCAGCAATCAAGGTCAACGAAAATGTCTCCACTTGATGCCATGTTTCCCTGTGAGACGCCATCGACAACGAGTTCTCCTTCCCAGAAGAACCAGCCGCTGGCTCCATAGGACTCGTTTTTGCTGTTGGCCCCAAGGCCCACTTGAAAACCGAAGTATGCATTGGCTGGTTGATGCGCCAGTACAAAGTTGGACCCTTCATAGATTCCAGACCCGGTCAAGGTTCCTCCGGTCATCACGAAGTAATGCCAATCGAACCAGACGGGATTTCCTGGGAAGACCGCTGCACAATCCTTCTTGTAACTCCCTTGCACGTCTGGGGCTTGGGGGTGCCCATCGCCACTCCATTCATCCCAGTTCCAGCCGCCTTCATAGTTGGCCTCCAACAGGAACTGTCCTTCTTCCCCATCGGTCAGATGAAGGAGCACCGCGACGCTGCTGTCACACCCAACACTGAACCGGGAAACCTCCGCTGCTTCTAGGATAAAGAAAGCATCCGCATCGCCGTTAAAATTGAAGAGTCGCATCGTCTCGGGCCCCTCCCCATCGCAGGTAAGACCGTCCTCGAATGGTGCTGGATCCGAGGGAGCACAGATATTGCAAACGTCATCAGTGGGGGCGTCATTGTCCACATCGTCAAACCTGGCTATGCCTACTTCCGTGTCACAATTGTCCATCGCCTCTGCCAAACATGGGTCGGGCAGTGGATCAAAATCCAAAACCCCCTTTCCGGCGCAGGGCAAGGTCATCACCTCGCCATTGGCCAGACCACATGTGTTGGTCCATTGTGGTGCTGTGGTATCCAAAACTGCGATGTTTTGAAAGCTGATGGCCTCAGAAATGTTGCCGCAATCATCCGTTGCCGAACTGAGCCAGGTTCGCACAAATGAATAGCTCCCCTCCTGCGCACCGTCTTCGTCACTGCACGCATTTCCAAATGCGAGCGTGTGTCGAACATCGTTGCCTCCAGCGCCGCCCTCGAGAATTTGCAAGTAAAGCTGCCCGCTGATGTGTCCAGCAGAGGTCAATTGAGCCAGCAGGACCCGGCCATCCTCATCTGGTGTGCCATTGGTCGTTGTCGGCAGGGCAAACCACCCGTCTCCGAATTGGCTGTTCAATGCAATGGAATTGCCTGCTTCAAAATCGCCTACCCAAGGGGTTGACTCGACCACCAAGAGCCCCCCTTGGTTGGCCTCCGTGTCTGGCGGACCGTCGATCCCAATGGTCACCCACGAATCCTGCTCAAGATCAGGGTGCAACTCAAACAATATGGGGTCAATTCCTTCCGGAGTCGCAGCACCCATTGGGTGTTGGAAAAACGGCGCTGTTGAGGTGATCCAAGATGCATCGAAGCCCTCTCCGACCACAGCGCTGAGACAATCTCCAGGGTGTTCTAGCCGGGCGTAAAGGCGGTATGTCGTGGCACCTGGAACAACGGAAATCGGAAGTGTATCGATCTCCAGGCTCACCGCTCCCAACAGCGCTTGATACACCTCAGGATCATCGTTGTACTCAATCTCCATCTCCAATTCTGAATCACATCCATCTTCTGCACTTGCTTCCGGCTCGGCAATAGGTTCGATATCCACTGAACAGTCTGAGCCAAGGAACAGCGTATCCGTCGGCAGTACCTCGAGAGTGTGGTCAACAGGGGCTGTCGCGTCCAAAAGCTGAACGATCTGATCGCATTCCGAGGAAGTAGAATTTCCACATTCATCTGTGACCACAACAGTCCAAGTCCTCATGAAGGAATAACTGCCTTCTGGCGAACCATCCAAACTGCCGCAGAGCAGCAAGGTGTCGTGATCATGGTGAGATATTTCAACGAGAGGGCTGGGGTCGCAGCCATCTGTAGCAATCACGGTGGGCAAACCGGCATCGCCGTCCCATCCGCACGCGTCATCGAGTTCAATGGTGGCGTCATCGGGACAGGTCAGCACCAAAGTGGGGGCCGACATATCCAGCACCGTAATGAGCTGGGTACACTCGGATGTCGATGCGTTTCCGCAATCGTCTGTGGCGGATACGCTGAAGGTTCGCGTTATCGTGCGTTCCCCAGCACAACCTCCCACCGTTTCAGTATCAAAGTGTGTTACGGTTGTAGCAACATCCGTGTCACAATTGTCCGAAACGCTGACACCAGGCATGCCAAGCGAAGCAGTCTCCATGTCAGCGAAACAGTCCGCATCGGCTGCCACCACCGTGTCGCTCGGACAGCTCAAGGTGATGGATGGTGCAGAGACATCGAAGAAATTGACGATTTGCTCCACGGTTGCAGACGCTGTGTTGCCCATACAGTCAATTGCCATGATGGTGAAGGTTCGATTGAGTGTCGCACTGCCTTCACTTTGGTCATCATCTCCATCACAGGGGGAGCTGACCGCATCTTGGTGGGTGATGACCAATTCCACCTCACCCCCACAGGCGTCTATGGTGTTTACCTCAGGAAACCCAAGGGCCGCCGTCGAGGTATCTGCGTCCGCTAAGCACTCAAAAAGGTTGATCGGTGTGATTGGATCGACTTCGATAAGCGGAGGGGTTGTATCCTCAAAGGTGATGGTTTGAATACAGGATGCGGCCCCCACATTGCCGCAAGCATCCGTGGCCGTCAACGTGTGGGTGCGCTGGATGATGATTGACCCTCCCTCTCCACATGATTGCGTCGCGGGGGAATCCTGATGGGAAAACACCATTTCAAGCTGGGCATCACAATTGTCCATCACGCTTCCGGACGGCTCACCCCATGGTGCACCCGATGCCGGGGAACCCAGCAAATACCCACATTCCTCATCCAATGCAATGGTCACGTCTTCAGGACATACCAGGGTAACCTCTGGGGCTTCCTCATCCAGCAAGGTCAAGATTTGCTGGGTACTGGACATGTTCCCACATGCATCCGTGGCAGTGTACTGAAGCGTGTATGTCCCATTGGGCTCCACACATCCCCCAGACATGGAAAAGCATTGAACCGAGAGGTCTACCTCACCGCAATCGTCGGTGGCAGAAATAAATCCTGCCTCGACAAGGGCATCAATGTCACATGTCCAATCCGTGCATGGTAAGGAGACGAGGACTCCCGAAGAGACAAGCACAGGTGGCGTCACATCCTCGACTTGAATGACCTGAATGACCTCGCCCACATTCCCAGCGCAGTCCGTGGCGAGAATGTGACGTTCCACCGTAAAGGTGTTCGGACAAGCTTGCGCCACGGTGTCATCCACGTGGCTGATGATTGGTTCAGGATCACAATCATCTATGGCCGTGACCCCGGCGGGGTCAAACGCAGGCAGGCCGCAGGATGCAATCACATCATCCGGGTGGCTGGTGATTGTGGGGGCGCCGTTGTCCACACGATGAAAAATCTGAATGTGCTGCGTCGAGTTCCCGCAATCGTCCGTGGCTGTCAATGTCCTCTGCCAAATGGCGGTTCCACTGCAGCTCTGATCATCGATCAATGCATCAGATGCGGTGATTTCCACACTTCCACAGGCATCTTCAGCCTGAGCTTCTCCCTCCTGGTATGGAATGGGGTCACCATTACATGCAAGTGTGCCATCTTCCGGGACCGCTACAAACGCGGGCGGAACATCGTCGTACAGTTCAATGATCTGAGATGCTGAAGCGCTGTTTCCACAAGCGTCAACCGCAGTGTACATCACCTCATATGTGCCGACACAGCCTCCACTCAACTGCCCGACCACCTCGACAGCGACACTGTCCAAAAGACAATTGTCAGACGCGGTCAACAAGCCCGACTCCAATGCCTCCGCACCGGAGAGCCCATCCAACCAATTGGCACAGGGGTATTCCACCACCGCAGCAGCGGACAATTGAGGCACAACATTGTCCTGGACCTCAATGGTCTGAACCGATATAGCAGTCGAGACATTGCCTGCGCAGTCGGTTGCTGTTGCCGTCCAAGTGCGATGCAACACCATGCCTCCACCCTCATTTGCCTCAGCATCTGTGCACACATCCATGACCGTTTCAATTAAGGAGGAGGTCAGGGTCACCTCGCCACAATCATCTGTGGCGGAGACTGTGGCATCTCCCAGCACATCCAAACCGAGGTCTAAGTCTTCGAAGCAACCCTCCAAAACCACCGACTCAGGCACCTCAAGCACAAGCAACGGGGCTGCAGTGTCCACGACATGGACATACTGGGTGTCTCGGGTGTGGTTGTATCCACAATCCACAGCGATGAATATCCGCTCGACAATGAAGGTCTCCTCACACCCATCACCGTCATCCAAAATGTTCTGCTCATAACTGATATCGACCTCAGGGTCACAGTTGTCGATAGCCGTGGGTAATGCATTTACTAAACCAGGATCTGTGGCGCAAGACACAGCAGTGTCTGCCGGTACCGCCACCAGTATTGGATCGGTCGTATCGTGAATAACCACAATCTGATAGAAACTGTCGCCCACATTGCCGCAGTGGTCAATGGGTGTGTAGGTCAGAACATGATCATAGTAACAGCCCCCAGACATGACTCCGTAGTCAATGAGGACCGTATCCATTAGACAGTTCTCATCCACTTGAATGATGCCCGCCTCGATGAGCGCAGCCAATGGCGGCTCGGTGCCTCCAGGCCACTGGTCGCATTCCATCTCGACGATTTCCTCACCCACCATTTGAGGTGCGATGTTATCTGTTGTGTGGACGAACCTGATTCCTTCGGAAGCATTGCCACAGGCATCCTCGGATGTCCACCGCTGCTGGAAGGTCCGGCAGTGTCCCTCGTGAGGGTCCACCTCGACTGTTCCATGGAAGACGAGGGTCGGATACCCCGGTTCCGGACAATCGTCGCTGACCGTCACGCCATCCGGCTCCTCGATGGACAAACTGCAATCCTGAATTGTATCTGCCGGAATTCCGTTGATAAGCGGAGCCGTGTCATCCTGGCGGACAATATCAAATTCATGCTGCCACACCCCACAGTCCTCTACATAAGCGCTGAAGTATGCCTTGGACCGAGCGTTGCACGGATCGAAGTCAGTGCTGCAATCCAAATCCACGATCACATCGCCCATAGCACCGGCCAGCTCTGTACCACATACTAAACCTTCCCAACTGAACCAACCACCAGCGCCATACGCACAATTGTGATCATTGGCTCCTTCACCCACCTGAAATCCGAAGAACTGCGAGCTTGGGGCGTGGGAGACACGGATAATACTGCCCTCCAAACTGCCTCGTCCCAAGAGGTGACTCTGGTCCGGCTTTATGGTGTAGATGTCCCATGTATCTGTCGGAGGCATGCACCCCATGGCATGCTTAAAACCACCCGCCCAATCTGTTCCATCCTCCCGGTTTTCGTAAACGATGAACACCTCGAACCGCTGATTGGGGTCACCCTCTGCTGCAACTTCTCCTTCCAGAATCGCAACATCATTGTGGTATTGGGTCAAGGTTAGGCCCTGCTCGGTTTCCACGAAGTAATCACTGGCAATCAACCCCGACAGCGAAATACCGTACATCCGAAGGGCCCCATCCGGCCCAATGCCTTGGGCCGTGGTGGCCTGACATGTGGTCACGCTGTCTGCGCCATTGGCAAGGACCTGCGCAGTTTGGAATTCCTCCATTGTGCAGGTGTCCAACACCGTCAACGGGACACCTGTATATGCGTCCAATGCGTCAAGACATGCGACAGTGTCATTGACTGGCGCATAAGAGGTGTGGTAACATGCCGAATCGCATTGGCCCCAGCCATTCCCACTGGCATATAGCTGAAAGGTCGGGAGCATAATGGTCACCATTATGGCAATGGTGATCGTTGCATCTATAGACAAGCGGATGGGGTTCATCGTGGCGTGGTTTGGTTCTGTGTAATTTCCAAACAACCATTTAGTCTATCATTATAATTCGTCTATAGAAGTATATATTTTGTTTTTGGTTATGCCATTGATTCACAATGCTATAAGTGTCGACGAATACGAACTCTTCCGTTTTTCGTCGAAATGAAGATGTAACACTTGGAGTAAATACCTGTATTTCATCGACTAATATTTATTATACCGCCGTGACAAAAAAGAAGCGGACCACCCAATGGGCAGCCCGCTTCCAATTCAATTGGACAGAATTCCTCAGTTCGCGACGAGCAGCTTCTTCACCGCGAGGTAAGAATTGCTGCTGATGCGAACCTGGTACATGCCATCGGACAGAGCGTCTGCATCGATGTTCATCACGTACTGGACTCCTGTCATCGCATTCCCTTCGTACATCTCTTGGACAAGGGTTCCACCCATTGTGTAGAGGTCCACTCGCAAGCGCATGTTCTCACTCACCACGAAGGAAAGTTGGCTCATGTCGTTGGTTGGGTTAGGAGCAAGTCCCGTGATGCGAATCGGCTCCTTGATGCCTCCAACACTCGTGATGTCGATCGGACCACCAGTATGACCACCGGAAACCGCGGCATCGCCGTCTTCGACATCGCTTCCCATTGCCTCGCTGTATGAGAACCCGGTTGGGTTTCCACAATCGTCAAGCGCAGTGTAGTAGTAGTCCACTTGCCATGGCAGGCAGCAGTCAAGATCCATATAGACGTCACCTGAACTGGCCATTGGGCCCATGTCCACTCCGTCCATCATCAGGTTGCCCTGCCAGAAGAACCAAGCGCTACCACCATAATTGGTGTTCTTGTTGTTGGCACCAAGACCCATCTGCATACCGTAGTATCCATTGGCAGGCTGGTGGCTCAATGTAAAGCTGGATCCTGCATACATGCCTGTACCCTCGAGGCTACCGGCTGTCATCAAGAAGTACACCCAGTCTTCCCAGATTGACTGACCTGGATAAATCTCAGCACAATCCTTCTTGTAGTTGCTTCCGCCAGCAGACCATGTGGCCCAATCCTGGCCCGCACCGTAGTCGGCCGTGAAGATAAATCCTCCGGAACCGTCCGCGTTCTCAACCTCAATCTCGATGTGCATTGCACCGTCGGACATCACCTGAATCAGGTTATCTCCATCCGCCATGACAAAGCTGTCATCGGCTCCAGGGAAGTTGAACAACCGAATCACCTCAGGCGCACGATCGTCGCACGTCTGCGCTCCGTCCTGTGCCTCTGGCGTAACCGGAGCACAGTAGTTGCGGATGTCATCCGTTGGGATGTAGCCCTCCGTCTCCGTAAACAGTGTCACGTTAACCTCAGAGTCACAGTTGTCAATTGCAGTTACATCGCAAGCAACTGGTACTGGATCGAAGTCGAGCACACCGATGCCTGGGCAATCGTGCGAGACAGTCTCACCGTTGTTCAGGTCGCATGTATTGGTCAATTGAGGAGCCTCCGTGTCCAGCACCTGAATATGCTGGTAAGTCACAGCAGTGCTTGAGTTGTCGGCATCGTCGGTGACCACGCTCTCCCAGCGGCGGGTGAACGCATAGCTTCCCTCAGGCGTGTCGTCGTCTTCGGCACAATCACCGAACGTGAAGCTCAAGCGCATCTCCTCTGATCCAAGGCCCTGTGGGAAGACCTGAACGAATACCTGACCACTCATCTGTCCATCGGTCGTGAACTGACCGAGGAGGACGCGATGGTCTCCACCGGCCACAGCAGCAGCATTCGGGTTGGTCGTAAACCAGCTTCCTCCGAAGAAGTCACTGATCAAGATGTTACCGCCTGCTTCAAATTCAGTTGCCCAGTCACCAACAACTGTGGTCTCAACCTCACCGGCCATGCCGTCAGCTTGCTGATCGATACCAATGGTAACCCAACTGTCGTAGGCCACCAGCGGATCGACCGTCGTCAAGAAATCAGTGTAACCGTTGGCCGATACTCCGCCAAGGACGTTCTGATAGAAGCTCGTCGTCGTACGGATGCCCGTTGGATTCACAGCATCACCGGCCACAGCACTGACGAAGTCGTCCTCGTTTTCGGTCTCGATGTACATGCGAACCGTGGTCATGCCCAACACACCATCTTCTGGACCACTGATGGTATCCAAGATGAGGTTGTAGTTACCAAACAGCTCGTTGAAGACCAGGTCATCCGTGGTATAGGTCAAATCGATGTCAACCTGGCTGTCACATCCGTCTTCGGCGCTAACCATAGGTGTTCCCGTCACAGAAGGATCGAGGTCGACCTCTCCATAACAACCCTCAACAGAGTATGTGGGCAAGGTCTCGAGCTCCTGGGTCGGAGCAGTGACGTCGTTGGCCATGATCAATTGATCATGGGTCTCAGTTGTGCTGTTTCCACAATCATCCGTCGCCGTCACTGTCCACGTACGCGTGAATTGATAACCACCTTCTGCCACATCGTCCGCATTGATTGCCATGTAGGTGATGGCACCATCCTCAGAGGAAATGTCAATGCTAACATCACTGTCGCATGCGTCATCAGCAGTCGCCGTGGCCGCTCCAGCTGCGCCAACCGAAAGGTCTGCGTTGCAAGAAGCATCCAAATCTGTGGTGTAGTCCGCGGGCCAGGTGGACATCAAGCTCGGCGCAGCGTCATCAGTGACAACAACCGTTTGTGTCGTTTGCTGAGATGTGCTGTTTCCACAGTCATCCATTGCCGTGACTGTCCACGTCCGTGTGAATGTGTAGCTGCCGTCAGCTGAACCGTCTGCACCATCGCAGGTATAGGAAGGTTCACCATCGATGTAGTCAAAGCTGATGGACACGTCCGAATCACAGGCATCAATAGCTGTGGCCAACGGATTCGAGGCTGGTGTGACATCGGCCATGCAGACTTCATCCAACGTGTAGCTGGCAGTGGCCATCGGTGCAATCGCCGTGATGGTTGGATTCGTCACATCGAGCACAGTGATTGTCTGCGACACCGTTTCCACAGTCTCATTAGCGCAATCATCTGTAGCCGTGATGGTGAACGTACGCTCGAAAGTGTAGCTGCCGTCGGCAGATCCATCTAATCCGTCACAGGTGTATATATGGTCACTGTCCGTGTGCGTGATGGTGATGTCAACATCGCTGTCACAATTGTCTGCAACATCTGTCACGTCCGGCATACCCGCGATGGTCGTGCTCGTATTGGCGGAACAGAAAGCATCGAGGTTGACCGTCTTGTCAGCCGGAGCCTCCACAGTGAAGGTCGGGTCGATGTCATCCACCACTGTCACACTGTGACTCACCGAAACAACAGTTTCGTTGCCACAGTTGTCCACTGCGGTGAAGGTGTATGTCCGCAACACAGTAAATGAACCAGTTCCCGGCAAGCAGCTGTACTGCTTCGTTCCATCAAAGTGAGTCGCTGTGATTGTAACATCGGCGTCACAGTTGTCTGTTGCGCTTGCCGCTGGGTATGGAACACCATCGATATAATCGGGAGTGCAATCCGCGCCCGCTGACATCGTCACAGGCTGAGGCTGATCCACAGACAGAACAGGACTTACTGTATCCTCCAGCACAATGCGCTGAGAAGCCGTAGTGGTATTGCCACAGCCGTCGGTCGCCGTGTAGACAATGTCATAGGCACCTTCACATGGCTCACCATCGAGGGTAATGGCAGCCTCCATGGAAGCCAACTCGCAGTTGTCCGCGAAGCTCACGTAGCCGCTGGCCATCAGGACTTCCAATGAAGTGGCGGATCCACCACAGCTCCCGGTGAACTCGTGCGTACCGTATCCCTCGTAACCATTCAATATGGCATAGTCCTTCTCGAGAACGATCCACTCGCTGTCCGCAGCATCGGTGCCGGCAGAGGTGATCCAATCACCACCGTTGCCTTGGGTCACGTCAGACTTCCGGCGAAGGGTGCGGTCCTTGGT
>PBIE01000048.1 GCA_002720375.1 Crocinitomicaceae bacterium | reverse complement strand
TCTCTTCCGGTATGAAAATCGGATCGTAGCCGAACCCATCTGCTCCGCTGGGCTCCTCCGCGATGTGTCCATTGCAGATGCCTTCAAAGGTTCGGGTTCCCACCTCAGTGGTCAACGCAATCACGGTTCGGAAGCGGGCTGATCGGTCCGTTGCGTTTGTCAATGCGCCCAACAGTTTGGCCATGTTTGCATCCGCATCCTTGGCCTCCCCTGCATAGCGTGCAGTGTGCACACCTGGGGCACCGCCGAGGCTTGCGACTTCCAAGCCCGTGTCGTCGGCAAAGCAATGGACGCCATAGTGCTCCAAGACATATTCGGCCTTCTGTATGGCATTGCCCGGGATGGTGGGCGACGTTTCTGGGATGTCTTCTGCGCAACCGATATCGGCCAGGCCGACAATCTCGTACTGATCGGAAAGCATCTGGGCGATTTCTCGGACTTTTCCAGGGTTGCGGGTAGCAAAGACGAGGCGAGGCTTGGTCATGACGCAAAGTTCGTCAGGTTCAGAGACGGCGGATTTTTCCGGTTTCAGTTTCTTCAAAGGCGGCCATCCAAAGGACAGCTCTCGGTCGGTCAGGATGTGGGTGAACTTGCGACAGTCGGTCCATTAAGGCCAATTCCAAGTTTTTGACCGCATCTCCTTCCACGATCATCGTGACCTGCATGCCGAGCGTGGGGTGGGGTCTCCCGGCTATGTACCATCGCCGCAAACCAATGAGCGGGGATACCCATGCGGCGATTCGCCTTTCTAAATCGGCAGGATGCACCTTTAGCCCGCCGGTGTTGATCACATCATCCAAACGCCCGAGCCAACAGAACCCGTTGCGTCCGGTTTTTGCGTCAACAGAAGGACGCACTGCATCACGGGTGCGGAGTTTGCGAACGCCACGGTCGGGTGCATTTAGGATGAGTCCCCCATCCTCAGCGATGTCCCACGTGACGCCGGAAAGGGGCAAAAAGGTGGCCTGGCCAAGCTCCCGCGTGGCGATGTGGGTCAGGGTTTCGGTCATTCCGAACCCGAGTCGGATTGAACATCCCGCTCTTTTCGCAGCCTTTAGAATTTCTGACTCTTGCGTTGATGAGACCGCAGCACCCCCGAGCAGCAGGGTCCGGAAGGCGGACAGTTGATTGCTTTCAGCAAGGGCGGAGGCCTGTTGGGGGGTCGCCACTGCGAAATCATAGGGTTTGCCACCCGGTGCTGGGGGCACTCGGGGAGCAACTGCTGGACGACTTTGGGTCAGCGACCAATTGAGGATTCGGGTTCGCCACCACATCATGCGTCCCCCGATGCCAGTCGAGGGCAGAGCCGACCAGGCCGAAATTGGTTGACCGTCATCCGACACGGTCAACCCGAAGTGCAACGCAGTGGCGTTTGCAGCAGCCACGACTGACTCAGGGGCAAACGCGAAGGTTTTCGGCGTCCCTGTACTGCCGGAAGATTGGCTTTCTGCTCGTCCGTTGAACCATTCGGTGTCCACAGCGAGAAATGGGAGAACCCAATCTGGTGTATTGCCCCGTTCTGGGCCATCGGAGGTTCTCCAAAAGTCTCTCATCCTAGTAATGCGCTGAGGTCCCAAGTGCGCAGGGTTCCATTGGCCTGAGCTTGGGGTTGGTCCATGCGAATCTCACCATTGACGACCACCAGGGGTGAAGGCAGGTTGTTGGTAAAGAGGCTGCCGGTACCCAGCCCTTGGGGTATGGTGTGGGACTCTTCAGCGGTTGCGTCAGCGGCCCATTGGGCGATGGCGTTGAGGCCGATGTTGCTTTCCAGTGCACTCGTCGCCCACCAACCCGCGCCGACTTCTGCAGCGAGATCAATCCAATGGTTGGCTTCTAACAGTCCGCCGATGAGGCTGGGCTTCAGGATGACAAAGGCGGGCTGGACCAACTGAAGCAGATTGCGTCGCAATGCAGTGTCGTTGATGCCAATCAGTTCCTCATCCAAAGCGATGGGAATAGGAGAGTCTGCACAAACAGCCTGAAGTTTTTTCCATTGGCCCGGTCGGATCGGCTGCTCCATGCTATGGATGTCGAGGGCGGCAAGCCGTTCTAACTTATTCAGTGTGACAGAGATGTCGTCATCGTCTAGTCCGCCGTTGGCGTCCAGCCTCAGGGTGATGCGGTTGGCAGGGGCCATGTCGCGAATGGTGCATAGGCACTCTATTTCTCGCTCAAAGTCGAGGGCCCCCACTTTAAGTTTCAGGGTGTCAAAACCGCGGTTGAGTAAGGATTCCGCCTGGGCAATCATGTCCTTGGGCTCGTTCATCCAGATCAGACCGTTGATTGGCACGGGACGGCCATCGGTAAAGGGACCTGGGAAGAGGGTGCGGTCGCCCTCATTGAGCAGGTCGATCAGCGCTGTTTCGGCAGCGAATTTGACTGCAGGGTATTGCAAACTCATCGCCTTGGGGTCCAACGACCCAGACGCAGCCAACTTTTTGAGTTCCATGCGAGCCCGGGGTACGCTTTCCGGCGAAAGGCCAGGGATGAGACTGCACTCACCAATTCCGATTCGGCCATCCTCCTCTAGGTCTTTGGCAATGACATAAAAGCTTGGCTTTTCCCTCAGGATTCCTCTGGATGTCCCTGCCGGATTCTTGAATTGAAGCGAACGCTCAACGATGCGGATGTCAAGACCAGTCATGCCGTGGCGCTGAGGAAGAGGAACAGGGAAATCGCAAAGGTGCTGAGGGCTATTTTCTTCAATTCACCATCTAATTCAGCCGGGTCTTCAGCTTTGAAAACAAACGCGAGGTGACGGGCATGAACCAGTCCGAATAGACCATACCAGAGTTGTCCATGCCATGGACCGGAGGCATCCAAACGCCAGAAGGCGAGAAGGGCAAGCCAAGCTCCAACCAGCAGAGTTGCATGATAAACCTTGCCTTTTGCGAACCCCATTCGGACCACCAAGGTGTGCTTGCCCGTAGCCGCATCTGAAACATGGTCCCGAAGGTTATTCAGGTTGAGTACCCCTGTGCTAAGCAAGCCGATGGTGGCGGATGGGAGGAGCCACAACGCGTCAAATTTCCCCGCGATTAGGGTGGCCGTTCCAGCCACGCCTGCCAGACCGAAGAAGACGAAAACGCCGATGTCACCGAGACCGCTGTAGCCGTATGGTCTGGACCCTGCAGTGTAGGCGTAGGCCGCTCCAATAGAGAGGGTGCCGATACCAGTCCACATCAGTAAGTCGAGTACGTTGTCACCAACTCCCCAAAGTGCAGTGGACAGCCCTGTCACAAACGCGATTAAGCCTGTGGTGTAGACGGCCTTGCGCATGCCGGCTACTGAGATTCGGCCAGATGCAACAGACCTGTCTTTCCGCTCTTTTCCTTCTGCCCGGTCTGCTCCGTTCTCAAAGTCGCCCAAGTCGTTGGCGAAGTTGGCCAAGATTTGAAGTAAAATGACCGTCATGAGACAGCCCAGAAAGAGCGCATAAAAGCGCGCATCTGTCGGAGGGAATGTGCTACCAGCCATTGCACCTCCCGTGAGAACGCAAGCACTGGCGAGCGGCAAAGTCCTCAGCCGCGCAGCTAGTATGAAGTCTCGGAGCATACTGAGTTCAGGGGAACTTCGGGTATTGCTGGAAGTCAGGATCCCGCTTTTCAAGGAAGGCGTTTTTCCCCTCCTGCGCTTCTTCCATCAAATAGTACATCAGTGTGGCGTCGCCGGCAAACTCCATGAGGCCGGCCTGCCCATCGAGTTCTGCGTTGAGTCCCCGTTTGATCATGCGGATGGCCAAAGGCGATCGCTTCATGATGGTCCTGGACCACTTTACATAGGTTTCCTCGAGATTTTCCAGTGGGACCACAGTGTTGACAAGCCCCATGGACTCTGCCTCCTGCGCGGAATATTGTTCGCACAGGAACCAAATTTCACGGGCTTTCTTCTGGCCCACATGGCGGGCCAGGTAGCTTGATCCAAAGCCTGCATCGAAGCTGCCCACCTTGGGCCCAGTCTGACCGAAAATTGCATTGTCCGAGGCAATGGACAGGTCACAAACGACATGCAGAACATGGCCTCCTCCAATGGCATAGCCATTGACAGCTGCGATGACGGGCTTGGGAAGAGAGCGGATTTTTTTGTGGAGGTCGAGGACATTGAGTCTGGGGACACCGTCGTTGCCCACGTATCCACCTGTGCCCTTGACATTTTGGTCTCCACCGCTACAAAAGGCCTTATCTCCAGCCCCTGTCAGGACCACCACCCCAATGTCGGTGCGCTCCCGACAGATGTCCATGGCTTCGAGCATTTCCATATTCGTTTCTGGACGGAAGGCGTTGTAGACCTCCTGACGGTCAATCGTGATGCGGGCGATGCCGTCGAAAAACTCAAAACGGATGTCTTCGAAAGGCTGGATTTCTTGCCAAGTGCGAGTGCTGCTCATGATGCGAATTCTAAGGAAATGACAAAGCTTCGGCTCTGGGGTTCAACAAGCGCTCGAGGCACTTCGCCAACGGGGAACAAATCTACACGCTGACCTTATCCATATACATTGAGTATGCTTCGGCACTCAATTCTGGGGATGTTGCGATTTCCAACACCCTCGGGACCGCTGAAGGCGACCACCAATCTGAAAGTGCGGCGCGCAAAGTTTCACTGTTCGTCACCCGTTGGTGTTCGAGACTGTGAAAGTCGCAGAGGCTGCTGAGTTCTCGGCCGTGGCGCATTTCGAAATGGGATTCGAGAAGTCCAGTTCTTTCAGGCCCATCCAACCAGCGAAAAACACCACCACCTCCATTGTGAATGACCGCAATGCGCAGTTGGGAAGGTGTTGGATGCACGAGGAAGGCATTGGCGTCATAGAGAAAGCCTAAGTCGCCTGTAATCAACGTCGTGTTGCGGCGGACTAGCGCCGCTCCAACGGCTGTTGAAGAGCAGCCATCTATTCCGGCCACCCCTCGGTTAGACCACGGTGCTGGTCGATCTGAGCTATGAAAGAGCTGTGCATAGCGCACAGGTGTGGAGTTGCCGAGATGAAGGTCCCAATCAAGGGGGATGGCCTCGTGCAGGATGGCATGGGCCACAAGGTCGCTCCACGGCGCTGCATCCAGCGCAGCATCGTGGGCGGCCCTTGTTCTGGATTCGATGTCATGCCAGCGCAACTGCCAAGACCTGACGGCATCGGTTGGCGCATGGGATTCCATGTGTTTTGAAAGTTCGGCCAGGGCCATCTGGACGGGCATTTGGACACCGATTGGGGGTTGTTGAAATGCACAAGGAAACCGTTGGGTGGGGTCGATGTGAATGTGGTCCACCGCTTCAGTCCGCAGGGCATTTCGAAGGGCCTTGCTTAAAAGGGGGGCTCCGAATCCGACCACGATATCGGGCTTGAATTCACTCCATGCCTTCCCGGATTTCTTCCATCTCCGCATCCACCGGTCCACAGCGATGATCGCGTGGGTGGAGGCCCCGAGGCCGCTGGTCGAGTCTCCGACAATCACGGCTTTTTGTCCCCATACGCTGAGGGTGTCGGTGTCAATAACCGTTCGTTGGGTACCCCCGAGCAGCATAATTCGCTCCTGACGCTCTAGAGCCTTCTGAATTCTTAAGAGAGCATCGTTTGATGTTTGCAAATCAATGCGGGGTTCAAACTGAGGATATGACTGACCAGAGAACGGTGCCTCGCCCTTTATGTCGCTGGTTTTTGAGGGATACAATGGCTCGTCAAAAGGGCAATTGACGTGGACAGGACCATATAGTAAGTCAGCGCGAATTGCGTCCAAACAGTCGACTTCACTGTTCACTTTTGGGGGCCACAGGTATGACCCACGGACGTGTCCAGCATGCATGCCGCTTTGCACCAGCGTCTGGCTTTCCCATTGGTTTGCCGCGCCTTCCGGCCTGTCGGCCGTAAGGCTGATGATGGGCAATCCCAACTGACTGGCTTCAGCAAGGGCCGGACCGTGGTTGATGGCGGCAGTCCCGCTTGTGCAACAGACGGCCACTGGTTGATTCAAGGCCAACGCCATGCCGAGTGCATGGTGGGCAGCGGCACGTTCGTCGAGGGCGACAATCTCTGGTAGTCCTGCATCTCGAATGGCTTGCATCAATGGAGCATTGCGAGACCCAGGACTGACCACTGCTCCGCCAAGACCACTTTCAATCAGGCCGGAAATGAGCCGTCTGGCGGCGCTGATGGCGGCACCCGATTCCTTCATTCGGACCAGTGGGCGATGGGGTCAAGCAGCGAACGCAGCTTGTTCCGCGTTTCCTGCCATTCGTCATCAGGATCTGAGCCTGCCGTGATGCCGCCTCCAGCAAACGCAGTGATAATGTTGTTTTCGAGCCGAGCACACCTCAGGTTAACGAAGTATTGCACGTTGTGTTCTTCTTCTAAACCAACCCAGCCGGTGTAATAAGCGCGATCGTGACCCTCGTGCCTAGAAATAAAGTCGAGCGCGGCTTTCCGCGGCGTACCGCCCACTGCTGGGGTTGGGTGCAAGGCAGCCATGATGTCTTCGAGACCACAGGTGGCGGAGAAGTCGACCAGCGTTCTCAAGTGTTCGAGGGGCCCGTAACGCACGGTCTCTCGTTGGCTCAGTTGAATATCCTCGCATTTGACCGATTCCAAAGCGGAGACGACGGCATCAGTGACAAGCTGCTGCTCGTGTTGATCCTTCTGGGTCCAAGGGCTCTCTGTGTTGGCCGGCCCTGCGATTCGGGTTCCAGCGAGACAGGCCGTCCTGAAGTGGGGACGTCTTCCCTCTACCAAAGGCTCCGGAGAAGAACCAAACCAAGTGCCCACATCCTTGTGGTGCAAGAGCCAGCTGAAACTGTTTGGGTGGGCGAGGGCTTGCTGCCGGACAATGGCATCCAATTCAATGGCATCCACCCGAACGCTGAGTCGGCTGGACAGCACCACCTTTTCCAGAGCTCCCTCCGCAATGGTCTCAAGGGCAAGGCCCACGCGTTCGAGGTGATCTTGTCTTGCGGTTCCCTCCACAGTGGTGGCTTCACCGAGGCGATTCCCCGTTTCCGAGTCCAGTGGCCCAATGTCTTCTAAAGTCCCTTCTACGATGAGATCCATGTGTTGGTTGGCCCCCTCCCAAGGGTGCATCCGAAAGCGCACAGGCCCATTTTCCGCCGGAACCAACCTCTCCAACACAGATGTGCCGGGGCGGTGGAACAGGACAAGCGGTCCTTGGGTCAGGGCTTTTCGGATGTCCCTCATGACGTTGGTTTTTCGAGTTTCGGAACCAGCATCACAGTGAGTCGGCTCGTACAGACTGCGCGCCCTTCCTCGTCTTCAATGTCGATATGCCAAACGTGCAATCGCCCCCCTTCATGGTGGAGGCGCGCCGTGCCGGTCACCCATCCGGACCGGACGCTTCGCAGGTGATTGGCGTTGACTTCTACCCCGACTGCACCCTTTCCCCTCGGCGCCGCGATGAAATGGCTGCCCACAGAGCCCAGTGTTTCGGCGAGAACCACACTTGCGCCGCCATGGAGCAGACCATAGGGCTGGTGCGTTCTCTCATCCACAGGAAGGCGGCCCACGACGCGTCCGTGTTGGACTTCGAGGATTTCGAGTCCGATGGATTCGCTGATGGTGTTCGCGCCCATCCTGCTCAACTCTGCAGGACTGATGCGACCTAAAGAAGAGGATTCCTCATTCATCTATACAAATTTAACCGGGGCAAGCACCATCTGTTTGTGTTGGTCCACAAAGGGGTTTGATCCTGTTCCAATGGGAGGCTGAATTTTTTTTTTCTATTTCAAGGCAACGATTGGATTCGTGTCCGTCATACACATGGATGCAGTTTAACAGCTGTATCGGTTTCAATATCCTTGCAGGTTTCGGAGGGGGCAGAAATGCCCCCTTCATTCTTTTTGGCCCAGCGCCACATGAAGCAAGTGTTTGGTCTCGAAGAAAGGGTCTAAAAGCAGTGGTGCCAAGCTCCATGATGTGATCGGTTCCGCAACTGGGGCCAATTCTTCTCTCAAGTTCCCACCTTTTAGGTACAATATGCCATTCGCCAGTCCATGGCGGTGGTCGCCATGGACCAGTGGCCGCACCCATTCTACGAAGGCGGGCATGCGGGTGACGGCTCGACTGATTACAAAATCAAAGGGCGCCATGTCCGTGAGGGATTCGGCCCGTCGCCAAACACCCTCAACATTGCCGAGCCCCAGCGCATTGGCGACCGCTGTGGTCACCTTTATTTTCTTTCCAATCGAGTCGCAGAGGATAAACCGCGCATCTGGAAAGAGAATGGCCAGAGGAATTCCAGGGAATCCACCCCCTGTGCCCACGTCGAGGATGCGCGTACCAGACTCCGGTCGGAAGACCCGTGCAATGGTGAGGCTGTGCAGCACATGACGCGTGAAGAAATGGTCCATGTCCTTTCGTGAAATGACGTTGATTTTGGCATTCCACTCACGATAAAGTGGCCCCAGGCAAGCCAGTTGGTCGCGTTGCGTTTGGTCAACTTCTGGGATTGGCGAGCCGAAATCTGCATGGTCCTGGACCAGCGCTTCAAGCGCTGCCTCAACAGCTGAAAGGTCTTGGTCAGTTGGGGCCAAGTTCAAAAGTGCTCGCGATCAATTTCCAGAACGCCGGCGAGGATGTCACGGGCGCGGAACAACTGGGCCTTGACCGTTCCCAGTGGCAGGTTGAGTTCTTTGGAGATTTCGTCGTAGCTCAACTCCTCAAAGTACCGAAGTTCAACAAGGCGCCGGTAACGTGGCTTCAATTGTGCCACCACCTCGCGCATTCTGTTGACACGTTGCTGCTTTTCTAACGTTTGTCCAGGGTCAAGGCCGTCATCTGCGACTTGGATTTCCATAGTATCGCCTTCGGCATCGGTGAACCCTTTGTCCAAAGAGAGGGCCTTGATGCGCTTCTTTCTAATGAAATCAATGGCGCCATTGGACGCAATCTTGAAGAGCCATGTAGAGAAGGCAAACTGCGGACTGTATTGTTTTAGTCTGCGGAACGCCTTTCCAAAAGTCTCGATCATCAAGTCTTCCGCGTCATCGCTGTCGTGGACCATCTTCAGAAGCATATAGAAGATGGGGTCGCGATACCGCTCCATCAGTTCCGCAAAGGCGCTTTGTTCATGGGAGTCCAAAGCCCTTCGAATCAGACCATAGTCATACTTGGCCTTGTCGGATAGGTGGTCGATTACGATCGTTTTGTCGGTGCCCGCTGCGTCCATTTCGGCGATGTGGTGAAGTTCAACAGGGTGGCCCCGAAGAGGATTCCCCAGCGCAGAGGCCCCAGCCAAATGGCGCTGGTTCCAGCAGAACGGGGGAGGGAGAGGTCCCTGGCGAACGTGGACAAGGTAGCAGAGCGAACCGTCATTGCAAGGCCCGCCGACAGGATGGGTATCCAACCCCCTATGTGCAAAAGGCCGCTACACCCGATGGCCGCCATGCTGACCACCAAGGGGTCGAGCACTGCATCGGCTGCAAGCAGAAGTCGGAACCACCCTCCATAACGTGGGGAAGTGGAAATGTGGCGTCGCTTGCGCTGGATTGCGTCATTGAATGAGGTTGCAGGTCGTGTTGGACAGGCTTTCTCACGAGATGTTGATGCCATTGGAACGCAGTGCAAGCCATGGCTCACAGCACTTTGTACGAACAGGTCGTCATCGCCACCCGCAAGGTCTTTGTGGCCGTCAAACCCACCGATTTGAAGCCAGTCTGATCTTCGATATGCCAGGTTTCGTCCAACCCCCATGTAGGCTCGTCCTTTGGCGGCTTGACTCCCGTATTGCCAAGCAATACGCAGGGCGTCAAATGCCATCAAAGCGCTCCCATTTTTCGGTAAGCTAAAACCCAAAATAACATGGGGAGACTCACCTTTGGACCCCAGTTTTTTTGCCATATTATAAGCCCATTGGGTCCCCGGGAGACAATCGGCATCCGTCAGCACCAACCGGTCGTATCGTGCCGCCTTGATCCCGAGTGAAAGGGCGCTCTTTTTGCCAGGCCGAACCTTCTCGTGGTGGACCACTGTGAGGTCAGGGTCCCCGGATGCCACTTTTGAATCCAGCCAGTCTCGCGTCCCGTCTTTGGAGCCATCATTCACCACAACCCACTGGACAGTCCAGCCGTCTGGAAACTGCTGTGATCGCCACATTGGCCATATGTTCTGCAGGGCGTCAAGATCGTTGTGCGCACATAGAATTAGGGTGGCTGAGCGGTCTTCACAATTCGATGAGACATCGCTGAGGACGGCTCTGTTGCGCCATGCTGCTGCCAGGCTAATATCCCACGCCATCCTCAGGCTGGCGGGTATGGCAGTTCCTACTGCAGCAATCCAATCTGGATCTGGAGTCACTGGAGATAAACGTACTCCAGCGGCGAATCCCAACCGGTGAGGTGGAGCACAATGCGGCCTTGAGATGGATCGCGAAGGTGGCGGAGGTCAAAGGCCCTCTCCTCGGCGATGAGGGCCCTTCCCATGTCGCCATTGCTTTCGTGTTCGATTCGGATGGGCAATTGTCTGGGCAATGACTTGGTGGCCGCCTCGTCTGCTACCAGACGGAATGCATGTTCACGGAAACCACCTCCATATTGAACTGTGACGTTCAAGGTGTCGTTTTCGATGCTGGCCGCTTGAACGGAGAACGGGCTGTTCCACTCAGCGAGAGGCACATCCTTGGCGCCAGAGCAAGCGACAAGGACAACAAGAGGGGCGAGAAGAAGGGGCCGCATGGAAGAGATTAACGAAGCAGAATGCGCTGAACGTGCACAACGACTTCAGTTTCAATTCTCAACAGTGTCCATCCCCGGGGCCATTCTGACGTGTCTATTCCACCAGTTGATCCGAGGCGAATAGGTTCAGAAACGCACCGGCCCAGGAGGTCCGTTGGTGTCACCAAAGAGCCGGCCGGAGCACCCCGCACTACAAGGCTGGCCATTGCAGGGTTGGGGCTCACTTGAATACTCGCATCGCGGATGCGATCCACAGACATCTCCTGTGTACAGAATTGTTCAAGGTCAGAATCTGTGAATTCTCCGCCCGTGTAGATGACGTCGCCTTGTGGATCGTAGATGGTAAAGCTGCCTTCGCCGAAGTCACAGCACATACCGTCACCGTAGCTGTCGTCCACTTGAAGGATGTAACAGCCCCCTTCGAGACACATCGGGACGTTAATGACCTGCCCATCTTGCCCGTCCTCGTATGGACCACCCGAGTAGACCACATTGCCCAATCGCCGGATTTCCCAAGTTGTTTCGCTGCCATACTCATCCAGAACCAGCTCGAAGCTGAAGTTGAAAGTGTCTTCTACGAACGCGGTGAATTCAACCACTGCTGCATCGTTAAAGCCGTTTTCGTCTTGTGTACCGTTCACTGACAACACGGTGACTTCGACCTCAGTGGTGCCGTCTTCTGCTGTAATGGCGGGCAGGGTCAAGGTCGTGCTCCCGTATTGGGCGAGGTTGCCGTTCCAATTGACCGTTTGCTGTGCTCCTCCATTGACTGTGTATCCAATGGTCGCCGAGGTGAGGGGGTTCGTGCCGAAGTTGTTGATTGTAAGTTCAAGAGATACGTCTCCGCCCCCGCAAAGCACACCGTTTGGTGCATCGGCGATACCAATTCCCATGTCCAATGCGAAGGAGGTAACACACCCTGCGCTGGGGTAGCCGTCGAGCACTTCAATGCCTGTATTCAATGGGTCGAGGTGGTCAGCGATTCCATTGTTGAAACTCACCCCCATGCGTCCATAATAGTCGAACTGACCGTTGTTTTGGCTGCCCGAACACGCTGCGGCACCTCCGTAAAGTTGACCGATGATGCGGTGATTCTGGTCGAACAGTGGGGAGCCCGATGAGCCACCTTCAGTGACGCCGTCTTCCCAAGCGTCAATCCACCATACGGCTGCACCGGCAGCGTTGTAATGATAGGGAGCATCCTCCTCGAAGCAGATCTTTTTTAAATCGCCAGAAGGGTGGTGGATGCCAGTTGCAGACTGGACGTTTTCTGAATCGGTACCGTCCCAGCCGGCATAGAATACATCATAACTGGCCGGAGGGGTCTCGTCCAAAAGCAGGAGTCCAAAGTCGGATGCGCTGTTGTTGACGAGAATTTCAGCTCCACTCACGGTTTGATTTGTCGGGCCGGTATTGCCTGTGCAGCCCTCCGTCTCGTGGTTGAAGACAAAGGTCCAATTGTTTGTGTTTCCCAGGCAATGGTTGGCCGTCAGGAAAAGCGGTGCTCCATCTTGAGCCGTGTTGTTGACCATTGCTCCAGTGCACACAGCGTATCCTCCTTGAAGTATAAGCGCCACAGAGCGCTTCTCACATTGCCATGTGGCGCCTTCTGGGCAGTTTACATTGATGTTGCAGTCCCCGCTGTTTCCATAGGGGCCGCGCGCTTGGCCCAGCGCTTCAGCCTCTTGTGCAGCCTTTCCGGCGATGTCACGATAGGCATGGACCACTTGGTCGATGCGCAAAGCACAACCGTCTTCCAATCCGATGGGGACCTGGAGTTCGATGACCACGGCATCACCAGCGACAAGACCTGTTGCCAGACCACCCCAAGACTTCATGTTCCTGTGGTCGAATCCGCCGATGAACTCGATGCGGTCAGCATTCCAAATGAACATTCGTCCCCCTTTGGGTACTGTGAATTCGGCAAAACGAAGGCTCATCGCCAGAGCACCATCAGCCTGAATTTGTATCCGCCAAACCGCGTAGCCATTGATTTCGATCCACTGTCCATCCTCCAGTCCAAAGTCGACCTCGAATTCTTCACCAAACCGCCATGGGGCGCTCTTGACGGCATCTGTCACGGCATCGGCGGCGCGCAAGGCATCCAGGTCAATGCCCGGCATGCGGTGCACAGGCCATGCAGGGTTGGCCAAATTGGTTCCCGGTGAGTTCCAAAAGGGGTATCCACCATGAGAGACCTGGGCAAAAGTGGGCAGGGCCATGAAAAGGGCTGCCAGCAAGCTGAAGCAGGGGTGAAATTGGGTGTTCATGTGCAGGTGTCAATCGGTTTCAGTCAGGCGGAATTACAAGGCTCAAGCCAAGTCGCAATTTGGGGCAAGAAGACTGAAATCAGGAGGCCCAGTCGTCGACTGCGCGCTGGAGGGCAAAGAGTTCGTCCCGCAACCGGGCGGCGTCCATAAAAGCCAATTCTTTGGCCGCCTTTTCCATCTCGCGTTTCGTCCGGCCGATCAGCCGTTCCATTGCCTTGAGGTCTCTCCCAGCAATGTAACCAGCAACAACTGGATCAGATAGGATTCCGTCGCCTGTTGGAGTCGGTTCGGCTGCCAGAGGAGATGGGCGGTCGTCAATGAGGTCACTCTGCTCAAATACCGTCTTTTTCGTGCGCTTTACCTGGACAGGAACGAGTCCATGCTCGGTGTTATAGGCTTCTTGCTTTTCCCGTCTTCGCCGGGTTTCGTCAATGGTCTGCGCCATGGAATCGGTGATTTTATCGGCATACATGAGCACGCGTCCATTGACGTTTCTGGCGGCCCTTCCCGCTGTTTGAGTGAGTGAGCGGTTTGAGCGGAGAAAGCCCTCTTTGTCAGCATCCATGACAGCAACCAGTGAGACCTCGGGCAAATCGAGTCCCTCTCTCAGCAGGTTGACCCCCACCAAAACATCAATGACACCCTCGCGCAAATTGCGTATGATCTCGATTCGATCCAGTGTTTTGACCTCGCTGTGGATATAGGAGCACGAGATGCGCAGACGATCTAGGTAGCGCGACAACTCCTCTGCCATCCGCTTGGTCAAAGTGGTCACGAGCACGCGGTCCCCTTGGTCGATTGTCAAACGGATTTCTGCGATAAGGTCGTCCACTTGGTTTTTGCATGGGCGCACTTCAATGGGAGGGTCTAGAAGGCCAGTTGGTCGAATCAACTGCTCCACCACCACACCTTCACTTTTTTCGAGCTCGTAGTCAGCCGGTGTCGCACTCACATAGATGACCTGGTTCAGCATGCCTTGAAATTCGTCGTCCTTGAGAGGTCGGTTGTCCAAGGCAGAAGGCAACCGGAACCCGTGCTCCACCAAGGACACTTTTCGCGAACGGTCTCCGCCGAACATGGCGCCGACTTGGGGCACGGTCACGTGACTTTCATCAACGACGAGCAAGAAGTCGTCCGCGAAGTAGTCGAGAAGGCAGAATGGCCGTTGGCCGGGCTGTCTCCGGTCAAAGTAGCGGCTGTAATTTTCGATGCCGTTACAAAATCCAAGTTCCCGCATCATCTCCAAATCGTGAACAGTGCGCTCTTCGAGTCTCTTTCCTTCGATGAAGCGGCCCTGTTCATTGAACCACTTCACTTGTTTCACCATGTCCTGCTGTATTTCCCAGATGCACTGTTGTAGGGTGTCCTTGCCCGTGACAAATAGGTTAGCCGGATAGATTCGAAGCGAATCGAATGCATGGAGTACATGACCGTGCTCGGGGTCTATGGTTTCGATGCGTTCGATTTCATTGCCCCAGAAGTGGATGCGCACAGCGTGATCCGCGTACGCAAGAAAGACGTCGACGACATCTCCATTGACCCGAAAGGAGCCGCGATTAAAGTCTGCTCGCGTGCGGTGATATAGGCTTTCCACCAGGCGATGCAAAAGGGCTTTTCTGCTGATCATCTGCCCCACTTTGACTTCGATGACACTTTTGTGGAACTCCACGGGATTTCCTATGCCATAAATGCAGCTGATGGAGGCAACGACGATGACATCGCGCCGACCGCTCAGGAGTGCTGAGGTGGCCGAAAGGCGAAGCTTTTCAATCTCTTCGTTGATTGCCAGATCTTTTTCTATATAGGTCCCACTTGAGGGGATGTAGGCCTCGGGCTGATAGTAATCGTAGTAACTGACAAAGTACTCTACGAGGTTGTCAGGGAAGAACTCCTTGAACTCACTATAGAGCTGTGAAGCCAGCGTCTTATTGTGACTTAGGACCAATGTTGGACGCTGCGTCTGTTCAATGACGTTGGCAATGGAAAAGGTTTTGCCCGAGCCGGTTACCCCGAGCAAAGTTTGGTGAGTTGTTCCTGACTCCACACCTTCCACCAACTGCCGGATGGCCCCGGGTTGGTCGCCTGTGGGTTTGAATTTGCTGTGAAGGTTAAAGGCAGACATAGGGGAGACCTCAGAGTACAAAAAAAGGGGGCAACACCCCCTTTTTCTTGTTTTCATCCCACCAGGGGAATGAATGTTATTCGGCGACTACTTCGAAGTTCACCTCAGCTGTGACCCCTTTGTGGAGTTGGACCTTTGCACTGTAACTACCCAAATCGCGAATGGCGTCACTGCCAAGATCGATGTTCTTTCGATCGACGACGTAACCGGCAGCCGCTAAAGCCTCAGCCAATTGAATGTTGTTGACCGAGCCGAAAATCTTACCGCTCTCGCCAGCTTTGGCGCCAATCTTCACGGTCAAGCCGTTCATCTTCTCGGCTAGAGCCTTGGCGTCTTCCAGCGCCTTCTCGGCTTTGTGGGACTGCTGGCGGATGGTTTCAGCCACAACTTTCCGTGCACTTTCGGTTGCTGCAACTGCGAATCCTTTTGGAATCAGGTAGTTCCGTGCGTAACCGGTTTTGACGGTCACGATGTCGTTCTTGGCGCCCAGGCGTTCAACGTCCTGCTTGAGAATCACATCCATGTCTCAGGGTCTTTGGCCAATCAGCGGAGCTGATCAGCGAGGTAGGGAAGCAATGCGAGGTGACGGGCCTTTTTGATGGCCTTGCCCAGACGTCGCTGGTATTTTAAGCTTGTTCCTGTGAGGCGGCGGGGCAGAATCTTGCCCTGCTCGTTCACCAGCATCAAAAGGAAGTCGGGATCCTTGTAATCAATGTACTTGAAGCCCTTTTCACGGAAACGGCAGTAGCGCTCGTTCTTCGTGTCTATGGCAATAGGGTTCAGGTAACGCACGTTTTTGTTTTCGGCCATATCAGTAGGCTTTTGGGCGTTCAGGCTTGGGCTTCTGCACCCGTTTGCTTTGGCTTTTCGCGGCGATCAGACTCTCTGTCACGGCGGCTTTCAGCGTATTCGATGTGGTTCTTGTCCATTTTGGTGGTCAGGAAACGAATAATGCGTTCGTCCCGGCGGAACTCAGTTTCGAAGGGGAGAATCGTCGTGGGCTCAGCATCAAACTCCACCAGATAATAGAAGCCAGTTGACTTCTTTTGAATAGGATAGGCAAGCTTTCGCATACCCCAATTCTCCTCATGGGTGATTTTAGCTCCTTTTTCTTTCAGGAGGCCTTTGAACTTCTTAACCACCTCTTTGGTCTGCTCGTCTGAGAGCACGGGGGTGATGATGAAGACAGTTTCGTATCGATTCCGGAACATATGCTATGCGAAAAAGGGGGCGCAAATCTACGCTAAACGAGATGGGTGCGCAAGGGTCAAGGCATTGATTCTCTCACATCGGCCCGACAAAGGCAAAATGTGAGCGCTGTGTGCAAAATTGAACCGCTCGCAATTCAATGTCAAGCCGCACCTTTGAATCATGGCTGATGGAAACAGTTTCCTCGTATCTGCAAGGAAGTACCGACCGACCACTTGGGAGACGGTGGTGGGCCAGAAGTCCATCACAGACACGCTGCGCCACAGCATTGAATCCGGACACATCGCGCAGGCATACCTGTTTTGTGGGCCACGTGGGGTAGGGAAGACCACCTGCGCACGAATTTTTGCCAATGCTATTAACGGTTTTACCACCGATCAGGCCGAGCGAAGTTTTAATGTCTTCGAATTGGACGCTGCCTCCAACAATGGGGTCGAGAACATTCGTAGCATAATTGATCAGGTGCGGATTCCACCACAGGATGGGCAGTACAAGGTCTACGTGATCGACGAGGTTCACATGCTCTCCAAGGACGCATTCAATGCTTTTCTTAAAACGCTGGAGGAGCCACCTAAGCACGCGGTGTTCATCCTCGCCACCACGGAGAAGCACAAAATTCTTCCGACCATCCTATCGCGTTGCCAGATTTATGACTTTCGGCGCATCACCACTCGAGACATTGCCAACCACCTATTGTATGTGGCGGGACAAGAGGGGGTTCTGACGGAACCGGAGGCGTTGAACGTCATAGCCCAGCGCGCGGATGGCGCGATGCGTGATGCGCTCAGCATTTTTGATCAAATGGTCGCTTCCAGTTCAGATGGTGTGACCTACGCAGCCGTGACGCAGCACCTCAATGTCCTCGGGCACGACGTGTACTTTAATATAATAGACGCGGGCTTAGAAGGTCGAATTGGAGACATGCTGCTCCAGCTTGAGGAGGTTGTGGCTGCCGGGTTTGATGCCCATCACTTTGTCACAGGTTTAGGACAACACCTTCGCAATCTGATGGTGTGTAAGGATGAAGCGACATTGTCTCTCATGGAGGCGGGCGTATCTGTTGCCGATCGTTTCGGGGAGCAGGCCCGCAAGTGTGGGTTGCATTTTCTCGTCGGTGCCATTGGGCACGCCAATGAAGCAGACCAGCAGTACCGGATGTCAAGGCATCCTCGATTGCTTGTCGAATTGATGCTGATGCGCATCGGTTCTCTCGAAGCGGTCTCCGCGGAGGGAGCAAAAAAAAAATGAGCTGACTCCCATCGTCGGCTGGGGGGCGGACATTGGCCTTAGTGAGCCAGTGCCTGTTGGCGGGCGGAGCACACAGCCCTCTGCGGTCTCTAGCCAATCTGTCTCCAATGTGGATTTGTCTTCCGCTGCAGGTGTTCGGGAGGTACCCCAAGAAAAGCCGGTAACGGATTCTGTAACTGATTTGGCCCCTCCCTTGGTTGAAGAATCGACTCCAAGTCAGGCGTCCCTCGAAGAGGTCACTCCGGCACCGAAAGGCCCCGAGCTTGCAAGTGAAAACGCATCGGTCTCGTCGTGTACTGAAGGTGATGAAGTCATAGATGCTGACCTGGCCATTGTGCTTGGTAAGCCGAAGGTGACGGTTAGACCGACTGGAAATTTGGCGGGTTTGACTGGAGGGAAGAGCATGTTGATTGCCCTCGAGGATCAGGAGAGGGATACCAGTGCAGAATTCTGCGACACGTCCGGTTTGGATGCGGACTATGATGTTGAGCGTATCAAGAAAGCATGGGTGACCTTGGCGGAGGACCTAAGACGGAGGAACAAAGTAGGGCTGGCGGCGACGTTGGCCAATGGTGACTTTGAATTCGCGGACCCCACCATTCGCTTTACCGTGGCCAATGATGTGCAATTTGAAGAACTCAAGGAGTGTTCCACAGAATTGTTGCATTTCATCAGAACGGAGGTGGGCAATGGATCGATCGCATTGGATGTGCAGGTTTCGAAGGTTGAGGCGCCAGTGGAATTCATCGCGCCGAAGGACCGTTACTTAAGATGGGCCTCGGAAAATCCGGCCCTCGAGGTCATCCGAAAGCGTTTGGACTTGGACATCAGTTGAGGGAAACCTTCGCGGGGTTTCCAGTGTTCCCTATGCACAAGTGATGGTTTCTATGCTCAAATTTGACTCCCGAAGCCCTTTTTTTTCGGTTTTATTCCTTCTTTTTTCGATTTCTACCCAGGCGCAAACTGCTTCCGTCAAGGGTGTGGTCACCGATGAGGTGACCGGAGATCCGCTTCCATTTGTATCGGTTGTGATTCAGGGTGCGATATCGGGCACAACCACTGACTTCAAAGGGGAATTCGAGCTTGGGGGTCTTGAGGCTGGTGTGGTCAATCTGTTTTTCAGTTCGGTGGGATACAAGTCGACCAGGCGCCTTGAAGTGGAATTGACACTGGCGCGATCGGCTTTCTTGACAGTGACAATGGAGCCGCTGACTGTCGCGGTGGAGGCTGCGGAGGTTGTGGCGTTATCGGCCAAAGGTGAGGAAGAGTCCCCCGTATCCCTGCGGAGAATTGGGACAAATGAAATCAAGCGCAACCCCGGTGGAGGCCGAGACATAAGCAAAGCAATTCGAAGTCTTCCGGGTGTAGCGGCCATTCCGAGTTTTAGAAACGACATCGTCATTCGGGGTGGGGCTCCAAATGAAAATCGGTTCTATATCGATGGCATCGAAATCCCGAACATCAACCATTTTCAAACCCAAGGTGCCAGTGGGGGACCCGTGGGCATGATCAACGTGGATTTGGTCGAAGAGGTTGAGTTTTTTGCTGGTGCGTTCCCGGCAACCCGGGGAAATGCATTGTCTAGTGTGCTGGAATTTGGGTTTAAAACTGCCCGAACCGACGAGTGGACGTCCAACGCGGTGGTTGGAACAAGCGACCTGGGACTCACCTTCGAAGGGCCGACAGGAGAAAACAGTTCCCTGATTATCAGTGCACGAAGGAGCTATTTACAGTTTCTCTTCGAATTGCTAGGCCTTCCTTTTTTGCCGATTTATAATGACATGCAGTTCAAGTGGGTCCATCAGGCTTCTCCCAATGGGCGCCTGACGGTTCTGGGTATTGGAGCCTATGACGACTTCCAGCTGAACTTGGCGGCAGCAGAGGACACCGCTGCGAAAGATTACTTCAATCAAGTCGCCATTCTTGATGCCTTGCAGGTCAACCGCCAATGGAACTATGCGCTTGGGGTCAAGTACGACCGGTTCACGGAGAATGGACGGTGGACTTGGGTGGCGAGCCGAAACATGCTCAGCAATCGCGCCTTTAAGCACGAAGACAACGATGTCAATTTGCCCCTGACCTTGGATTATCGGTCACAAGAAATGGAGAACAAGCTCCGACTTGAGCGTCGTTCATACGGGCAAGAGGGGTTCAAGATGACATGGGGGGCACAATATGAGTTTGCCCAGTTCACCAACCGGACGGAGAGTCAACGCTACCTGTTTCTCTCAGACTCGCTCCTGACAGTGGATTTCGAGAGTGCATTCGGCCTGCACAAGTATGGTGCATTCCTTCAGGCCTCTCAGCCCTTTTTTGATCGAAGGGTGACCTTGAGCGGAGGACTGAGGATTGACGGGAATGAATTCAATACTTCAATGTCCAATCCGCTTCGTCAAGTAAGTCCTCGGCTTTCAGCCCGGTGGAGTGTGGCGCCCAAGTGGAGCTTGAACGCCAACATCGGTCGTTATTTCCAATTGCCGAGTTATCTGGTTCTCGGTTACGTCGAGGATGGGCAGCGGGTCAACCAACCCAGCGCGACGTATTTGCGTTGTGATCAGGCGGTGCTCGGTGTTCGCTATGATTGGGCCGAGCGAAACACGACCCTCGGGCTTGAGGGTTTTTCCAAGATCTATGATGGTGCTGCAATCAGCCGGAGTTCAGGCATTGCGTTGGCCAACCTTGGGGCTGACTTTGGGGTTGTGGGCAATGAATCCGTGCGGTTTGATGGGCAAGGCAGGGCGTATGGTTTGGAATTCCTCGCGCAGAGAAAGCTATACAAGGGGGTCTACGGTTTGCTCGCTTATACATATGTAAGAAGTGAGTACGGTATCGGAGGGGAATACACTGCAAGCGCATGGGACAGCCGACACATTGTCTCCATGACCGGGGGAGCCAAGTTGAATCGAGACTGGGAAATCGGGGTTCGCTGGCAGTACAGTGGGGGGCTGCCCTACACGCCCTACGATCTTGGGGTTTCAATGGATCGCGCATACTGGGACAGTCAGAATGTGCCCCAACTGGACTATGCGGCGCTCAATTCACTCCGCAACGCTGCTTTTGCTCAAGTGGACCTTCGGGTCGACAAGAAGTGGTTTTTTGATACGTGGAGCCTGGACATCTTTATGGATGTACAGAACCTGCTCGGTCAGGTTCCCGACGCCCCGGATGCCTTGGATGTGGTTCGAGACCCAGCGACGGGTGCCCCTATTCCCAATCCCATAGACCCTTCGCGATACCAAGCGCGATTCATTCCCTTGGGAACGGGCTCTGCTATTCCCGCTGTGGGGTTGATTGTTGAACTTTGAGTTGTGAGGGTCGACAAGTTTCTCTGGAGCGTGCGCGTGTTCAAGACTCGGTCTCTGGCAACGGCTGCCATTCGGGAAGGCAAGGTTTTTGTCGGCGGGGTTCTGATCAAAGCAAGTCGTGAGGTGAAGCCTGGGGAGCAGATTTCTGTCAGGCGTAACGGAATCACGAGAGAGTGGAAGGTCATGGATTTACCTCGGAGCAGAGTTGGAGCATCTCTTGTCGAGCATTATACGATAGAGGTTACGTCTCAAGAGGAGCTAGATAAGATGGAGACGATCCGAATTTCGAGAAGGAAGGCACCGAAAATGTTGGGGAGGCCGACCAAGAGAAACAGAAGAGACTGGAACAAATGGATGCAGTAGAAATGGGGGGGTACACTGTACGTCTGGTATTACCACATGAAACGTGGGCGGTACGGTCGTCGGTATTATGGCCAGAAAAGGCCGCAGATGATGCCTGTAGACTTGAGGTAGACAGTGATGACGGAGTGTTTCATTTTGGGGTCATTTGCGAGGAGGAGGTGGTTGGGATAGGGTCCTTTATGCCCCAAGAACACCCTCATTTGGAGCCGACAATTGCTTATCGTCTGAGGGCGATGGCCACCCATTCTAATCATCGAGGAATAGGGGTCGCTACCATGTTGATTCGCCAAGCGGAGTCCGTTTTAAAAAAGCAGGGTGTAGGGGGCATTTGGGCGGATGCCAGAAAGGGTGCTCTTGGTTTTTATGCGTGCCTTGGATGGGAAGTCACGGGGGCCTTTTACACGGTTCCAAAACGGGGTCCTCATAGGTTGGTTTGGACGCGATTTGACGAATAGATAAATCATTCGTCGATTAAATATGGACTTAGAAAATATTATACTCGTATAATACACCCTTTTTCAATGTGGGTGTCGATTTCAATACTCTATAAATCAGTTGATTAAGCGTCTGCAAAGCCGTTGAAATTAGAGATGTAATAATTTCATTTTGGCGAGTTTGCTTCTCACTTTCCGAAAGCCAAAAGTATCGCCATGTCTTATCAGAAGTCTGTTGTGCTTCTCAGCTGCTGCCTGTTGTTCTCGATTACCATCGCGAACCAAGCCTTTGCCAGCCTCACTGGAACCCCCTCAGGAGATTCTCCTGGGCTCCTAGAAGTTACCGCTGAATCGATCGAAAATCCTCTGGGAGTTGAAGTCAATTCGGCCCTGTTTTCGGTGTTACCCCCTGATGAAGAGGGACCCACCATCACCATCGATCCCCCCAGCGATGTCAATTTGACCGGATGTTGGTCAGATTTCACCTATTCCATTGCAGCCATGGGTAAGCCGGGGTACTCAGTCCAAGATGATTGTGGAGAGGCCACGGTCACGGAGACTGTCGAGGACACCTACACATATTGCACGGAGTCCGACGATAGTTCGCCTGAAGGTGGTTTGACAATCGAACGTGAGTTTACATATGTCGCGGTGGATTGCTTCGACAACGAGACCACTGCTTCATACGTTCAAACCATCACGGTGACGGATTTGGAGGCCCCCTCATTTAATGAGGTTCTCCCGGGTGATATCACTGTGGATTGCGAATCCATTCCGGAGGCCGCTACGCTCACAGCAACGGACAATTGTGACAGTGACGCAAACGTTGCGTTCTCAGAGGCGTCAAGCACCACTTGTGCAGGCATTGTGCGGACTTGGATTGCATCGGATGATTGTGGAAACACCACGACGCACGTCCAGAACATCACCGTAACGGATGATGAGGCACCTGAGATTGTGGACATGCCTGCAGACATAACAAAAAATGCAGATACAGGCTTCTGCAGCACCACAGTGATTTGGGACCAGCCGACTGCAACGGACAATTGCACGCTTGAATCTCTCACTGCCGACCACATTTCCGGTGATACGTATGATGTGGGCGAAACAGTAGTTACTTACACGGCCAAGGACGATTGTGGCAACAGCACATCACTCTCTTTCACAATCACGATTCTAGATGTGGAAGATCCAACCATTGTCAATCTCCCATCTGATTTTGATGTGAACACCGACTTGGGTGTTTGCGGCGCTGAGGTGACGTGGGCTGAACCAACTCCCGCCGACAATTGTCCAGGATCAACCATTGCACGTACTGAAGGGCCTGAAAGTGGATCTGTCTTCTCAGTAGGTGAAATTCATACGATTACGTACACGGCCACAGACGACTCTGGCAATACGCACAGCGAGAGCTTTACCATCGAGGTAACGGATATCGAGCTTCCCCAAGTTCTAACCCAAGACCTGACGGTTGAGTTGGACGCTGAGGGGAATGGCAGCACGACAGCTGCCGCTATTGACAATGGTTCAAGCGACGCCTGTGGCATCGCCAGCATTAGTTTAGATAAAACCGACTTTGATTGCACTGACGTTGGCCTCAACACGGTGACGTTGACTGTGACTGACAATAATGGAAACGAGGCCACTGCGACCGCCACGGTAACCGTTCAGGACAACGTTGACCCTGAAGCCTTGGTTCAAGACGTCACAGTTCAGTTGGATACGGAGGGCAATGGCAGCACGACAGCTGCTGCCGTCGATAATGGTTCTAACGATGCATGTGGTATCGCGAGCATGAGCCTGAGTCAAACCGACTTTGATTGCACGCACGTTGGCCCCAACACGGTTACGTTGACAGTGATTGACAACAATGGCAATGAGTCGGAGGTCACTGCTACGGTCACAGTTGAGGATAACGTGAACCCAATAGCAATTGCTTATGAAGAATTGAGTTTTGATTTAGATGAAACCGGCTATGTTGGCGTCAAGTATCAATGGGTTGACAGCGCATCCAGTGATGCATGCGGACTTGCTCCCCAACCAGAAGGTCTCTCTATTTCGCAGGAAGATTTTGACTGCAGCGACGTGGGTCCTAATACAGTTACGTTGACAGTTACGGACGTTAACGGTAACGTTGCGACCACTTCTACAACAATCAATATTAATGACTTCATTGCTCCTGAGGCGTTGGCTCAAGACCTGACCGTGCAGCTTGCGTCCAATGGCACGGCGAGCATCGTACCGGCACAAGTGGACAATGGTTCAAATGATGCTTGCGGCATTGCTGGCATGTCCTTGAGTCAAACTGCGTTTGATTGCAGCCACGTGGGTCCAAATGCGGTGACTTTGACAGTTACGGACGTCAACGGCAATGAGTCTGAAGCTACTGCTACGGTGACTGTTGAAGACAATATTGCCCCTCAAGTTGTGACTCAGGATGTTACGGTTGAGTTGGACGAGACTGGTGCTGGTAGCATCACTATTAATCAGGTAGACAACGGTTCTTTGGACGCCTGCGGAATTGCGAGTATGTCCTTGAGTCAAACTGTGTTTGATTGCAGCCACGTAGGTCCAAATACGGTGACTTTGACGGTTATGGACGTTAATGGTAATGTCTCCATGGCTGCTGCTACGGTTACTGTTCAGGATAACATAGCGCCAGAGGCGATGGCCCAGGACTTTACGGTTCAGCTCGACTCCAATGGTGCGGCCAGCATTGATGCTGACGACATTGACAATGGTTCTAGCGATGCTTGCGGTATCGCGAGCATGAGCCTGGATCAAAGTACGTTTGATTGCAGCCACGTGGGTCTCAACACGGTGACGTTGACCGTGACTGACATCAATGGCAACGCGTCCATAGCCACTGCCACGGTCACAGTTGAGGACAACATCTCTCCTGTAGCGCTGACCCAGAATATCACGGTTCAACTCGACTCCAATGGTGCGGCCAGCATTGATGCTGACGACATTGACAATGATTCTAGCGATGCTTGCGGTATCGCGAGCATGAGCCT
>PBIE01000047.1 GCA_002720375.1 Crocinitomicaceae bacterium | reverse complement strand
GGTTCGGCTACGATCCGATTTTCATACCGGAAGAGAACACTGTAACGTTTGCGGAAATGACCCCCGAAACCAAAAACGCGATCAGCCATCGCGGAAGAGCCGTTCGGGCCATGGTCTCGGAACTTAAGGCCCGGGGTTGAGAATCTGCCAAGGCTTCGGGCGGAAATCCTGTCCGGCCGCAGTACGTTTGTCTCGATTAGTCACTCCCGAAACGGAATGCCCATGAACTATCTCGATTTCGAAGAGCCCATCCGGTTGCTCAGAGAGCAACTCGAACAGGCACAGGACATCGATGGCCAAGGCCAGGTCGACATGCAGAGCACAGTGGCCGACCTAGAGCAGAAAATCGCTGAAGTCAGCCAAGAAATCTATGCCAACCTTAGCCCTTGGCAACGGGTACAGGTCTCCCGTCACCCAGACCGCCCTTACACCCTCGACCACATTGAGGCCTTGACCGACGGGCGTTTCTTGGAACTCCATGGTGACAGGAACTGCAAGGATGACAAGGCCATGGTCGGTGGTCTCGGTATGATTGATGACTTGCCCGTCATGTTCGTCGGCCAACAAAAGGGAACCAACACCAAACTCCGCCAGTACCGAAATTTCGGCATGGCCAACCCAGAGGGCTATCGCAAGGCCCTTCGCTTGATGAAGCTTGCCGAAAAGTTCAACCGACCTGTGGTTTGCCTCATCGACACGCCAGGCGCCTACCCAGGTTTAGAAGCAGAGGAAAGAGGTCAAGGCGAAGCCATTGCCCGGAACATTATCGAGATGATGCAGCTCCGTGTCCCGGTCATCTGTGTCATCATCGGCGAGGGTGCGTCCGGCGGTGCACTTGGCATCGGAATTGGTGATCGCGTCCTCATGATGGAGCACACCTGGTATTCGGTTATTTCTCCAGAATCTTGCTCCAGCATCCTCTGGCGGTCTTGGGACCATAAGGTGGAAGCAGCCGAAGCGCTTAAGCTCACTGCCGATGACATGCTCGGAAACAAGCTCATTGACGGCATTATTTCAGAGCCGCTGGGCGGCGCACACAATGACCGAAACGCCGCATTTTCCGGCGTAAAAACAGAGATTTTAAAGCACCTTCGCAAGCTCCGCGTCCAGAACCCAGACAAGCGCATTGACGCGCGTATTCGAAAGTTCTCCGCAATGGGTGTCGTTCAAGCCTGATTGAGTGCTCGGACGCATTAGATTTGCCTGCGAATTCGATTCATGACCATGCAGTACATCATCCGCCAGCCATTGGCGTTTCTGCTCCCCGCCTTTGCCCTCCTGCTCACCCTTCCCGGGTGCGGTGGACTCGGAAAAATGGAAAAGGCCATTGAGGAGCTTAATCTCAAGATGGACCCCGAACCACTCGTTCTTCGAGGCGACGAGGTCCAACTGAACCTCTCAGGCACGTTTCCAGAGAAATACTTCGCGAAAAAAGCCTCCATCGAGGCCACCCCTGTCCTTGTCTGGGACGGTGGCGAGGCCGCTTTCGAAACGCAGGGGTTTCAAGGTGAAGACGCAGCTGGAAACTTCACTGTGGTGCCCTTTAAGTCAGCCAAATCCTTCGATTACACCGCCAAGGTGGCGTATCAGGAGGGCATGGAGGACGGTGCTCGACTCGAGTTGCGCATCAGCGGCGCCATGGGCAGTAAGTCCATGGATTTTACGCCTGTCGTTCTCGGCGACGGTGTGATCACCACTCAAAATTGGGTTCGGTCCGACGACCGCTTCGTGATTGGAGAGGACGCGTTCCAACGCGTTGTTTCATACACCGAGGAAGCTGAAATCCACTATGCCTACAATCGTTCTAACGTGCGATCTGCTGAGCTTCGCGATGAGGACATGTCCTCCCTGCGAGACTTCATTGGGTTTGCAGCAGACCACGACAGCGTGATGCTGAAAAGCACACGGGTGAGCGCCTACGCTTCACCCGAGGGCGAAATCACCCTCAATGAAAACCTGGCCCTCGAACGCGCCGAAAGCGCCAATGCGGCTGTGTCCAAGCTTTTGAAGCGTGCAAAGATTGATGTCGAGGACAGCTTCTTCGGCAACAACCCCAAGGGTGAAGACTGGGACGGATTCCAGACCCTCATGCGTGCCTCAGACATTGAGGACAAAGACCTCATACTCCGAGTCCTGTCCATGTACAGCGACAAGAACCGCCGCGAGGAAGAAATTAAGAACATCGCCAAGACATACCGGGAAATTGAAAAGGAAATCCTGCCCGAATTGCGCCGCTCTATGATTGTCTTGAATTATGACATCGAAGGCTATACGGACGAAGAGCTCACGGAACTGGCCATGACCAATGCAGCATCCCTTACCGTTGAAGAGGTGCTGTATGCTGCTACTTTGTTCGAAAACAACGACGACAAGCTGAAGGTCTATCAGGCTGCAAGCAGTGTTCACGCAGACGACTGGCGCGGCCCCAATAATGAAGGTGTCATCCTGATGAAAATGGGCAAGCTGAACCAAGCTGCAGACCGCTTTATGACAGCGGATGAGCGAGGGGACAGCCCTGTCATCAATAACAACATGGGTGCGGTCGCTCGAATGAAAGGCAACCTCGCCGATGCCAAGCGCCTTTTGGGCAGTGCCTCAGGAGTCGGTGATGCGGTGAAATACAACAAGGGCATTTTGGCCATTCAAGAAGGCAACTACAGCCAAGCCATTTCAAACTTCAGCGGAGAGGCCACTGTCAATGCAGCTCTTGCCAAGCTTTTGAATGGTGACGCCAACGGTGCCAAGACCATTTTGGACAACGCAGGTGACGACAGCGCAGTGGCCCACTATGTGATGGCCATCTGCTACGCCCACGTTGGAAATGATGCAGAAGCCAAGCGCCACCGGGACATGGCCGTCGAAAAAGACGCTGGTCTTTCCGGGAAAGCGAGTGCTGACTTGGAGTTCCGCGACTTGGATTGAATCGCAGGCAACCCCATCATAAAAGCCCCAGAGTACAGCAGCGCTCTGGGGCTTTTTCATGCCTTCATATGGAGGTGGGCTGATGCCCAGCTTTCAGCCATCGGACGGCGGTCCAAAAGAGCGAAAAGCCTGCCAGCACACCATGCCCGCGGCAACGGAAACATTGAGGCTGTGTTTGACCCCGAACTGAGGGATTTCCAAGACGCCATCCACGGCGGATAGCACCTCCTCCGAACAGCCATGGACTTCATTTCCAAGGACCACCGCCCAGCACTCTTCCGGCTGGGGAGACCAATCTTGGAGGGCAGTGAAACCAGATGCTTGCTCCAACGCAAACACACGCATGCCTTCTGCCTGTAAGCTGCGAATGGCACTTACGGTGTCTTCATGGCCTCGCCAAGGCACGTGCTCAGTGGCGCCGAGCGCCGTCTTGAGGATGTCGCGATGGGGAGGACGTACTGTGTAACCGCAGAGCTCAACGCCTACCAGGCGAAAGGCATCAGCTGTGCGGAAGACCGATCCCACATTGAGTCCGCTTCTCAGGTTGTCTAGAACAAATCGAAGGGGCAGCTTCCCGGCGGCTTCAAAGGCCTCCGGACTAAGCCGCCCCAATGCGTCCATGGAGGTGGCGCGATGCCCCTCCGCCATCAGTAGAGTCTAATTGTATAAGGCATGCGGGCCTGTACCCGGTCCTGTGGTGCTGCGTTCAACAAGGCCTCAACTTCGAGGAAGGGCGCCAGTACATCAACTTGTATGCCTGCGGCCTCGGCGATGGCCAAAGCCGAACTGACTCCGGCAAATTCCGCAACGAACTGTTCAAATGGGTCCACTGCCTCAGGCAGCTCAACCAGTTCAGGCTCGCTGATTCCCGCCATGTCAGCGGCGAACGCGACGGCATCTTGAAGGTTGCCTATGCCATCAACCAAACCAATATCCATGGCATCCTGGCCGGTCCAGACGCGGCCTCGGGCCACCTCATTGACACCCTCAATCGACATGCCCCGGCCCTCTGCCACGCGGGAAACAAAGGCATTGTAGACTTCAGTAACGCCATCATTGATGGCCGCCAATGCTTCGCCTTGGACCGGTGTATGGCCATTGACGGCATCAGCGTGCTCATGGAGCTTCACCCCATCGAAATCGAGTCCGATTCGCTGCTTCATCAACTTGCCGAACGAAGGCAATACCCCGAATACACCAATGCTTCCAGTGATGGTATTGGGCTGGGCAAGAATGTGGTCCGCAGCACAACTGATGTAATATCCTCCACTGGCTGCTAAATCACTCATGGAGGCCACGACGGGTTTTCCAGCTTCCTTGAGTAGGACTGTCTCTCGCCAAATCACATCGCTGGCGAGCGCACTGCCACCCGGGGAATTCACGCGCAGCACCACTGCACCAACCTCTGGATCGAGTCGGGCATCCCGAAGTGCTCCAGCGATGCGATCTGAGCCGATGGTGGCGTCATCGCCTTGGCCGCTTTCAATGGCACCCACAGCGAAGACCACGGCCACTGAATTGGCCTCATTCTCTTCCCCATCGTTGTCTTCATCTTCTTCTTCCTCATCGCTCCCTCCTTCAAACTCGACCTGTAGGGTCGTGATGAAGTCTTCGAAGAAATCAGGGTTGTGGTATTGACCGTATCCCACCAAGAGGGCGTGGCTTTCCTCGTCCTCATCCTCAGAAGCCCCTTTTTCGAGGAGCAGCGCGTGAAGCTCATCTTCATAAAGGAGCCCGTCTGCAAAACCCAGAGAGAGTGCATCTTCAGTCGTGCGCATGGCAATGCTGTTGAGGTGACCATCCAATTCGTTCACCGTCATGCCCCGCGCTGTGGCAATATCACCGCCAATGCGTGCCCAAAAGTCATCGAGAAGGGCCATGTTCTGCTCCCGATTCGCCTCGGACAGATTCTCGCGGAAATAGGGCTCTACTGCACTCTTGTACTTGTTGTCCGGACCCCTTACGATGGTCATTTCAACACCGACATCCGCCAGCATGCGCTTGTAGAACATGGTTTCCATGCCCATGCCGCGCATGTCAATTCCACCTTCGGGATGCAGGTACACTTCGTCGGCCACCGTGCTCATCCAATAAGCGCTCTGGGTGTAGACCTCGCTCCACGCGACAATCCATTTGCCTGACGACTTGAACTCCACCAAAGCGTCCCGCACCTCTCCCAACATGGAGGGATAGCCCGACACCATATCGGCCTGCATCAGAATGCCCTCAATGCGGTCGTCTTCTGCTGCTCGCTCCATGTCCGCGAGAAAATGATTCAACCCCGTCTGGGACTCAGCATCCACGCCACCAAGGCTGAAGGAGAAAGCAGGACCCTCAATTCCTCTTTCTACGAAAGGAGCGTCAAAGGTCAGATGGAGAACGGATCCCTCCTCGATGTCCACACCAAAATCAAAATCGGATTCGAGGTCATCCCCCACCTCGGAAAAGGCAGAACTCATACCGCCCACAAGGGCGCCAACGAAGATGAATATGAGGATGGTGCCCGAGGCGATGAGGGCGACAGTGGAGCCGAGAAGGCTCGCAAGGAATTGTTTACCGAAGTTCATGATGTTGTGGATCTCGCGAGAAGCGTGTCAAAGTTGATAAAAGAAGACAGGAAAGTGCCCGTGAAGGGTCAGAAAAATCGATTGAAGCCGACAAACGTGGACAAGAAGAAGGCCCCGAGGATGAGGATAGATAGAACCAAGAACCCCATCACCACCCAAGCCAACCCCTTGCCAAGGGCGCTGATAAACTGCGGCAATGTATCGGACATGAAGCGCTGCCAGTTGTCACTCGGGTTGGATTCAGAACTGCTGTCTGCGTCTTTCGTCCGGCGACTACGGCCCTCCATGCTCGCGATAATCGATGACAACGTGACCGGATCGCCCTTCATCGCCAGCCGGTCGCTGGCCGTCTTGGCCGCCGGCATGATGGCCGCGAGAATGATGTAAAACAAAAGGCCCGTGCCCGTGAAGATCACCATTGCTATGAACAGGGCGCGGATGACGATGGGGTCCACGCCGAAACGATAGGCAATGCCGGAGGCCACCCCTGCGAGCACACGGCCTTCCGTGTCGCGAAACCACCTTCTTCGGTTTTTCTCCTGGTGACCGTGATTCGCACTGAAGTGCCCCTCAGTTTCGCCGCCATTCGCATCCGCATCCTCCTTGAAATCAGAAGGGTCACCGAGCTGACCACAGGCGCGCTCCACATCGGCAATATTCACTGCGCGCTGTGTTCCGGAAAGGGCCTCTTGGAACAGTTCTGCAACGCGATACTCCACTTCTTTGACGATCTCTTCAGCCCCATCTGTTCCGTGCAATACACCGCGAATGTATTCCAGGTATAGACTGAGACGTTGGAAGGCCGGCAATTCCATCTGGAAGAGCAGGTTGCCAAGAGATATGCTTTGTGTTTCCATCATGATTTCAGCGGGGCGTTTTTGGCGGTGGTGTCCATGTGGGACTCAAGCGAATTGACGGAATCGACGAATTGATTCCATGTGGCCTCCAACTCCTCCAAAAGAGCCCGTCCACGGTCGGTCATGTCGTAGTACTTACGCGGCGGTCCAGATGGACTCTCAACCCATCGATATGTGAGGGTACCCGCGTTTTTCATCCGCGTCAACAAGGGGTAAATGGTACCCTCCACCACGAGCAAATCGACGGCCTTCAGGGCATCTATAATGTCAGAAGTGTAGGCCTCTCCCCCTCGCAGGATTCTAAGGATGCACAACTCAAGCACACCCTTACGCATCTGCGCCGCCGATTTGGAAGTCTCCTTCGTCATGTCTGCACAAATGTATCGACATCGCCATGTACTATGTTAAGCATAGTACTTTTTTCTCCAATAACCAGATGATTCCGACGTGCATCCACTCGAATTCTGCAACCGACCTTTGTGGCTGTGCTCATCTACATTGCCACCGGATCGAATCTCGGCCTTCGCGTCGACCACTTGGATCGTGCCGACACCGAAATCAAACGCATTGGCCGTGTGCTCAGGACCTCTCCAACATATTCCACTGAAGCGGTGGGCATGGCCGACGGGACGCCAGACTTCCTCAATCGGGTGGTCGAGGTGAAGCTCGACCCACCGTGGACGACCCAACCTGAAGCCACCATGCAGGCCCTGCTCGACATAGAGCGCCAAATGGGACGCACCCGTGTGGAAGGTGCAGTTTCCTCCCGGCCGATTGATCTGGACATCGTGCTGTGGGGTGGTCGCATTCTGGATCTTGATGGCCTTGTCGTTCCTCACCCCCGCATGGTGCACAGAAGGTTTGTTCTGCAGCCGTTGGCTGACTTGATACCCAATTTTCAGATTCCAGGCAGCGCATGCACAGTATTGGATCTGCTTCGCGGCCTTCCGGACAGCGTGCCCGACATTGCACAGTGGCCGAACACATGAGCATCCCCTACCGACACATCGCAGTAGAAGGCGGCATTGGTGCCGGCAAAAGCACCTTGGCGACTGCCTTGGCGACTCGGCTTGGAACAGAACCCCTCTTGGAACCCTTTGCGGACAATCCATTCCTCGAGCAATTTTACCTCGATCCGGAACGGTATGCCTTTCCGGTCGAACTCAGCTTTCTCGCCCAGCGTTACAAGCAGGTCAAAGCGGCGCTTTCCGCACGCACCCTATTCAGGGATGCTCTGGTCTCAGATTATGTTTTCGCCAAAAGCGATTTGTTTGCCAAGATCACCCTACCCAAGACCGAATACACCCTGTTTCGCAATCTATACGAGGTCATGGCCGAGGGCATGGCAAAGCCCGAGCTCATTGTCTATCTGCGGCCGGGAGAAGCGCGCCAGCGCGCCCAAATCGAGGCCCGAGGCCGCTCCTACGAACAAGACATCGACATCCACTACCTGAGAAAACTGGAGAAGGCCTATGAAAGGCAATTCAAGGCAGCCCGAGGCAGCCGTGTGCTCTGGGTCGACACCTCCAAAGTCGACTTCGTTGCTAACTCAGATGACCTCGATGGGATGATCTCCCTGATCGGCCAACCTTGGAAAGTGGGCGTGCACCATGTTGCCCCTTAAGCATTCAGGGAATCAGGCATTGACCGCCTTCAGCGCCTCCACCATGGCCGCGCCAATCTGAGCCGGACTGTCCACCACGTGAATGCCACACTCACGCATTACGGTCTTTTTTGCTTCCGCACTTTCCTCTTCGCCGGACACAATGGCGCCCGCATGGCCCATGGTCCGGCCTTTGGGTGCCGTAACCCCCGCGATGAATCCAACGACAGGCTTGTTGCCATTCGCCGCAATCCAACGGGCAGCTTTGACTTCGAGATCACCACCGATTTCACCAATCATGATGATGCCATCCGTATCGCCATCGGCCATGAGCAGCTGAATGGCGTCGAGGGTGGTGGTGCCGATGATGGGGTCACCACCAATGCCAATCGCCGTGCTCTGTCCGAGTCCAGCTTTGGTAATTTGGTCCACAGCCTCGTAGGTTAATGTGCCGCTCTTGGACACGATGCCAATCCGGCCAGGTTTGAAAATGAAGCCGGGCATGATGCCCACCTTGGCCTCGCCAGCCGTCATGACCCCGGGGCAATTCGGGCCAACCAACGTGCAGCCAGGAAGCGCATCCAAGTGGGCCTTAACCTGCACCATATCTGAAACAGGTATGCCCTCGGTGATACAAATGATGACCTTGATTCCAGCATCGGCAGCCTCCAAAATGGCATCCGCTGCGAAGGCCGGTGGAACAAACAAGATGCTCGTGTCCGCGCCCGCCTGCTGAACTGCATCGTCGACAGTATTGAACACCGGCCGGTCCAAATGGCTCTGGCCCCCTTTGCCAGGGGTAACCCCGCCCACCACGTTGGTGCCGTACTCAATCATTTGGCTGGCATGGAAGGTGCCTTCGGATCCTGTGAAGCCTTGGACGATGATGCGGGAATCCTTGTTGACGAGAACACTCATGGGAGTATGAATCAGGGGTCGTTGTGTCGTTTCGCACGGAAGTGCGGCGCAAAAGTAACGCGGCAAAAGGCACCACCGTACAGGCCTTCGGCCTAATTTGCCCCTATGCCTGCCCACCCCCTCGATGGAACGACCATTTGCGCCCTCTCCACGCCCCACGGACGCGGGGGTGTGGCCATGGTGAGGGTCAGTGGTCCAGATGCCTGGTCGATTGTTGATGGCTTGTGCAATGGCGGGCTTGCGGCCTGCACACCCGGACGCGCAGTCCTGAGGAACATCACCGATGGGGATCGCCCCTTGGACGAAGCCCTTCTCTTGCCTTTCCGTGGACCGCAAAGCTTCACGGGAGAAGACGTGGTCGAATGCCATATTCACGGCAGTCCTTTCATTGCCCAGCGTTTGATGGAGTGCCTCATCGATGCAGGCTGCCGGTCCGCCTTGCCAGGCGAATTCACCCAGCGGGCCTTTCTCTTGGGCAAGCGCGATCTGGCCCAATCTGAGGCCATCGGCGACCTCATCGATGCAGACCACGAAGGCGCTCACCGGCTTGCATTGCAGCAGTTGGGCGGCGATTTCAGCCGGGAAATTCAGAGCTTCCGCGAGGCATTGATTGAATACGCTGCGCTGATGGAGCTCGAACTGGACTTCGGCGAGGAAGATGTCGAATTTGCTGACCGGGACGGGTACCGCAAACATGTCCGTGAACTTTTGGACAGAATCGATGACCTTCTAAGCGGCTTCAGCACCGGACGCGCCATCGCCGAGGGGGTTCCCGTCGCCATCCTCGGCGCACCCAATCGCGGAAAATCTACCCTTCTCAACGCCCTTCTGCGCGAGGAACGCGCCATCGTATCCGATACACCGGGCACCACGCGAGACACCCTCGAAGAGGTCCTCAATCTGGATGGAATCCGATTCCGCTTCATTGATACAGCAGGGCTGAGAGAAACGACGGACAACATCGAAGCAGAGGGCATACGCCGGGCTTGGGCAAAAGCTGCCTCTGCCCGTTTTGTGCTCTACCTCCTCGATGCCCGTGACTTGCAGAATAAAGCCGGTCTGACCGATGCAGAATCCGAGGTGGACGCTGCCACCGAACGCCTGAACATAGCCGCTGGGGAAATCGGAGAACCTCCTGGTGTGGTGATTACCCTAATCAACAAAACTGACTTGGCGCCAGCGCCAAAAGACTGGTTCCCCCCAGGTGCCGATGACATTCTGCCCATCAGCGCCGAAGAGCGCATTGGCCTAGAAGCCATCGAGCAAAGATTGGGAAGGGACTTCCGAAGTGCCCTTGCCGAAGACCGCATTCTCATCACAAACCTGCGGCATCGCGAAGCCCTGCAGCGCGCCCGTGAATCCCTGCAGCGCGCCTTGGATGGATTGGACGCTGGCCTCAGCGGCGACCTTTTGGCCGTCGACCATCGTGAAGCCCTCGAGCAGCTGGGTCGCATTACCGGATCGATTACACCAGACGACCTGCTCGACCACATCTTTGGCAACTTCTGTATCGGCAAGTGAACCCCGGTCCATGTTGGCCGGTTCTTCCGTTATGTTTTGGCTCCGTTCTTTACTCGGCACCGCCTTGCTCGCTGGTGCCTGTTCTCCTTCACTGACATCATCAAGCGACCCAATGACCTTGGACTTTGGTAAAACGTTGCGAAGTTGGAAGGCACTGAATGACGGCGTGATGGGAGGCCGTTCAATCGGTGTTGTGAACTATGGCCGCAAAACGATGACGTGGGCGGGGGCGGTGTCCCTTGAAAACAATGGTGGATTCAGCTCCGTTCGCTCCGAATGGGGTGAACAGGACCTGTCCGCTTTCAGCTCGGTCACCATGCTGTGCCGGACCACCACTGGAGAGGCCGACACCTTTACCCTGACGATGGAAACCTCCCAGCAGTGGTGGATGCCCTATTGGAAGGCCAACTTCGCCGCTGAGCCTCAATGGAAAGAAGTCACCTTGGATTTTGCTGACCTCAAAAAGAGCAGTGCGATGACCGGAGAGCTCCCCAAACTTTGGACTTGGGGAGACCTGTCTGACATCCTGCGAATCGGGTTCATGAAATACGACGGAACCGCTGGCGAATTTGGTCTTGAAGTGGACTGGATGCGGTTCAATCCCAACCCCTGAAACCGATTGTCAGCTGAATGGATCTGCCGTCAGCCGGCAGAATACCCGGCCCTGGATAGGCCGCTGCGCGTCGGGTGAAATACCGCGCGTCCGTCAAGTTGTTCACCGAAAGTCGCAAGTCCCAACCGGCACCACCACGCCAGTCAACGCCCAAGTCAAAGACCGCAAATGCCGGGATTTCGCCATGAATGGCGTTCGAGGTCCACACGGCATTTGTCGCCTCTGTGAATTGGGCACCGACAGCGTGACCTCCGATGTCCATGCCCCATTTCCGGAATGAGAAATTCAAGGCGCCGCGCAAGATGAAATCCGGAACAAGCTCCACTTCTTTGTCTCGAAAGGCGCTCTCCTCGCTTGCGATGTAGCGGCTTGTCATCACGGATCCTGTCAACAGCCCTTCCAGCCGTGTTTCCCGTTCGACATCCTCTAAGATGGTGCCCCCCAACGTGACTTCCGCACCTCGCGTTCGGGCGTCGGCAATGTTGGTGCGAAGTAGAACCACCCGTTGGAGAATAACGGGGTCTGGGACCGTGGTCGCAAACAAACCAATGCGGTCTTCATAATTGAGTTGAAACACACTGAAGTCAAAGCGAAGTCCGTCGAGAAGCACGCCGCGGAGTCCGATGTCCATGTTTCGACCGCGTTCGTCGCGAATGTTTGGGTCCACCTGACGTCCAATGTTGCGGAGTTGAATGTCACTGTAATTGATGGCCCTGTAGTTCGACACCGCATTGCCGTAAAGCTCAATACCGTTGAATTTCCTCGAAAACCCAATGCCGGGAAGGCCCACTGCACGGGTTCGCCGTTCGACTTGGGTAAAGACGGAGTCTTCCAAAACATTTCCAGCTCCATCAAGGATTTCCTCGCGGTATTGCCCATCTGCTCGGGTGTCAATCCATTCTAGCCGCAGCCCCGGGGTAAAAACCCAGCCTGGAATTGGATTCCATGCCCCTTGTGCATGGAGGGCCAATTGCAAGTTGGGGAACATATAACGGCTCCCATCGCCCGCGTTGGGAACAACATAATCGAACACCGGGTCAGCGCCGGGAATGCCCTCACCCTGCATTGTCAAACCGCGCCCCTTCAATGCTTGCGCCCCGAGGGTCAGCGCATGGATGCTGCCATGTGCGTTTTGCCAGCGCTTCACGGCACGTACATCCCCTCCTCCATGGCGGAAGGTGCCCGAAATCAATTCGCGGAATGAGCCCGGATCTACGCGATTTGGGAACCCCAGAAACCCGAGAGATTCCCGCTCTGCTTGCAACCAATGAAAACGGCCACTCCACTGCCATGCCTCGGTTCGATGGGGCCGATTCTGAATGCGAAGGGCGGCCGAACGGTGGTTCACCCGAAAATGATTGCGGTCCCGATACGACACCCTTGCTGCTGAAGCAAAGTCGGCATCGGTTAAGCCTCCTGGCTGTTGCTCGACCCGGTCCATCCACGCCACATCAGCATCCCAATACCAAGCCAAGCCAATGTCTCCCCCCCCGCGGACAATACCCGTGGTCGTGTTGAAGTTGGTGTTGGGCCTCCAGCCTTGGCCAGACTTGTGCTCGATTGCCCCATAGACGTGTTGACTACCCTCTGGATTCTGCCAACCCACCTCTGCGAACGCATGCGCAAATCCATGGGCCACACTGTCCCCTTCCACCTTTCCCGGATATCCAACTCCAGACAAGGCGGCGCCAGACCACAACCCGGGATGCTCTCGCCCATCGCGCATCACAAAATCCAACATTCCCCCTAGTTGAGATCCATATTGAAGGGCACCGGCACCGCTCACCATTCGCACCTCCCGAACTGCCCGTGTGGGCGGGGTGTAATAGGCTTCAGGGTAACCCAAAGGGTCTGCGGCTATAGGCATTCCATTTTGCCGAACAGAAAGGTGTGAGGACCGACTTGGACTCAATCCACGAACACCAATGCCCAACTGAAGGCCCGCGGCATCGCTCTGCCAGATATTCGCCCCGGGCACAGCAATCAGCAATTGTCTGTGGTGCTGAGCAGCCTGAACAGCAGGCGTTTCCGCCCATGCAAACGCTCGGCTCTTCATCCCGGTGTAAATCCCTTCTGCTCCGATGGACTGCATCCAACGAACAGCATCCGGACGAGACTCAACCACCGGAGCCGCAGACAATTCCCTCGCCATTTGTGGCAAAGAGTCAGGGAGCTGAGTTTGGACCTGTCCAAACGCCGACCCGAATAAGACCGAGCTCATAGCCACCATCGACCACTTACTGCTCTTCAAAACCAATTTCACCATCCCGCTTTTGCTCTCAATTCAGGTTTCATCCTGCGATATTCACTCATGGTTACGACGCTGTCCATCGGCAACACCCAATGTCGCGCTTGACCCGGACCATCCTGAACTTCAGTGAGATCGACGAAAGGGTCAATAAAAAGCTGAGAACGGCGTCCATTGAGGCTCACCCAAACCTCGGCCCTCACAGCTTCCGTCCCCAAGCCGTCTTCCGCATCTCGTCGCTCAATCCATTGGGCTGTCTGAATCAATAAATCCGGTTGGGTGGCCATCATCTTTATTTGATTGGGCGTCAAAAAGGCATTCAAGTCCACTTCTCGTTCCCTGCCTTGGTCATCCCGAGCATAGAAGAATGCAGCACCGGCCTTCTCAATCAGCATGACCCGCCAACTGAAGCGATATCCCGCTTCATGCCAAAACAACTCCCCGGGGTAGGCCAGATAGCGCCACGGAACCACCAGCTGCACGCATAAGAAAAAGGCCGCTGCAATGAATCCCCGGTTGGAGGAAGGCCATCGATAAACTTCGGGTCTAAATGCAGGCAACTCTTTTCGCGTAGCAACTGCAATCCACCGCCTGTGAAAGTCCGCCGAAAAAAATACGGTTGTGCACCCGATCATAACCCACGGAAAAACACCAATGGGAAAAAGACACCAAGTCATCACGTGAAAGACCACAACAACTGGATACACCCATGGTCGCCATCGATTCGACCACAGCAGGAAGCCCGCTGTCAAATCAAACAGAAGCCCGCCCCATGAAAACAACACTGCAGTTTCCGGCAAGGTCAACATGGGCCCGATGACGGGAAAGTCATTGTGTTGGGGCAACCAAATACGCAAGGGCATCCCATCCCATATCCACTCGGGGTGGAGTTTGGCGATTCCGGCATAAAAGTACACGAGAGTCAACAGCACCTTCGGCAGGTCGCGAGCAAACCGGGGCACGCCTGCAGCATCTCTTCTTTGGCTGGGCAAAAAAGCCAGCAAAAGTGCCATGAGTGAAACGAAGTAATAGTGGTTCAAATAGTTGGTCTTGTCCAGAAGCTCCACAAACGTGAAGGGCACGAAGAAGACTGCCGCACCCAATCGAGGACGATTGCCCAACATGAGGAGGCTACCGGCTGCCATGGCCGCAAACAAGCTCCAAGCCGCCCACCAGCCAGGTCTGGGGACAGATGCGAAGATCCAAAACGGAAACGTGACCTCAGGGTCAACAATTTGAGACTCAATCCAACCATAGGACGCAAATCGCACCGTGCTGAACAACACGAGCGCCGCAAAAACAAGACGGAGCGCCACAAGGGGCGCTCCGTCCACAGGGGAAAATCCCCAATTCTTTGCAGCGGACCAATTCATCAAATCAGTCGCCGTCGTTGTCTTGATATGTTACAGCCACACCGAATGCGGACATCATATCCAACTTCCATAGCACCACAAGTGCCTGAAGCTCAGCGTAAACTTCAAACGCCTCATTTTGGTTGTCGACGACATACGCAGAGAGTGGGCTCTCCAATTCTTCAAGGGCTGCCTCCGTGGCGACAAGCTGCGCCTGAATGTCGGAGTCAAGCTGTTCTCCGTACTCTGCATTCCCGAGACTGCGCAAGTAGTCATCCAATCCAAGGCTCCCATCCCCCTGCACTGGAGTGCCTAGGTAAAGGTCACGATAAGAAGCGAATGCGCCTTTGATTAGGCTCACACTGATGCTGCCGTTGAACGGCGCCTCAACGTGCCCTGGAAGCGGTGTTTGAGAAAAGGTGCTGATTCCCGCGGGAAAGCCGAGTTTTTCCTTTCTGACATTTGCTTCCCAAGTGCGATTAAATGCATTGAGCAACATGCCGATGCCACTGCCGACATCCGTTCCTGTGGCCTCGACAAAAGTCTCACGAAACCCACTGTTCCAAAGGGATTGAACAGCAACAGCTTCATCGGCAAGGTTTCCTGTCAGCCTGAGGACATGCTCCCCGAGCATAACGTTAGACTCGATGTCCGAAACAACCTGATCTGTGCTTCCGTGAAAAAGCAAAAAATCCAAAGCGGGAAGTCCCATCTGATCTAAACTGGCCGGTGTTCCGGCAACCCAATTGGCATCGTAAACATCTTCCATGACGCCGCCTGTATCCACCGGGAACGTATTGGTCGTCTGCAGTAAGGCTCGGTCCATGGCTGGGCCAAAATCATACAACATGACCTTCTGCCACGTGGCAAAGGCATTTTCGAGGGAAGTCCTTGTCGCCGTTAAGGATTCAGGACTTGCATTCGACACCATCTCGGTGGCTCGAAGGTGTAGGTCAGCCGTGGCCTCTACCCATGCCTCATAGGCTGGCAGAATGCTCTGGTCCGCGTATTGGCGAAGCAAAGGGCCTCGATCGAAATCATTTTGGGGATCTCCTCCACCGGCACCGCCGCAACCTGTGATGGTGAACATCACGATTGCGGCGGCTCCAGTGATAAGAAGATTGACTTGAGAGAGTCTCATCTACTATCAATATGGTTCAAAGTACCCGTCGGGTCGAATTGGGGTCAGAGCTGGTTAGCATACTCGGTCAATCCGAGCATATCAGCCAACATGTCCCGAGCCTCAATCATCGTGGCTGGTGTCACGTTGTAGAAGTCGGAGCCGAGGATGCCCAGAACACTGTCAACATCAGCTTGGCTCACCGTTGGGTTGTCCGCATACGCCAGGCCCATGGTGAAGGCCATTGCTTCGCTCAATGCGTGGTTGCGCTTGGCGTCGTCAGCAATGTTCGTAACACCAGAGTTGAAGTAGTGGATGGCAGTACCACCAATCATCAACTCCAACTCATGACGAATAATGTCAATCTGAGCATCGCGAAGATTCATATCGCCAGCAGAGATGGCTGCACGACCCAAACGGAAAGCATTGCCAATGTTGGTTGCTGACTCGAGTGGATCTTCACGTCCCCAAGCATACTTGCCCAAGAAGCGGTCGATGCCCTCTTCTGGATAGTTGATGGCTGTGGTGAAGTATCCATATGCCTCGTCCCAGTGGTGCTCCATTTCTGTGTAGTACTTGCCACCTGCTGGATCCTCGGGGGTTGTATTGTCGACATCCATCTTACCAGGGCCGAGGTATACAGAACTGATGTTGTAGTGGAAGCATGCGCCCATCAAGCCCTTCTCGATGAGTTGAACCCACTCTTGACCAGTTCCATTCTGGAGGTAAGCAGAGGAAGAAATGGTAGATTGTACAACGCCAGTGACTCCAGCTGCGCCTTCGTAGGCATCTGTTGTGGTGGTTGCACTCGCTGCAGCGAGATCGGTCATCCAACCTTCAAACATGTCCGTCACGGCTGGATCGCCTCCAGCTGTCTTATTCTTCAATTGCTTGGATGAACCGGTCATGCCAAGACCCTCATCGTCGTTCCAAGTGTATCCGTCGTTGGCATACATGGCCAGCAACGTGGAAGCATCGATTGCCGTTCCAGGCGTGTTAGCAGATTTCATGTAAGTGACCATTTCACTCAACATGTTCAAACGTTGATGTTGCCCACTGTAGCTCACTGTGCTGTTTCCGTCGGCATCGAGGAAAACATAAGTAGCAGGAGCGGTGATAGGGTAGGTGCAGGATCCGTCATCTTCGGTGGCATCAGCATCGTAGTTGCTGGCAGTTTCGTCAGTACAACCAGGAGTTTCCTTGTTGCAAGATGTCATGGCCACGCCAAGAGAGAGTAGGACGAGAAAAGAGAGCTTGCGCATGTAGTAAGTATTTAAATGCGTTCTTAATTGGGGCGCAAAAATTGCTGGAGAGATTCGTTCTCTACATCCCCTATTGGGGGGATTTATGAAAATTGTGACGGACCGATGCCTGTTTCAGTCTTGGTTGGAATTCCCCAAGAACTTCCGGGCAAACGTCAGCCTAACCACCGAATCTGGAAGGTAGACCATCTCCAAATCAAAGCTGTTCAACAGGCATTGACCATAGGTTGCATCCCCCAAGTCGAATTCGTCATAGGTCGACTCGTGTACATACGCCTCCGAATACCCTTCCGAATCGCTTTGCTGCAGAATCCAGCCATGACTCGCCACGTTGACAACCTCCCAGCCGCACAGGGTTTCTTCAAAAGGGGGGTAGTGATTGTAACCTGTGAGCATGGCCGTCAAATCTCCAGAACCTACAACGAGATCAGCAGGCCAATTGAGATTCATTGCATGAGCACCAGAGACGCCGTATGCCGCTAGAAACGTAATCAGCACCTCTACATTAGCATGATACGTGGTGGTGGTCTGGCCCTGAGCTGTCTTCATTTTTTTCAGGAGGATGTACGAATCGGCAGGAAGGCAATCACACAACTCCACACCAGCAGCTGCATCGTCCACCACCTGGGCGTCCAAGGCAGCGGTCCACGACAAAGTCAGGAACAACATCAAGGGAATTGGAAGACAGCGCATTGGGTCGGCTGTAATTTAGCACCGATACCGGCTCATCACACCACCACTCACAAATTCAATTGATAAAATCAAGCTCTTATGCATTATATATACATATTTGTCTTGTTTTTATACATAGTTCCACCCCTTACCTCCAATGATTTGGTAGCCCAACTTCCTGTGCCCCGTGTCGAAAAGGCCGTTCAGACAGCCGACGAGAACCCTTTGGATACAGTACGCGATTTCAGGGGCACCCTCGGCCTGAACCTCAGTCAAACGGCATTGGAAAACTGGGCAGGTGGTGGTGAAAGTGCGCTGGCCTTCACCGCCCTCAGCAAACTTGGAAAAACCGTTGAGAAGGGGCCGAGAAGCACCGCATGGGGCATCGACGTTGCATTGGGCTTGCTTCGACAGCAAGGCAGTTGGAGAAAGACCGACGATCGGATCGTACTCACCGGCCAATGGAATGCCGCCATTAAATCCAAGCTCAATGGCGGACGCTTGTCCGCACTGATTGATGCGAGAACCCAGTTTCTACCCGGATATGCCGTGGTTGATGGTCTCCCAGATCGGTCCGAACGCATTTCGGACTTTATGTCACCAGGTTACCTTGTGGGGGCCGCCGGTTTCGCGCCAAAACAGGGGGATAGACATCAATTTTTCCTTTCCCCTATCACAGGAAAGGTCACGGTATTGATGGATGACACACTCGCCTCCGTGGGGGCCTTTGGCGTTCCTCAAGGTCAACACGTCCGCCTTGAGCTCGGAGGCTATCTCCGTTGGAACCTCAAATGGAGCCTCATGGAGAATGTAACCTGGACACACCAAATCGACCTGTTCTCTAACTACTTAGACTCTCCGGAGAACATCGATGTGAACTGGACAGGCCTGCTCGAGCTCAAAATCAATGCTTCCCTGCGCACCACAATCAGCACACACCTCATCTATGACAACGATGTTCTGCTGGAGAAAGAACCTGCAAGGACAGAAACCAATGACCAGGGCGTAACCGTGGAGATTCCAGCCCGCATCGGTCCGGGCACACAATTCAAAGAAGTACTCTCTGTCGGCTTCTCCTATTCTCTCTGAAAGGCGTTGGATTGTCTCCGGCGCGTATTTTCGCTGCAATGAAAGCCATGGTTTTCCCCGGACAAGGGGCACAATTCCCAGGAATGGGACGGGATTTATTCGACGCCCACGGATTTGCCCGTGACCGCTTTGCTCAAGCTGCGGAAGTGCTCGGCTTTGATATTGCCGATGTGATGTTCAATGGATCAGACGAGGACCTCAAGCAAACCAAAGTGACCCAGCCCGCGATTTTCTTGCATTCGGTCATCATGGCCGAGGGCATGGGTGAAGCCTTCTCTCCAAACTTCGTGGCCGGCCACAGCCTTGGAGAATTCAGTGCTTTGGTCGCCTCTGGCGGATTGGGGTTTGCAGAAGGGCTCAAATTGGTCAGCGAGCGTGCACTCGCCATGCAAGATGCCTGCGAAGCCATGCCGTCTACCATGGCCGCCATCATCGGTATGGAAGACGCCGATGTAGAGGCCGTCTGCGCCAAGACTGAAGGCATTGTGGTCGCAGCCAATTACAATTGTCCCGGCCAACTGGTCATCAGCGGTGAAGTCCAGGCCATTGAATCAGCATGCGAACAACTGAAGGAAGCAGGAGCGCGTCGCGCCTTAATTCTGCCAGTGGGCGGAGCCTTCCACTCTCCCCTCATGGAGCCCGCGCGAGAGCGACTGGCCCTGGCGCTCGAATCGGCCGAGTTGAATTCCCCGCGCTGCCCAATCGTCCAAAACGTTACGGCCACGGCAGAGACTGACCCTGAAGTCATCCGCCAAAATCTCATTGCGCAGTTAACCGCCCCGGTGCGGTGGACCCAGACGATGCAATGGCTCCTTGCCGAGGGGGTAAATGATGTCGTCGAAGTGGGACCAGGAAAGGTACTTCAAGGCCTCTTCAAGAAGGTAGACAGGGGGTTGGCCACGGCTTCTGCCGCAGTCGTTTGATTTCAGGACTGCTGGCCCTCTACGTAAGAGAAAAGGTTGGCATAGTCTGTTTCCAGTGCAGACATCCTCATTTGCAAATCCCGGTTTTCCACTGCGAGTCGATCCCGTTCCGCCCGAAGCTGGGAAATGGTGTGCTTCAAGGTCACGAAGTCACGAGCGAGCTCCCTTCGCTCCGCCTGAACACTCTGGACGTCCAAGTCTTGTCCCTTTAAAGTTTCAATTGGTTGGGCTGTTGTCGTGTCTTGGACACGGGTGCTCAACGTGGTCTCGGGGGTGGACAATTCCTTCGTGCTCATGGCCAAAAATTACATGCGGTAAGGACTGATTTTCCACCTGAACACTTGAGGTTTTCAAGGGGTGAATATGGACGGCTGAATCCTCAATGGCGCCTTCCCTTCAAAAAAGCGGGAAACAAGGCGATTGCAGCGATGGCTGTCCCCGCACCTCCCATGTAGTACAGTTCTGGAATTCGGGCCACCACGCCCCCGAAGCGAACCCCACTGTAGAGTGCGCCAATACCAATGCCCACCTCAAGGGACATCAACATGGTGCCGAGCGCAAGGGCAATTTTTCCGGGCTGTGCGAGATCCGTGGTCCAAGCAAAGATGGTCGGCATGTTGATGCCTATACTCGCACCATAAATCAAGGCCCCTATGGTGGCTGTGGTTTTTGATTCCGCGCTCCCAATCGTGGCCATGCCCACCGTCATCAACATGGTGCCCACTAAGAGAACTGGAATCCTGCCATGGCGGTCGCTCATCCGTCCGGCGACAAACCGCATCGCGATGGAACTGGCCACGATGATCGTATTGAAAGAGCCCTTGTAGACGTATCCGAGGTGATCGACAAAATCAGGCGTAATGGTCAGGTAAATCCCAAATGCCAGAGCCACTGGAAGCAAAACAAGCGCTGCCGGCCACGCCTTCGGGTCAATGAGCCCACCCTTGAGCAAATTGAGATCAGATCGATTGACTGGACGTGCTCCTGTCAATGTTTCCTCGAGCGGCAGAGTTAATGCCACACTGGCCATCCCCAGCAGTGCTGATGCGAGAAACATCCACTCGATTCCAAACTCCACGGTCAGCCAACTCCCAAGTGCGGGGCCTGAGGCCATACCCGTATTTCCGGCAATTCCGAGGTACCCTAGCGCCTCCCCCCTTCTTTGCTTGGGGATTCGGTCGGCCAGCATCGCGCTGGTGCCCGGCGGCCTGAAACCCGTGGACAACCCGTGGAAGAACCGAAGCAACATGAAAGCAGCGATCGTGGTGGCCACGAGGTAGCCGAAACCGGCCACTGCTGTGACTGCGGACCCGATGAGCATGACCTTACGTCGCCCTGCGCGATCGGCAATTCGGCCGCTGATAAATCTGGCCAGAAAAGCCGCGAGCGTGAACATGCCAACCACGCCGCCGAGGTATGCCTCGCCCCCCATGTCTGCGAGGTGCTCAGGAAGCTCGGGCAAGAGCATTCCAAAACTCGCCATAAACAAAACCGTCCCGCCGCAAAGCAGAAAAAATGGGCGGTCATAGATACGGTCCGATTGTAAACCGGCCATGTCCATTTCTTGGGTGGGATTGGAGAACAGGTTAGAGGCGGAAGCCATCGGAACGCAAAAGAGGGATTTCTTCCATCGGAGGACATAAAGGAACCCAATATCCCCCCCAGGATGTTTCCGATGTTGGAAAGACGGCGCATCTTTCCCCTCTGAATAGCCATGGCAAAGCCTGTCCTCCGTCCATACCCCACAAAAGTCTTACTCGCTTGGGCAGAAGCCATCTCAGGACGCGAGGAATTGCGGGACTGGCTCATGGGATCGGAATACCCGGAACTCGGCGTGTTCTGCCATGCCCTGCACAACGAAGAGACCTCACGGGCGTGGCTCAGGCACAAGCAGCACCAAGTATTGCTTGCTCTACTCGAGGGTGCCGAGGGAGACAATCGGGCTGTGGAATGGCTCAAAAGACAGGGCCAACTTGTTCTTGCTGACATGGCCCTTGCCGCCGATAACGACGAAGAAGCCATGTCCCGTTTAATGGCCTCTGCGGCGCGAGGAAAAGGAGACGGCCTGTGGGCTCAAATTGCTTTGCGTATCCGCGATGTGAAAAACGAAATTGAGTCGATGAACAATGACGTCCATCGCATCGATCCCAATTGAGCCATCTGATGCCCGTCAACACCGTCTTCAGTTGGTTCATCCGAAAGCGCCTCCACCAAATTGAATTGTTCCGTCGATATCCTCTCGAGGTTCAGGCAGAGGGGCTTCGCCACCACATCGCGTCTCTTGCAGACACCCAATATGGGAGAAAACATGGTATGGTCAGTCTCTCTTCTGCCGAGGACTACAAGCGACAGGTTCCATTGCGCGATTACAATGGAATCAAGCCTTGGATTAAACGCGTCCGAAATGGAGAATCAGACGTGCTCTGGCCCGGTGCTGTGAAATGGCACGCCAAGTCCTCGGGAACGACTTCTGACCGAAGCAAGTTCATCCCTGTGACGGAAGCTTCTCTGGAACGGTGCCACTATAAAGGGGGCAAGGACCTCTTGGCGATGTATGTAGACGCGGTCCCAAAGGCCAAATTATACGGTGGCCGCCACCTCATTTTGGGGGGAACCGGGCGCACGGAGGAGGCGGACAATGGTGTTCTCACCGGCGACCTCAGCGCCATCATCATCGACAATCTTCCTTGGTGGTGCGAATGGCGTCGAACCCCTTCGCGGTCCATTGCACTCATGGCCGATTGGGAAGAAAAAATCGAACGCATGGCCCGCTCGACAATCGAACAAGATGTGCGCATCATCGCAGGTGTGCCAAGCTGGACACAGGTCTTGATGGAGCGCATTCTGGACCTGTCGGGCAAAGACCATCTGGGCGAAGTCTGGCCACACCTTCAGCTCTACATGCACGGCGGTGTGTCCTTTGACCCCTATCGCGACGCCTTTGACCGCATCATGCCACCAGGCATCCACACCATCGAAACCTACAATGCAAGCGAGGGCTTCTTTTCGATACAAGACAGACTTGGCGCAAATGACATGCTGCTGATGCTCGACTACGGCATCCACTATGAGTTCTTGCCATTTGCTTCCGATTTCGATCCGGATACGCACCCCTTCGCACCTACCCTCGGCCTTGATGAAGTGGATATCGACACGGACTACGCGTTGGTCATCTCCACCAATGGAGGGCTTCACCGCTATGTTTTGGGGGACCTGATTCGATTCACCAGCACAAATCCCTTTCGAATCAGGGTCACAGGTCGAACCCGGTCCTTCCTCAACCTCGCCGGCGAAGAGCTCATGGTGGGAGACGCCGAGCAGGCGTTGGCTCGAACCGGAAGGCAGTTCGGGGTAGAAATACGGAATTGGACGGCCTGCGCTGTCCAGTCTGAAGAATTAGGAGGAGCCGTAGGGTATCACCACTGGGCCATCGAGCCTGGAATGGCCTCGGGTGGACTCCCCGACCCAGCTCTGTTTTCCTTGGCGCTGGACCGCAATTTACGCAAGGTCAACTCAGATTATGACGCCAAAAGAACCGCCAATCTCGTCCTTCTTGCACCCCGATTCGAATGGCTATCCACAGGCACCTTCGAAAAGGTGTTGAAACTCAAGGGAAAACTGGGCGGACAACACAAGGTGCCCCGGCTATCCATGGAAGACGGGTGGATGCGTGCAATTCAAGAGGTCGTCAATAGGCACTGTGACGTCTGAACACACCCTTGCGCGTTGCGGGAAGTCAAGGCCAAGACTACCTTGCCCCCCCAACCTCACCGACATGCACCTCGCCATCGCAGGCAACATTGGATCGGGCAAGACCACCCTGACCCGGCTCCTCGCCCAACACTACAAGATTACCCCACACTATGAAAGCGTGGAGGACAATCCATATCTCAACGATTTCTATAAAGACATGCAGCGTTGGGCATTCAATCTGCAGGTTCACTTTCTCTCATCTCGTTTCTCACAACTGCACGCGCTGAAGTCCAGCGGGCAGAAGATGGTCCAGGACCGAACGATCTACGAGGATGCATACATCTTCGCTCCCAACCTTCAAGCCATGGGTCTGATGACCTCTAGGGACCACGAGAACTTTCTCCGCCTCTTCGAACTGATGGAACAGTTTGTGACACCGCCAGACCTCTTGGTCTATCTGCGAAGCAGCGTTGGGCACCTCGTAGAACAAATCCAGAAACGGGGACGCAACTACGAGGAAAGCATCCGACTAGACTATCTGAACCGCCTCAACGAGCGCTATGAAGCTTGGATTTCCACGTACACCAAGGGCCGCATCTTGGTAATCAACGTGGACAACATGGACTTTGAGAACAACCCTGAAGAACTTGGTGAAATCATCACCAAGGTCGATGCAGAGTTGAATGGCCTTTTCTAAAGCACTTTTTGCAAGGTCTTTCTAAGGCGAAGACCCTCACTTGTACCTTCGGGCCTCCTTATCCTCGATGAGGGCCATTTTGATGCCCACCATATCCGAAATAAGGTTGTCTCCGAGGTCTTCAAAGAATGACCCACTTCCAAATCGAACGTCAAAGTCTGAGCGGTCGAAGATGAAATCTAAGGTGGCAATCACAGGGTCCGTGGAAGCAAACCTGATTCGGGCATCCATCTCTTTGGTTTTGCCCTTGATGGTCAGTGCACCAGACAGCAATAGGCTCCCCATCCCATCTGCACGTGTAGACGACACCACAAAGGAGGCGGTTGGAAATTGAGCGACATTGAAGAAGTCTTCACTGCGGAGGTGTTCGGTAAGCTCCCGAGCCGCCTTTCCCTTTTGGCTGGTCGCTTTGATTCCGTTCATTTCAATAACCATCTCGCCTTTTTCCAAAATGCCGTGGTCGATGGAAAATGTGCAGGAACGCAGCGTCACAGTCCCCTCTTCTATGGTTCCGACCTTGGTTCCCGACCATTGCACGACGGTTTTGTCCTTGTCCATGGTATACTCACCGTCAAATGGCATTTTCTCCACTGCACTGACCCCCTCGACCTCGCCCATTGAACACGTTCGCAAGGCATCTAAAAATCGCGTGTCTCGCTTGGACTCTCGACAATATCGACTTTGGCCTGCAGTAAGGCCCTCTCCGAAACAATCGCACGGATTTTCTACTTTGACGGCGGCAGGCTCTTGTTTTGAATCCAATTCATTGGACTCACCACAGGAGGCGAGAAACAAAACAGCGCCGACAACCCAGACCGGGGAGCAAAAGCGCTTCATCATACACCGGGATATTCGGCTGCATTCACCTCCGCCTTGGGCTGAACCTTTTGAGCAGGAGATTCGATGGCGCCGTGGTCGTGATCACTGTGATCGCCGCCCCCGTGTCCTCCGAGAATCGGAGCGATGACGAGGCCGACCAAACAGGTCAACTTGATGAGGATGTTCATGGACGGACCCGAGGTGTCCTTGAATGGATCGCCTACAGTGTCGCCAGTAACAGCGGCCTTGTGGGCTTCGCTTCCCTTGTAAGTCATCTCCCCGTCAATCTCTACGCCCGCCTCAAAGGACTTTTTAGCATTGTCCCAAGCACCTCCAGCATTGTTTTGGAAGATGGCCCAAAGCACACCGCTCACGGTCACGCCCGCCATATATCCACCCAATGTTTCAGCAGCCCATGCGGGGTTCGCACCCAAGAGCAGGGGAACAAGGCCGATGATGAGTGGGAAAGCGATGGTCATTGCGCCGGGCAGCATCATCTCTTTCAGGGCTGCCTGTGTGCTGATGTCCACACACTTGCCATATTCAGGTGTTCCCGTTCCCTCGAGGATGCCCGGAATTTCTTTGAACTGGCGTCGAACCTCTTGCACCATTTCCATAGCGGCCTTACCAACAGAGTTCATGGCAAGGGCTGAAAACACGACGGGAATCATGCCGCCGATAAACAGGGCTGCGAGCACGTTAGCCTTAAAGATGTTGATTCCGTCAATTCCGGTGAACTCAACATAGGCGGCAAAGAGTGCGAGGGCGGTCAATGCAGCAGAAGCAATTGCGAATCCCTTTCCAATGGCCGCCGTGGTGTTGCCCACAGAATCCAAGATGTCCGTGCGCTCACGAACCTCTTCAGGAAGCTCACTCATCTCGGCAATGCCTCCAGCATTGTCCGCGATGGGTCCGAATGCGTCAATGGCCAATTGCATAGCCGTCGTGGCCATCATGGAACAGGCCGCGATGGCCACACCATAAAAGCCAGCAAACTCATAAGAGATATAGATGGCAGCTGCAAAGAGAAGAATCGGTCCAAACGTGGAAATCATGCCTGTGGCGAGGCCGGCAATGATGTTGGTTGCTGCACCAGTAGAAGACTTCTGTACAATGCCAAGGACGGGGCTCTTTCCGAGGCCCGTGTAGTACTCGGTCATGTATGAGATTGCGCCTCCTACGACAAGACCCACAATCACAGCATAAAACACATTCATGCTGCTGAACGTGCGGATGCCCTCTCCAAAGAAGTCCATTTGGAGCGTCTCAGGCAGCATCATATCAATGAGGAAGTAGCAGGCGATGGCCGTGAGGACAATGGAACCCCAATTGCCGCGGTTGAGGGCCGCTTGAACCTCACTTTCTTTGGCGCCGTCCTGAACCCGGATGACGAGAGACCCCAGGATGGAAAAAATGATGCCCAAAGCTGAAATGATCAAAGGCAGCAGAATCGTGGACATGCCACCGTAATTGTCGGTGATGGTGCCCCCCATGTCGTTGATAACGTAGTTACCGAGCACCATGGCGGCGAGCACGGTGGCCACATAAGAGCCAAAGAGGTCTGCACCCATGCCGGCAACGTCTCCCACATTGTCTCCCACGTTATCCGCAATGGTGGCTGGATTGCGCGGATCGTCTTCTGGGATGCCGGCTTCAACTTTTCCGACAAGGTCGGCTCCGACGTCAGCAGCCTTGGTGTAGATGCCACCGCCCACTCGCGC
>PBIE01000046.1 GCA_002720375.1 Crocinitomicaceae bacterium | reverse complement strand
TAGGTCGGTCTGGGCTTGCGCCGGATTTCCTATTGCCCCCAAGCTCAGGAAAATCAGGGTGAAGAGGCCAAAAATGGAATGTATTTGAGAGGAGGGAAGACAGGAGAGTCGCATGCTTCAAATTACGGTGTGCATAACCTTAACCGTTGGGAGAGGTCCATCTCTGTTTGTCGCGCAACCCAAACCAGCTTAATGTGGTCCATACAGTGTTTAATATTTGAGGTTGGTCAAATTGAGCTCCACGTGTTTGTATTCTTGATGGAAGTTTCAAAGTGAGCACCCCCCTTTCTTTTGCACCGAATGAAGCACGTTTCCATCCTCTGGTTTAAGTCTGCTGCTCTTTTCTTTCTCTTTTCCCAGGCGTCTGCGCAGGAAGGGGTGGTAATCAGGACCAACTTGACTGACCTATTGGTGGGGCGACATTCCATGGGTGTGGAGGTTGGTTGGAATGCACCGTTGTCTATTGGATGTGATGTTGATGTGGTATCAAGGCATTTGTTCCTGAGCTCCAATCACCCGTGGTATTTGGGGCAGATGGCCCAAAAGTCTGGTGTAATCGTGGAGCCTCAAGTGCGCTGGTATTCAGCTGGCGAAGCGTTGAGGGGAGGCTATTTGTCCTTCTCTGGCTTTTTTGGTTATGCGGCCTATAAGTTGGACCATCCAGAAACCCATCCGCTGGGTACCCCCACTTGGAGGGCCACAGGAGGATCTGTCCATTTCGGTCGCCAGTTCGACATTGGACGGTTTGTTGTCGATGGTTACTTGGGAGGGACCCTCGCGTCCTCCTCTTCGCTTGGTATTTTTTCTGAGGACTTGCCCTTGTTTCCCCCACCTTCGGGTTTGCGGCTTTCTGGAGGGTTGAGGTTTGGATTCAAATCAATGGATCGGCCTTGACAGCACTGACCAGACTGGCCTGATGGCTGAATATCGCGGTCGCGTACCAGCCATTAATGAAGGTCTCTTCTGTCAGATGTATTTTTCCATCTCGAGTATGAGGTTTTTGAGTGCCTGCGCTGAGCAGAAAATGCAGATGGCATGGATGGGATAAAGAAAAAGGTGATCATGGTCACCTATTATTGGCCGCCTGCTGGTGGTATTGGCGTTTTGCGCTGCCTCAAACTGGCCAAATATCTACGCCGTCTGGGTTGGGAGCCTGTGATTTTTACGAGTTCCTCGGACGCCTACCAGTTTCTGGACGACAAGAATAACGCGGACATACCTGAAGGGATTGAAGTAATCCGCATTCGCGCTTTCAACCCCATTGCGGCATTCAAATTGTTTTCCGGGAGGAAGAAGGAAACCCCGCTGATTGACATCTTGGCGACACCATCTAAAAAGAACCGATGGTTGGACGTCATCGGCCTTTGGATACGGGGAAACTTCTTCATTCCCGATGCGCGTGCATTTTGGATTGGCCCTGCTGAGCGGCGCATCCGTCAGTGGTTAAAGCATCACCATGCCGATGCTATTTTTTCTGATGGTCCTCCTCACACCAATACGGTCGTGGCCAATCGAATTGCTGAGAAATTCGACTTGCCTTGGGTCGCGGATTTTCAAGATCCATGGACCCAAGTGGATTATTACGAGCACATGCGGATTGGCCGTCGTGCACACCGCATTCACACTCGCCTCGAACAAAATGCCCTTCGCCGAGCGGATGCCATCACCATAGCCAGTCCGTCCTGGGCCTTGGATTTAGAGGCGATAGGCGCTCGGGATGTTGAGGTTCTGTATTACGGGTATGACGAGGCTGATTTCAAAGACTATGAGGCTCGGAATGACAACCGCCAGGTCATCTTCCACGGAGGACTGCTCGGTAACGACCGGAATCCTGAGCCTCTGGTGAAAGCCCTTCGCAGAATGAAGAACGAGCGGATAGAAGAGGTGGAGGGGTTGCAAATCCGTCTTGCTGGCGGTGTTTCTCCTGATGTTGTTGGCGGATTGGAAGAGGCGGGACTTGCGTCTGAATTGACCTTGCTAGGTATGGTGTCGCGGATGGACGTAATCGACGAAATCGCTGGAGCAGGTCTGCTTTTGCTTCCGATCAATGTGGCTCCCAATTGTAAGGGGCGTGTCCCAGGAAAGCTGTTTGAATTGATGCGCAGTGGTAAGCCGATTCTTGCTTTGGGCCCTGTGGATGGGGATGTGGCTCGACTTCTAGAGGAGACGGGCACCGGCAGAATTTTTGATTATGATGACACAGAGGGTGTCTATCAGTTTTTACTCGATTTCTTCCGGAAAGGTTTGGACGTGTCTAAACAGGGAAGAATGGCTGTAAGTGATTTGAGCAATGAGGCCGGGGCCATGAAGCTGTCCCGCTTGCTCGATGATGCTGTAGCCAAGCGACGCTCTGGGGTTGGACGCCAAAGGGATCCCATTCAAAATAAGTGACCATGAAGAGCCGCATGACCTTGGGATTTGCTGTGGCAACGATGGAGGCGGGTTTGCTCAATAACGAGAAGTTCGTTTGTCAAATTTCCAACTTGAAGGGGCCGGTTGTTGTTGTCAATCAATACCGAGAAAAGGCCATGGATTCAGCAATGTTTGGCAGCCATGTCAAGGTTTTGAACGTCAGGGATCGCGGACTTTCTCTGAGCAGAAACTTGGCTATGAATGCCTTGGCTGAAATGGATGCAGACTTTGTCGTGGTTTGCGATGATGACATCCACCTCATTCCAGAGGGTATCCAGGAGGCCCATGATTTAATCTGGCAGGATGGGGGACAAGCAGCGCTTTATTTCACCCGATTGCAGAAAACGACAGGCGAGCCATGGCGCGCACGGTATGAGGAAGAAACATTTTCTCTCCGGGGACTCAGTTTTAAATCCAAGCGCCGTTTGCAAACCATCAACAGCATGGAGCAGATCTACAGCCTGCGCTTTTTGCAGATGAAGGGTCTTGGTTTCAATACAGATTTTGGAGCGGGTTCAGGTCGATACCAAATGGGAGAGGAAACCTTGATGTCTTGGTCGATCTTGGCGGAAGGTGGCACCTTGACTTACTTGCCAGTAGCGTGCAGGGTGCACCCACCATTGTGCTCGGGATCGACATATTCCGCAGCCTTAATGAGGGCCATCTTCGCTGTCCATCGCAAGATTTTTGGGCTGTTTGGTTTTGTCACCTTCTCCGTCTTTTTTGTCAAAAGTGTGTTTCGGGAGTTGGCAAGGGCCTCCCGGCCTCTGATACAATTGACCAGTGAGTGAAAATTGACACACAGCCATTGGGAGGGGGGCTATAGCGTCATCACTGTCCACTGGACTCCCCCCTAGAATTCAGAGGCTTGGCAAATCCCCAAAAGCCTTTTAGATACTGAGTAATTGCCAATGGTGAATTGAACAAATGACCCCCACCTCTTTCAAATCACTTAGTTTTTTTGATTTGAACTCGATGCCTTTCTCCCTGAGTTTGGTTTTTAGGGCGGCATAGGTTTGAAGTTCTCCTGTTCTGTGCACATCATCCAGTATGACCACGAATTCTTTGTCCGCTGTCCAATCATCGGCCATGTCAAGAATGTTCCTTCTTGAATTGTTCCGAGCGCCAAACGGGCCATCAATAAGAAAAATATTGAACTCGGACCCAATGGATTTGGATCCAAAGTCGTATTGCGAACGTTGTTTACTTAAGAGCATAGGGTACACTTCAATTTCGGGAGTGGTTTGATTCCGCTTTTTTTGTTGCGCGGTCCAATACTCTACCCAAGAAGTATCATGGTCAATGACCTTGTGTGCCGAAATCCTCCCGATTCTTTGTATGATTTTGGTGCTTTCACCGAGGCCCATTTCTAGGACCTTTGGCTCATTTACTTGATTTAAAGCGTCCAGAAAAATGCACATTCCTGCTGGCCCCATTGCCCAGTTTCCCATTCTGATGTCCAAGCCTTCAAGCTCTTTTCTTGACTTAAATCGCCGATCAAGATTGGCTATCCAGTACAATTCGTTCAGCATTCTCCGTCGATAGGAGAACCTTCGTTTCAGCTTTACCCAGAGGGTGTATAGGGTGCTTCTCAGTATTAACCTCTTGATCATTTTTTAATTCGTTGGAAGCGCCGCCTGAGTCCTTCAGAGAAGTTTAGTCCGAAACACCGCACCATCATGCAATACGAATATGGAAGATGTAGGTCTCGCGTTGGCCAAAAATCCAATCTCCGTAAATAATCCCAGTTCTCTTTGGCCAATTCAGAATTGACATAGAGTGCCCACCGAATCTGTAAGAAAAGGCCATTCATCAAAGCCTGCTTGTCATCTTTTGACCAATCATGTTCCAAAAACGCCTCGAGCATGGCTCTCCGCAGTTTTAAGGAATTGGATTTCAATAAATATGAGTCGCCAGAGGATATCGATCCGGATACACCTGAGCTGTATTCAAAAAGTGTTTCTCCGAAAATCCCAAACTTGGCATTGTTCTGTAAAAGACGAAACATCAATTCATACTCCTGTGCGCTTGACCATTTTGGATTCCATCCGTCTACAGCATGCACTGTTGAAGTCCGAAAGATGTTTGCGCCTGTCGTGCCCAAACAGCCTCTCATCAATCCCATTTCTGCTGGCAATTCTGGAAATAGGCTTGCGGAGCGATTGCCCTCGCGGTCTACAATAATGAAAGGTGAAACCACAACGTCCAGCGATTGACTCTGGGCAAATGATACTTGTAAATTGAATTTATTGGGTGAAATCCAATCGTCTGCATCAAGGAATTGAACCCACTCCGTTTGGACCAACTCTAAGCCCTTGTTTCTTGCATTACAAGCTCCCGGATTCGCCTCCTCGGTAACAACAATTTTATCGCCGATGGAGTCTCTTAACTCCAAGCATAGCTTTAAGGTTAAGTCTGTTGAAGCATTGTCTACTAAAATTACTTGGTGAACGAGTGGTTCATTGTCCAATGCGGATTTTACAGCTCGTTCCAACGTGTTTACGGCATTGAAACAAGGGACGACGACAGAGACCAAACCGGATAACTTCATCAATAACCGTAGGTGTTCATGTCCGTAGTATGGAGATCCTCAATTCTTGAAGTTTTTTTCGATGTTATTGAGGGTTTTTCCGTTTTGTTCGGGGCGGGAAGTGACGCGTTGATGTGCAATCCAATTCGGCTATTCAATCGTTTGAGGTCAGAAGAGAACGATTTAAGCCTGCCCGCAAAAGAGAGCTCATTAGGAGGGAATTTTGCTGTTTTCAGTGAGAAGTGAGGGTCGCGTCTAAATAAGTTTTTACCTTCTGTGAGCTCGAAGAAAGCATCTAAATCTTGCATCGCTTTGGCCTCTTCAGAAGAAAGGTTGAAAACGAAGTATCCACTTAAAAATATTTTGGACTGCCAGCACCTTAAGAATCTTTGAACGGGGTGTCTTACAAAAGCAAACGAATACCAATCGCTTCTCTCAGGATTCCATTCGCATACGCGATGTTGCTCTGGAAGAACAAATGAGTTGTATTTGGTCATTTCTGGAGTCAGGAAAGTAGGCCCACCTTTGGGGTTGATGAACCACTTAATACTCTTTTCGGGTAAAAATGCGAGGTGATATTTTGTTGATGAAGGCAGTCTCTTTGCAAAACGATATTCAAGCTGGAACAATACATTGTTTATTGATTGCATATTGTATGAATTGCGACGCCGGCGCTTGATTCAGTCCTGTACCAACGGAGGAGCCTAAAGGCAGAGCCTTTGTTGTGAGACTAGGGGGTACAAGATAAGGAGCTGCTGTTAGGCGAGGCTCCCAGCGATGAATCCGGTGGTCCAAGCGGCTTGAAAATTGAAGCCGCCAGTGATGCCGTCCACGTCGAGGACTTCGCCAGCGAAATGGAGGCCGGGCACGATCCGGCTTTGCATTGTGCTGAAATCGACTTCACCTAAGGTCACGCCTCCGCAGGTGACAAACTCTTCTTTGAACGTGGTTTTTCCAGCCACCACGTACGTGTCATTGAGCAGGCAGTTCAGCAGGCGGTTCCGCAGTTTTTTTCCGAGGTCGGACCATGAAGTATCGGGGTTGATTCCGGCCTTATCCAGCGCATGGAGCCACAGGTTTTTTGGCAGAGTAAAGGGGCAGGCGTTGGCGACCTTTTTGCGCACCATGCCGGGCAGTGCCTCATTGAGATGAGTGGTGACCTCTGTCTCATTAATCAACCCGATCCAGTTGACCTGAATGGTGAATCCATAGTTGCGTTCAGCCAGTTCGCGGGCGCCCCATGCCGAGAGTTTGAGCACGGCCGGTCCGCTCATGCCCCAGTGCGTGATGAGCACCGGGCCCTGGTGGGACATTTTGGTGCCTTGGATACGGACGATGGCGTTTTTTACAACAAGCCCCATGCGTTTGGTGATGGTTTCGTCGGGCATGTTGAAGGTGAACAGCGACGGAACCGGTTCGCTGATGGTGTGGCCAAGGGCGACAAGCCAGTCAAACCCTGTGGCCTTGGGGCTGCCCCCTGTGGCGACGATGACCCGGTCGAACTGTTCTCCTTGCAGATCGAATCCGCTGCCCTCCAGCGGCACGATCGCAGTAACGGGGGTTTTCATCCGAATGTCGATTCCGGCCTTGTGTGCTTCGGCGAGCAGGCAGTCTATGACGGCTCGGGAGGTGTTGGCGACGGGGAACATGCGGCCGTCTTCCTCGGTTTTGAGCGGGACGCCGCGGTCGGAGAACCAGTCGATGGTGTCCTGGGCGCTGAAGGTCGAAAAGGCCTTCTTCAATTGGCGCCCTCCACGCGGGTAATGTTTGGCAAAGGCACTGGGGGAGAAGCACGCATGGGTGACGTTGCAGCGCCCGCCACCCGAGATCTTGACCTTGGAGAGGAGCTTGCCCGATTTTTCGAAAAGCACCACGTTGGCGCGGGGATGGTGATGGGCGGCGGAGAGCGCCCCGAAGAAGCCCGCGGCCCCACCTCCAATCACGGCCACATTCCAGTTGCGCTCCATGCTTGAAATTTAGGGACTCAAGGCCCCGTTGTTGCGCATGGCATGGAGGAGGTGCCTGGATTGTATTTTTGAATCACGGTCAATCCCGCCTTGCCATGGAACACCTTTCTTCCTTTTGCCGTGTTTGGAGCCGGTTCGGATGTGTGCTTCTGATGTCTGCCATTGGGCTTTGGCTTCAGGCCCAACCTCACGATGTGATTCTGAGGGTTCAGATGCCCGACCCCAACATGGAGGCTGTCGTGGAAGTGGATGGTGAGATGTTGGCCATGGTAACGGGTGCCTGGGGGGCCAAAGAGGCTACGGTTGCGGTGGATGGACCGTTTGAATATCGATTTGGAACACCTGCTGCAGCGCTGGGTGTCGCTTGGGAGACTGTCACTGGGGATTGTGCAAATGGTGGATTGCGCAATGCGACAGCGACGTCAGACGAGGCGATGGCCGTTGTCTGTTTCAATGCCTGTGCGCCTTGTGAGGGGTGTTCAGATCCCTTTTCCATGAACTATGACCCCCTTGCAGCCGCAGGTTCTCCTGCTTCGAACTGTTTGGGCTCTGGCCAGGGAGGATGCACCTATGCGGGAGCGGTCAACTTCCAAGCGTCTGCGCAATGGGACAACGGATCGTGCGCTTTTGAAATGGGAACTTCGGATTGCCCAGACCACGACGGAGACGGTCTCGTCGCCGTGGGTGACATGCTCATCTTGCTGTCTTCCTTTGGCGAGGCTTGTGCTGTCGGTTCAGCCACGTACACCAATCCGCTGGAGGTCCTGATTCAGCAGCAAATTGATGGCTTGTCTTGGTCTGAGAAAATTGCGCAGATTCACCGAAATACGTTTTGGACGACCCCTGACAATTCCAATCCGCCTATTCCAGGGTTCACCATGTCGGATGGGCCCCATGGGGTGCGCTTTTCCGATGCCACGTCCTTTCCAGTGGGCATCGGCATTGCGGCTTCGTGGAACCGGGAGCTTGCGCACGACGTGGGCTTTGCCATGGGCACAGAGTTCCACGCCTACAGCAAACACCAGCAGCTCGGTCCTGCGGTGGACCTCTGTCGCGATCCCCGTAACGGTCGGAGTCCGGAGACGGGAGGGGAGGACCCCTTCCTGACGGCGCACATGAATGTGGAGGTTGTTCGCGGCATCCAGAAGCAGCCGGTGATTGCCACAATCAAACACTTCAACGGAGTGAACCAGCAGGTGGACCGTCACAATGTGAACCACGTGATGACCCAGCGCCAATTGATGGAGCATTACGGTTACAATTTCCGCAGGGTCATGCAGGATGCCGGTGCACTTTCCGTGATGAATGCCTACAACAAGGTCAATGGAGACAAGTGCGCGGAGAGCGCCGACTTGCTCAATGGCATTTTAAAGAGCCGCTGGGGATTTCCATTTTACGTGGTGTCCGATTGGGGCTCGGTATGGGATGCCAGCAAGGCGCTCAAATCCGGTTGCGATCTCGAAATGGACGTGGATGTGTCCTCTTTTGAAGAGCAGTTGACCTCAGACTATGTGAACGGTTTCATTGACGATCAGGACCTCGACCGGGCTGTGCGCCGCGTTTTGAGGGTCAAGTACCTCACTGGAATGATGGACAATTTTCCGCAGGGCAACCCCATCACTGGGGCCAATACCCCTGAGCATCAGGCGCTGTGTCTGGATGCAGGCAGAGAGGCGATTGTGCTGCTCAAGAACGAGGAGAACATCCTTCCATTGAATACGGGGCAGACGGTGGCGATGGTGGGACCCAGTGCCGCAGTGGCTCAACTCGATGGCTTTGGTTCCAGTTGGGTTGATCCGCCGTACTCGATTACGCCGTTGCAAGGCGTGCTCAACAAGATTCCATCGGGCCAGATTGAATTCGCACCGGGCTGTGATATCCACAGCACGGACACGACGGGATTCGCTTTGGCGCGCGCTGCAGCGGAAGCTTCTGACGTGGTGGTTTTCGTGGGTGGTCTCGATCCTACCCAGGAGGGAGAGAATTACGCTCCAGGGCCAGTCGACCGCACAGGGGGCAGCGTGGAACTTCCGGGGATGCAGCAGTTGCTCATTCAAGAGCTGGCCGAGGTGAATCCCAATTTGATTGTGGTCCTAAAAAGCGGGGGCATCTGTTCTGTTCCCGATGCCATCGACGACATGAAGGGGTTCCTTTACGCTTTCTACCCTGGGATGGAGGGTGGAAACGCCATTGCTGATGTGTTGTTTGGGGACTTCAATCCCAGCGGAAAACTGCCTGTGACCATGCCTGTCGATGACGCACAGATGCCGGATTGGAATGCCGATTTCAGTGACGATTATAACACGGGATACCGCTATTATGATGAACTCGATATCACGCCTCAGTTTCCTTTCGGGTTTGGGTTGAGCTACACCGAGTTTGTCATTGACAACCTTCAGTTGGATGCGGCGAGTGTTGCTCAGGGAACGCCCATTACAGCGACAGTTGATGTAACCAATGTGGGAGGCATGGCAGGCGCTGAAGTGGTGCAGTTGTACTTGGACAATCAGGCGGCCCCGGTTTGGATGCCCGAAAAGGAGCTGAAGGGCTTTGAAAAGGTGTTCTTGCAGCCTGGAGAGATGGCGACGGTGTCGTTCACTTTGGGGGCCAACGAGCTGTTCTACTTCGACGAGGCGCTGGATCGATATGAAGTGGCCGTGGGAGACTATATGCTTTATGCTGGCGGTGGCTCAGACGCACTGGTGACCAGTGTCGGTTTTTCCGTGACATCGGGCCAGCCTGCCGCGGACTTTGAGGTCACGAGGGTGTTTAGTGTTCCGCGATACCCCGTGGAAGGAGACTCGCTCATCTTGTGCGCCATGGTCAAGAATCCCGGCACCCAGACGGTGCTGATGGATGAGGCTGTCGAGGTTGCCTTTTCCATAGCTGGTGCCGAGGTTGCCGCTACGGAGCTTCTGTTGGACACGCTCAACATCGGCGGTGCGACCATGTTGTGCGCCAGCACCGGTACCTACACGGTGGAAGGCGAGGAAGACTTGGAGGTCTTTGCCACTGTGGACGGAAATAATGTGTGGAACGAACTGATCGAGGACAACAACACGTTGGTGCACAACATTGACGTTGTTTCAGCAACGGAAATTGTTCCGAACCTCTGTTATTTGAAGCCGGTCACTGCGACCTCACAGGAGTCGGGAGCGTTGGGGGCGTCTCAGGCTGTGGATGGAGACTATGCTACGCGGTGGAGCTCCGAATTCTCTGATCCGCAGGTTATCACGGTGGACTTGCTTGACGTGTACAATCTGAACGAGATCGCCTTGGCATGGGAGACGGCGTACAGCAGTGAGTTCAAAATCAATGTGTCACTAGACGGTGCGCAGTACACCACGCTGGTGCACGAAACCAATGCCGACGGTGGTTATGACCTTTACTATCCCGATGTCGACGCACGCTACATTCAGGTGGAGTGCTTGCAGCGCGCAACACAATGGGGCCATTCACTGTGGGAGATCCAAGCGTTTGGGCAGCTTGTGGTCGGGATGCCTGAACAGCCGACACCAGAGGTTCAACTGTTGCCCAATCCGGCGCAAGATGAGGTTCGGTTCGAAGGGCTGCCCGGAGAGGTTCAAATGCAGTTGTTTACAATGACAGGCCAACGGCTTTGGGCTGGGGGAGTGCGCAATGGGGATCCGGTGGCGTTGCCTCGCTTGCGAATGCCAAGCGGCATGTATGTCGTTCGGCTTGAGGCCGGGGAGTTCCGGTCTTCGTTGAATTTGGTCGTGGATTAATCAGCGGCGCATGGGTTGCGCTTTCCAATAGGTGGCCGTGCGCCAGAGCCATTCGAACGGTCCGAATCGAAAACGGTCCATCCACCACTTGGACCAGAAGATCTGCAGCAACCAAATGGGCAGAATAATGCACCAGAGTTCGGCCCGGCCCATGGTGTTGAACCAGCCGAGTCCATGGCCATACATGACGGTGGTGGCGAGAATGGTCTGCATGAGGTAGTTGGTCATGGCCATGCGGCCGACCGGGGCGAGTCGGCGTTCCATCCACTTGCCTGCGCCGCCTTCACAAAGCCAAAGCAGGGCTCCGATGTACCCAAGAACGAGGGCGATCATGCCAAGTGTTCGAAATTGGCCGCCTTGGAAGAAGCTGTATTCTATGGTCCACCCGGCAAGTTCGTTTTGCCAGACGCCGAAGCCGCTGATTAGCGTGCCGAGGGTCAGGCCTATGAGGGCGAGGCGCCCATTCCACCGGCGGTCCCGCTGGCCGGTGAGCACGCCGGACTTATAGAGCGCCATGCCCAGCAGCATCATGCCTGTGGCGCGGGGTGCGGTGAAGGGCATGAGATCCGTTTGGAAGGCGAGGGAGTTCGGAATGCGTTCGGACATCTGCTGCCACCACGACCCATGGAAGGCGGCGACTTCCCGGGCGATGCTCTCAGCGTCGGGGGTCCAGAAGGCGCGCAGTCCGTCGACATCTCCTGGGGGCCAGTAGGGCATGGAGAGTCCGAAGAAGACGTTGGCTGCCATCAGCAGTCCTAGGAATGCGCTGGCGGCGAGGAGGAGTCCCCGGACGGACCAGCCGCGAAAGAAGAAGAGCCAGACCGAGCAGACGGCATAGGTTACTAGGATGTCTCCGCTCCAGAGCAGGTAGGCGTGCGCCATGCCAAATACGAACAGCCATAGGTTCCGCCGATAATGCCAAATGGCAGCTGACATGCCCTTGCTTTCGATTCGTTCGGTGAAAAGGACGACCCCCGCACCAAACAGAATGGAAAACAGGCCCATGAATTTCTCGTTGGCGAAGACTTCGGAGAATAGGAACGCGATGTAATCCAGCCCCTCTAGCGGGCCTTCGGCCGTGGGGTTCAGGTAATGGACCCCAGGCAGGCCAAAGGAGATCATGTTCATGATGAGGATGCCCAAAAGAGCGGCTCCCCTCAAGATGTCGAGCTGGCTGACGCGGTCTGTATTTGCCGAAATGGACTGGGTCATGGGTGAGGGAGGATCAGGTGCTTCAGCTTGCAGAGCAATTTAATGTGATGCGAATCGGTTTGCCCCTCAATCTCTGGGGTAGCTTTGGGCACAACTCACAGTATGAGGATTGTAATAATCTCTTGGATGATGGGGATGGCTTGTTTTGGACATGCCCAGAGGGTGCAGCTCAGCGGTTACATTCAGGATGCCGCCAGCGGGGAGATGTTGCCCGGGGCGACGATTTGGTGTGGTGCCGAATCTGTTGGTTCGGGAACAAATGCATTTGGCTTTTATTCTCTGGCTTTACCCGAAGGGAAACAGATCTTGACAATTTCGTACATAGGCTATACGCCACAGTCTGTGGAAGTGAATTTGGTCGCGGATGCCCGGTTGGATTTCTCCTTAACTGCGGGGGTTGTGATTTCGGAGGCGGTTGTGTTGAGTGATGGTGAAAGAATTGAGGATGATGTGCAGATGTCCAAGGTGGAGATTCCAATGGACCAGCTGCGGAAGCTGCCGGCCATCGGAGGGGAGGTTGACCTGTTAAAGAGTCTGCAACTCATGCCAGGCGTTCAGTCGGGTGGAGAGGGAACTTCTGGTCTTTACGTCCGCGGCGGCAGTCCCGACCAGAACCTGATTGTTTTGGACGGGGTCCCCTTGTACAGCGTCAGTCACCTTTTCGGGTTCTTTTCTGTGTTCAATGCGGATGCGGTGAAGAAGATGACCATCACAAAGGGTGGTTTTCCCGCCCGTTTCGGTGGAAGGCTTTCCTCAGTGGTTGAAGTGCAGATGAAGGACGGTAACATGCGCGAGACCCATGGCACCGTCAATGTCTCGCTGTTGGCCTCCAAGTTGATGATTGAAGGCCCAATAATTAAGGATAAAGCCTCGTTTATGATCAGTGGTCGCAGGACCTACCTCGACGTGCTCACGCGGCCCATCATCGCCTCGGTCAATGCGCAAGACCCCAATGTCCAGACGACACCGCGCTATTTTTTTCACGACATAAATGGAAAGGTCAACTGGCGTATCGGCAGTCGCGATCGGGTGTATATCAGTCTGTTTGATGGGACCGATGACTTTGGATTCGAGTCTACAGAAACATCTGGGGAAAGCAGTTCTTTCATTGATTTTGGTTTGGATTGGCGCAACCGCGTGGCCGCGTTGCGCTGGAATCACGAGTGGGGAGCAAAGCTGTTTTCCAATGTCACCTTGACCCGAAGCCAGTACACGTTCAACACGGGCATTGAATTCCGCGAATCGGCTGGGGTTGTGGGCGATTCAAATACCACGCGCCTCGCCAGTTTGTACCAAAGTGGCATTGTCGACTTCGGCGGACGTATCGACCTTCTCTATGCACTGAACAATCGGCACAGTCTGCGTTTCGGCGGCAATATCACATTGCACACATTCAACCCTGGGGCCACGACGTTTCAGGCGACGTTCGAGGGGAGTGTGACTGGAATTGACACGACGCTGGGGTCCGATGAGGTAGGTTCGAATGAGCACTTTCTGTTTATCGAGGACGAGATGCGCTTGCATCCGAATCTCAGGGCCAATGTGGGATTGCACGGCGCTTTGTTGAGGGTGAACGGCGTGAACTTCACTTCTCTGCAGCCGAGGGTTTCGGTAAATTACCGGTTGCCAGGCGGCGGTGCAATAAAAGCCTCGTATGCGAGGATGAACCAGTTTGTCCATTTGCTCACCAATGAGGGGCTTGCCTTGCCGACCGATCTCTGGGTGCCGGCGACCGACCGGGTCACCCCCCAGACCAGTGAGCAGTGGGCGCTCGGCTGGGCCAAGACATACGGCGGTGTAGAGTGCAGTGTGGAAGGGTACCACAAAGCCATGACGGGACTGGTGAGTTATAGGGAAGGGGCCAGCTTTTCCAACACCTTCAATTCTGCTTGGGAGGACCAAATCACCCAAGGAATTGGAGATGCCTACGGCGTGGAATTTCTGTTTCAGAAAAAACAGGGGAAGACCACGGGTTGGATTGGGTATACGCTGAGTTGGGCGAATCGGGAGTTTGAAGAGATCAACAGCGGAAATCCTTTTCCCTACACCTACGACCGTCGCCATGATGCGTCCATCGTGGTTATGCACCCCTTGTCGGACCGGGTGGATTTGTCGGCCACGTGGGTGTATGGAACGGGCCGCGCTTTGACTTTACCTGAGTCTGTGTTCAGAACGTTTGCTCCATCGAGTTTTACTGGATTGACACCAGATTTGGATGGGACCGTTGTGGAGGTGCCAGGGGGCAAGAACGAGTACCGCACAAGTCCTTATCACCGGGCAGATTTGTCTCTGACGGTTCGCAAGGAAAAGAAGCGATATCTGCGTTCGACCATCATCAGCGTTTACAACGCGTACAATAATCTCAACCCGTTCTTTTCTCTTGTGGATGTCAACAAGGACGGCACCCGGGTCATCCGGGAGTACGGCATCTTTCCCATTATCCCCTCTGTCGCATGGCGCATCGAATTTTGATTCCACTTCGTCCTTTGATGATCGGTTTTGCTTTGTTCACGCTCGTGACCGGGTGTGATAAATTGTCCAGAGGGGTGGTGCGCGAGATTGAGTTTCCCGACCACACTCCCGAGTTGGCGGTGACCTTTCTCGCTCGGCCACAAGCCGACTCCCTGTATGCCCGAACGCATGCGTCTTCAGGCATTCTCGATTCTGCTGAAAGTCCGCGCGTCAAGGCTGCTGAATACACATTGACCCACGAGTCTGGCGTTACCGTGAATTGGGGTGGGCAGGAGGATTGGATTTCCCATTTCGGTCATCTGTTGACTGATGTGGATTTGGCGCCAGGCACTTGGACGTTGACGGTGACTGCGCCAGGGTTTGAGACGGCCACGGCAGAGCAAACCTTTCCGCCGGTCATAGCTGGAGAGGGTAGCTATGCGTATGCCGTCCAGTCAGCATTGGTTGACTCTGTTTTTGAAGCAGAGGAGGACTGGTATTGGGGCAATCGGGAGTATGAAATCAGCCTGAGTTTGCCGGATCGACCTGACGCGGAGGACCATTTCTTGTTGCGGTCTCAATTCGGTTTTAAATGGAGTGATGGAGATGATTGGGGTGAGGGTCAGCTTGTTTCTGTTGAGGCTGTCATTAGAGATGACCCGCGCGTCGAGTACAACGAATCCCTAGAAGGGTATCTCATTCAGGATGTT
>PBIE01000045.1 GCA_002720375.1 Crocinitomicaceae bacterium | reverse complement strand
CCACACCTGAAGCACACTTCACGCGGACAGCTGCTGCATGGACATCCTCCCCTTCTGCAGGCGATAAATCCACTGCACCCTCCTGAACAATGCCGTATAGGTACTTGCCAAGTTGAGACTCCTCCCGATCAGCTCTCTTCCATGCTGCTTCGACATCGAGGGCCGGCAGCTCCACCGCCAACGTCTCCATGGCAAGGAGACTTTGCGGACAAGGCCGAGAATCAGTCTGGGCGGAAACCCCCGAAGACAAAAAGAGAGAGAGGACAACCAACAGGTCGAAACGGATGACAGTTTTCATGGGTCTTGCAGATGATTCCACGATTCAGCAGGAAGGTTCCGCAAGGTAATGCGCGCTTCTGCACCCAATTTTTTGGGAATTCGAACCTCACATCACGAACCAGAGGGTCTTGTGCCCGCTTATATTTCGAACATGACGCAACTTCGACACATTTCTTGTCTGATGTCCACGCTGGCTCTCGCCTTGCTCACCCTAACGCCATCGGTCATGCAAGGTCAGGAATCTGTGCAAGAGCAGGGTGAGAAGTTCAATACACTTCTCTATTACATGAACCGCATGTACGTGGACAGCGTCGACCTTGATGGGCTGGTCGAAACCGCCATTCGCGGTATGCTCGAGGAGCTCGACCCACACTCCGTGTACATCCCCTCTGAAGATTTGAAGCAAGCCGACGAGCCACTCAATGGAAAATTTGAGGGGATTGGCGTTCGGTTCAACATCATGAAAGACACCATCATGGTGGTGTCGACCATATCAGGTGGCCCAAGTGAGCGTCTGGGCATTATTTCTGGCGATCGAATTGTGGAGGTTGACGGTGAGGTTGTCGCAGGAGTTGGCATCCGCAACAAAGGGGTCATGGACCGGTTGAAGGGGCCCAAGGGCACCCACGTGGATGTGGGTATACGCAGGGGCAAGGCCAAGGACCTCATTCATTTCGATATCGAGCGAGACAAAATCCCCATCTTTTCTGTCGACGCCAGCTACATGGTGGATGACCGCATTGGTTACATCAAGGTCAACCGGTTCTCAAAAGAGACGATGAAAGAACTTCACGAGGCGCTAGACAACCTTCAAGATGAAGGAATGAAAGACCTTGTACTCGACCTACAAGGCAACGGTGGTGGCATGCTCAACACGGCCATTGCAATGGGTGATGAGTTCCTTCCCGACGACCGGCTGATCGTATACACAGACGGCCGATCCTTTCCTCGCGAAGACAGGATTTCAGACACTGAGGGACGCTTCGAAAAAGGAAGATTGGTCGTTCTGGTCGACGGGTCAAGTGCAAGCGCCAGCGAAATTGTCAGTGGTGCTGTCCAAGATTGGGACCGCGGACTGATCGTCGGCCGGCGAACCTTTGGTAAGGGGCTCGTTCAGCGCCCGGTGCGGCTCCCCGATGGCAGCGCAGTTCGCCTGACCGTTCAACAGTACTTCACCCCTTCAGGCAGGTGTATACAAAAACCCTACGAAGATGGCGTGGATGCATACAGGAGAGAGAAGTACGAGCGGTTTGAAAAGGGAGAACTCATGTCCATTGACAGCCTCGATCTCCCGGACAGCCTTCGATACGAGACGCTACAGCTCGGAAGAACCGTCTATGGTGGAGGGGGAATCCTCCCCGATGTTTTTGTGCCAATTGACACAAGTATGAACAGCGCGTACTTCACCGACTTGCTCCGAAAAGGCCTGTTCAATCGAGCGGTTCTCGAATATGTAGATGCCAACCGGAAACGCCTCGAAGCGGAGCACAGCGACCGCAACGCGTTCGTGAACGACACCCCATTGGACCAGGAACTCCTCGATGGACTAATCGCTCTCGGCGAATCCGAAGAGGTCCCCTTCGTGGAGGAAGACTGGAATACCAGCCTGCGTGCTGTCGAGATGCGGTTGAAAGCAATTTTGGCGCGAACCCTGTTCGATACGACCGCATTCTACGAGGTATTTAACCCCATTAACCCCATCTTCAATAGGGGCATTGAAGTACTGAGAGACGGGACGTACAAGAAAAGCGGAATGAACCACCGGTAAAGGTTCTTTCGTAATTCACGGCCCTCTGCGGAACAACCGTGCGCTCATGCACCGGCCAAGCCCTGTCCTGAATTAATTTCGCTCCAACGAAAAAGACCCATGAACATCGCACGTTCCCTTTCCCTGTTTGCCCTCCCACTGCTACTGGTAGCCTGTGCCGGGCCGAATGAAGACACGAGTACAACGGATTCCACCGAGGTGTCCAAAACCGAAACGGATACCCAAGAGAATGCTGGAGAAGCGGATAAGAAAATGGACCCCGCCCGTGACGCTGCCAAAACAGCAGAGCCAGCAGCGCCTGCTGGACCGACGACGTCCATCACGTTTGCCGAGAACAGCCATGATTTCGGAACCATCGACGAGGGAGACGTGGTCACCCACGTTTTCACATTCACCAACACCGGAGACGAGCCGCTAATTCTGGAGCGCTGTAAGGGCTCCTGTGGTTGTACCGTTCCAAAGTGTCCGAAGGAACCCATTGCACCGGGCGCAACTGGAGACATCGAGGTTAAGTTCAACTCCAAAGGCAAGAAGAACAAGCAGACCAAAACGGTCACCATCAATGCGAACACCCTTCCAGAACAAACCCGGTTGACTATTTCTGCCAACGTGACCCCTGCCCCAGCAGAAGAAGCAGCGAATTGATTAAATAATTACCTTCATAAAAAAGGCCCTTCTCGCAGGGCCTTTTTTATTGGGTTCATTTCCGCTTGAAACAGGCGTTCACTGCAAGAGCAGATCAATTGCGTCGGCGAGTTTCCTGTCCCTTTCGGTCACCACATGACCCGCATCATGCGTGTGCAACTCAATGCGCACATAACTGAATTCATTATGAAAAGTAGGATGATGTCCCTGCTGCTCTGCGATAAAAGCAACGCGCGTCATAAACGTAAAGGCCTCCTGGAAATCCTTGAAGCGAAATTCCCTAACGAGCCGACTTTCCTTTTCCATCCACATGGCGAAGTACTTTCTGAGGTGAAGGTAGCGTCAGCAAAGAGAAATCCGCTCTTGGTTCAGACTTCGCATTCACAGACACCCGTTACAAATCAGCCGAATCCGCTTACAGGTGCCCTTCAGTCTAGTAGAACTTCACCCATTGGCTCGCAATCGCGCGAACCTGAAACCTTTATTCCGGACTTTCAGCGCTCTCATTCGCTGAGCAGCCCTCCACAAAAAACAGGAGTTCACGCATGCGCTCAGCCTGCGCCAAGTCCTCTTGACGCTCGAATGCATATGCCAGATTACCAATGAGACGACGGACGACATCAATGGGGTGACAAGGACCACAATGGCGCTGGTCTACCGGCAATTCGAGATGCCCCAAAAAAGCGTTGACCTCATCCGGATGGATGACCCCTCCCTTGTTGAATGGATTGATGTAAAACAACACACTTTCAGGGCTTCCTCCTTCGGCGAATTCCCCCAAGTGTCCGCCATCACAATAAGCCAGGATGAAATGGTTGGGCAGGTTTACACCGTGAATGGGCAATCCAAGCTCTTGTGAGATTGCGAGGTAAACCGCCCCTAGCGCGAGTGAATTCCCCTTTCGTTGGAAGAGTACTTCTGATGGCAGGGCATGTGTGGGCCGAGCTGCTCCGCCCCGAGTCCCTTCAAAACCGTGGTGCTCAAAGAAAATTCTGTTGATTACACGAACCTGCTCCAGCGCTGTCATGTCATCATTGAGCTCCAACCAAACATCCTGGCGAATCCGTTCGAAGGTCTCTTTCAACTCGCCATTGCCCGCTGCTGGATCCACGTATCGGTTGATGAGAAACAACGCCTCTGCAACGCCATGATCAGCTGATTCAATCCAGTCGGCGAACAGAGAGCGGATCCCTTCTGTGGCCAGTTGGTCTAAGATTGCTTTTGCCCGCTCTACAAAGACCAAGCCATGGCCCTCCTCCTCGAGGGCTTGTCGCAGCGGTGATACTGCGGCTTCTCCAATTTTCTCAAGTTCCTGCTTCACGGTGACGAAAATGCCCTCATCGGGATCTTCTAGCAGGGAAATCAAGGCTTGCAACTCGGTGACGCTCATAGCCGATTTAGGTTCTGACGGCAAAGTACTTCCCGGCTTTGGTGCGTATTTTGTGGTGATGGGTTCTTATCCGAGTGACCGTGTGAATTCCACCTCTCTGCCCGAATTCAGCAGGGCTTCCCATACGTCGGGGACTGAAAAATTATCTGACGATGACCGCGACCCCAATGCGGTCCCAATCGCCCGAGGAGCGCGACCTTGGCGAGCATCACGGCGACTTTACTCCACCTCTGGATTGACACTGGATGAGGCGTCTCTTGCTGCCGATAAAACCCTCATTCGCCGCTCTTTGATGGTCACTTTGGGTATCCTTATTGCCATTTGGGGTGTATTTTTTCTCGATGAGCAACTTGGATTGGAACTCCGACGATTCGGGAACCGTCCGCTCAAAAAAGATGGACTGATCGGCGTGCTGACCATGCCCTTTCTCCATGGCGATTTCCATCACCTATGGGGCAACACCGTTTCATTTTTCTCTCTTAACTCTCTGCTGCTCTATTTCTATCGAAACCTTGGCTTCAAGGTCTTGGGCTGGTCATGGATTGCGACGGGATCCCTGCTTTGGTTCAGTGGTGCACCCGGCAACCACATCGGCCTGAGCGGCATCATATATGCCCTCTCTGCGTTTCTGTTTCTGAGCGGGCTCATCCGCCAATCGCCTAAGCTGATTCGCGTCTCGATGGTGGTTGTGTTCCTCTACGGAAGTATTGTTTGGGGCGTCTTCCCCATCGAAGTGGGGATTAGCTGGCAAGGACATCTGTCGGGCGCCATTGCCGGTGGTTTTTTATCGGTCGCGTGGCACAAGCAAGGTCCACAAAAGCCCGCACCACCGCCTCTCGATGACGACGATGACGACGGTTTCACGTCGACGGACAGCCCGGGAGAAAAATCAAACTTCAACGGGTAGACATGCGAAATCCCGCCAGAGCGGGATTCGCAAGCCGCGAAGCAGCGGCCACATTAAAGATAAAACGCAAGGTCGGTCAGGCGTTGAGCATTACCGGCATCACCAACATGAGGATATCCTCACCAGTGGAATCGCCATCGTGCAAGGGGCGGATGATTCCCGCACGGTTAGGCGCACTCAACTCCAATGTGATTTGTTGGGCATCCAAATTGTTGAGCATGTCGAGCAGGAATCGACTGTTAAAACCGATTTCCATATCGTCTCCTGTGTAGTTGCAGGCCAAAGACTCTCGGGCTTCGTTCGCAAAGTCCACATCCTCTGCGCTGATTGTCAAGCTGCTCCCCGCCAAGGTTAAGCGGACTTGGTGGGTTGTTTTGTTTGCGAAAATGGCCACACGACGAATGCTCCGCTGGAAGTCCTTGCGGTCAATGGTCATGCAATTTGGGTTTTCCTTGGGGATTACAGCCTCATAGTTGGGGTACTTGCCTTCGATAAGGCGACAAACGACATCCATCTCCCCGTATTTGAAGTGGGCGTTCGCCTCATTGAAACTCACCACAACCTCATCGGTCAGGGGCAGCGTTCCCTTCAACAAATTGAGTGGCTTCTTGGGCACAATCATCTCAGCATTTTCCGGCGCTGAAGCATCTTTCCGAGCATACCGAACCAACCGATGCGCATCCGTGGCCACAAAACTGAGATGGTCGCTGCGCAACTCGAAGAAAATACCACTCATGACTGGGCGAAGGTCATCGCTACCGGCAGCAAAAAGCGTTCTGCTGATGGCTTCGGCCAGTGTGTCTGAATTGAGTGTCACGGCAGCCGCACCCTCCAATTCAGGTGTCCGTGGAAATTCATCCGCATGTGCGCCTGCAAGCTTGTATTTGCCAGCCTCACTGGTCAATTCCACACCGCATGTTTTCGGGTCCACCTTAAATGTGAGGGGCAGGTCCTCGAATGTTTTGAGGATGTCGAGCAACATTTTGGCTGGGATAGCAATGGCCCCCTCCTCCTCAGCGGTCACTTCGACCGCAGTCGTCATGGTCGTTTCGAGGTCACTGGCACTAATTGATGCTTTTCCCGGGGCAATCTCAAAAAGAAAATTGTCCAAAATGGGCAGGGTGTTGCTGCTGTTGAGCACGCCGCTAATGGCCTGAAGCTGTCGGAGCAAAGCGGTACTGGAAACGATAAACTGCATGCGGGTCGAATGGGTAATCGAAAGTACCCCTGCGAAGTGGCCCAAAGACGGCCCTGACCGCTCCACTTTTTCACAACCCATGCACCAGTGGGGAGCAAGCGACTTACGTTGTCCCAATCCCCCCTTCAGATGTACTTTCCCATCATGAACAATATTGCCCTCTCCTTTTTCTTACTCGCGGCCCCCATTGCACTATGTCTAAGCCCAATGAAGTTGAGCGCCCAGACTGAATCTGTGGATGACAGCGATGTGGTATTGGCCTCTATCGAGGCGCCACTCACCCGGGAGGCTTTGAACGAGGTACGGATTGTCCTCGAGGGAAATGGGCACATGTTCCGGTACGGCGAGTTTCAGCTTCGACCTGACGGCACACTCATTGGGGCAGAAATCGTGGTGAAGATTGAAGGCCAAGAATTCCACGATTACGTCGAGTTCACCTCTGATTCCTGCATCCTTCGGATTAAAAAAACAGAGGGCCCTGTCATGGAGGGCTGCTGAATCCACACACAGTCGGCCCAAGCCTCCCTCAATTCACACCGCGACAGCGTGTGTGCGGAGGGCTTCATTTAGCGACGTCTTGCGGTCTGTGCTCTCCTTCCTGTGACCCACGATTAGGGCACAGGGCACGCCAAATTCACCAGCGGGAAACACCTTGGGGCGAGTTCCAGGAATCACAACTGAGCGAGGTGGAATATGGCCCCGCAGCTCTACAGGTTTCTCGCCGGTAACGTCGATGATGCGGGTGCTCGCGGTCAACACGACTCCGGCCCCCAACACCGCTTCCCGTCCGACACGCACACCTTCCACCACAATGGCCCTAGAACCAATAAAGGCTCCATCTTCAATAATGACAGGCGCTGCTTGCAGCGGCTCGAGCACCCCACCAATGCCTACACCACCACTCAGGTGTACATCGGCACCAATTTGGGCGCACGACCCTACTGTGGCCCAGGTGTCCACCATGGTTCCCGAACCGACATAAGCCCCAATGTTGACATAGCTGGGCATCATCACCACGCCCTTCCCCAAAAAGGCGCCATATCGCGCGATGGCGTGTGGCACCACCCGGACCTCTGATTGCGCGTGGTTCTTCTTTAAGGCCATTTTGTCATGGAATTGGAAGGGGCCCACCTCCTCCACCTTCATTTCCCGCATTGGGAAATAGAGAACAACCGCCTTCTTAACCCATTCATTGACCAACCAATCATCCCCGTTTGGCTCAGCGCAGCGCAAGACCCCACGATCCAGTGCGTCCAAGACAGACTCTACCGCATCTCGCGTTCCCTTTTCCGTCCTGCGCTCGGGCTGATCCCACGCCGATTCTATCAGCCTCCTCGCCGAATTCCAATCCACCTGACCGGTGGCTGCTCCTTCCTGTGTTTCAAGCATGGTGCGAAGATACCTGTCTCCACCCCGCACACTTCAGGTATTTTCGCTCCATGGCGCGATTCATCGCATTCGATTATGGAACCCGCAGGGTGGGCATTGCTGTCACAGACTCTGGGGCCATGGTTGCTGCTCCAGAGTGCACCTGCAGCCCGCAGGAACTCCCTGCCGTCATCAAACGGCTGCTCGATGCGGAACCCTGCGCAGGGTTTGTGGTGGGCATGCCCGGTTTGATTCTCGGCACGCATACAGACAGCACCAACGCCATCCGATTCTTTGTGTCTGAACTTCAAAAGCAACATCCCGATATACCCGTGGAACTCGTCGATGAAGACGACACCAGTCGGGAAGCGTCCTTGAGCATGGTTCAGTCCGGAATGCGCAGGTCAAAGCGCCGCGAAAAAGGACAAATCGACCGCATCGCGGCCACGATTATCCTCCAGCGATTCTTGGATCAGCGTTGAAAATCAGTCTTACTCGTTGCCCCGGAACACCTCGATCTCCCTGGTGATTTTCACGAGATCGGTGAAACGGTCGACATAGCGGGTCGCCCGGACGACGTGGTTGTCTATCCAGTGGTAATTCCCCCCGCGCGGCTTGCCCATCAACAAACCGTGGTATTGGAAGCCATGCTCGGCGAGCCACGCCTCTGTCACCTCCCGATGCGCCTCGGTTCTACTGGTAAAAAACGTGATCACATGGCCCTCGTTGTACCAGCGATTCAGTGTTTCGATGGCATCTGGAAACGGAGCACAAGTGGCCATGCGTTCCGGTTGTTCATTGGGTACATCTTCCGTGATGGTTCCGTCAATGTCGATGAGAAAATTCTTGACTTCTTCGGGAAGTAGAGGCGAAGCGGCCCGACCCTTGTCATCGGTGGTCGCCTTAAGTGGAGCGTTTTTTTCTGAGGAATTCATGGCGATGGAGGATATCCATAGAAAGGACCATTGCCTTCCGCGACAAACTTAAGTGGCATCATCGATCAAATCGTGCAGAACGGGGCTCCAATTTTCTCCCTGATGCGCCTCGAGAAATGTCTGCTCAAGGGACGCGATAAGTCCTTCTTCTCCGGTCCAAGCCATAGAAAGCGCATGGAAATTGGCCACCCGTTCCTGGGCCTTTCCCGCTGGATAAAACCACCCGTGTAGCCTGGCTAAATCAGCCAATTCCTTAGAATGCTGGCGACGAACCGCTCTTCTGCCCTGGCCCTCGAGCTTTTCAAGCAACTTGATCATCTTGGCCGCTGTCGCCTCCACGCTTGCCCTCAACGTCGCATCCAACTTAGAGAAGGCGATACCCGCAGCTTCCGCTTCTTTATCAAGAGCATCCCGCCAAGATTGCACGTCCGGAACTTCCTGCCTTTCGAGCCATTGGGCCTCCCATAAATCCAGCGACGCACCAAGATCGAGGTGAGTTACTGCCGCCTCAATGGCCATGGTATTCCAAGGCGCTGGCGTCACCCTCGCGCTGTCGCGGAGCACCAGTGCCGGTGCCCTCAAACCCATTGCCTCGAAAGCTGTGGAAAGTTGTAACCAGTATGCCACCTCTGCGAGCCCCCCCACTACAGCCACATCTGGCAGCAAAAAAGCCTGATACAGTGGACGAAAAAGGGCATTGGGTGAAAAAGACTGTGGCTCGCGAAAAAGATGATCAAGCAATGCCTCCGTCCCATTCCAATTATGTGCCCCCGCTGACCACATCTCACCATTTTGAATGAGCCTGCTTCTTGATTCTTGCCCAAGGTGAAAGAGGTTTGTTTCTCTCACATGGACCTGGGGAGCATGTCCTTGGTTTTGCAAAACCGCGTTGACTTTACCGACCTCATTCCACAGGAGCCCCTCCCGAATTTCCCTTTCCATCTGTGGAGCAAATGCAGCCTTGAGTCGCGCGTCATCACCATCTAGAACAACAATTCTATCGCTGCCAATTGCGGTGTGCATCCAGTGGCGCATTGCAGATGAAAGTGAGCCTTTCGTAGCACTGACCATATCGGACAGAACAGCATCCGGAATCCCGGCTCTAACAGCCCAATTAGACAAAGCATCTGCCGCACCTGAGGCATTCATTCTACCCACGGCACCACCAGCACTATCGGAGACCCATCGGTGCCATTCTTCTCCATCCCAAAGCGCACAAATCTCCTCGAAGTCATGGTCTTCCGAAGCCAACCAAAAAACGGGGACAACGGGCGTGCCCCAGCGCGCTTCCAAGTTGTTGGCGAAGCACACTGCTGTGAGTGCTTTGTACACCGTAAATGCCGGCCCTGTGCCCAAGCACAGTTGGTGTCCTGTGGTCACTGTTCGCGTCGAGGATTGAGACAAATCCCCGACTCGAGAAGGCACTGGCAATCCAGAATCGGCGTACTGCTCCTTAATCACCTCTACCAAAAGGCGCCGGTCCATGCGGTCCATTCCTGCGCCATCCCTCAATGCATTGAGATCAGCTCCATTGGGTTTGCGCAGCCATGAGAATGAGGCGCCTTCATTGCCCAGACGACCTTCCCACCACTGGCGGACCAGATGGTCCTCTGCCAAGCCATCGATAAGGGAAGTTTGGTGACGCGCCATGAAAAGGGAAAAATGCTGTCCGTGAGGAGCTCAGTGCAAAAGTGTCACAGCACCCTGCTTTGTCCGCGCTGCAAATCCCGGCATTGTGGGCCACTCCATGCGCCAGACATATGTGCCCGACTCGAGCAACTGCCCGTCCATATCTCGGCCATCCCACACGGGATTGCCCGGATCGAGCTGTTCCAGTTTCTGGCCCCAACGCGTATAGATTTCAAAGACGGCAGGTTTAACGTCTCCCACCGAAGGACGAAAAAAATCATTCAGGCCATCGCCATTAGGAGAAAATGCATTGGGCACATATACGGGAAGTTCTTCCTCTTCTAATGGCCTGGTATCGGGGCCCTTTACGGTCTGTTCTGCTGGAGTCAATCCATCCTCGGGACTGACTTCCACGAGCTGGAAATCATCGAAGAAATAATAGGCCATTTGGGGAGCCTCTCCCATCACAACCTCGACATCGAGCTGTTCATCCGGCTCAAAAACGCCCACCGTGAGATATCGAGATGGACCCATCACGACAAACGTAAAAGAAATGCGCTCCCACGCTTCGTCATAGCGAGAATAGGAAAACTGGAAGGCCGCAGGAACCGACAGAGAACCTGTACCCACTTGCAATGGCTCATCGACCGAAAAAGCCAAGCCCAGAGCGTTAACGGACAATCCCGCCACCGACGTAGGCAACCACTGGCCATTGGTCACTTCGAATGACAGGGTGTATTCCTGCCCCACAGCCAACGGTTCAGACAACTCCATCACCAGATATTCTCTCGCAAAGGGCTGTCCTGGCCCCGTGCGCTTGATCGCCGCAATGCCAGCAATACCTCGACCTTCTGACGGCTCCACCATGGCGATAGGTGTCTCTGGGAGATCTCCGCCCAATCCGCCGTCGAGGTGAAAGAAATCGGGCGTCGACATCCCACTGCCGGCGTTGCTCCATCCTGGCAACAAATACCACATCCCCGGCGCCATGGGCATTGCTGTAGACTCTTCAAATCCCGGATTGACCAACTGGGCATCGACTCGCTCAGCACACAAACAAAACCCCATCACTATGAAAGTGGGAATGCAAATCCTCCAAACACTTTTTGTCCCGGCCACACGCATACTTGCAATGTACTGAATTCAAAATGGGCCAAAAGAGAAGGAGCCCCGCGTTCGGAGCTCCTTCACCTTAACCAAAACAACTTGAACCAAATCTTCGCTGTACGCGCAGGTCTTTGCGACCTACAACCTTATGACGCACCCAAGTCCAAAAATGTTGTTTAGCCGCTTCCCAATAGTTGTCAAAGCGCAGCCGCTGTGGTCATCGATTTATCCCGTAAGCCACACCGATGGTACACCAAACCCCCGAGCGCATGCCGGCATTCCATCCAGCACGTATGGCCCAAGACCATTCGCGATTGAGTTTGTTTTCCACCCCCAACTGCACCCCCCACCCTGTGGTGATTTCAGAAATCCAGTCTGACCTGTCCGGCCCGAGGACCTGACCGCCATCAGGTCTCCCCGAGACTGGCAATCGCTCGGCCTCGGCGGCAACTCGAATCAATCGCGTGAGGTTTAGGTGAAGACCGCCCCACCAAGACCATTTGTGGCCGCGACCCATTGAGCCACCGCGGTCCAACGTGAATCTGGCTTCCTGTGCCACGCGCCGGTTGATCGGGAGGGGAATCGTATCCAACTCAATACCCAAATCATACGTGCGCTGAATCCATTGTTCAAGCTCCCCTGCTTGCGAACTGACAACGGCATAGAGGCTGTCGTCTAGAGCTTCGGCGTTGTAGGTCCATAATTCACGAGCCCCACCAGACAAGCCAACGCGAATGCGTCTCGCATCTTGTGCCCAAGTCCACGCCAATTCTGCATAGGACCCGGGCCTGATGGGACGCCCCGCTAGCGCCGCGATGGTCGTGCCCTGACTCGAGTTCAACGTCCGAATCCCAGCCATCCAAACTGTCAGTTTGAGATCGGGCTTAACCCGTGGCGAATGTGCTGTGACTCCTGCGCCTTCATACTCTCGTATGTCGAGATCAAGACGCAGAACGGCGCCGTCGACCGTGATGGTGTCCTTGGAAGTCGCCAGAACGACAGAAAAAGAAAAAACCGCTGCCGACAAACAGGCTAAGCGACGCAGGCCCCTTGCCTTGAACATATTGCTCACTTCAACGCCCACCACCCGAAGGCAAAGTCAGAGGCAAACGAAGCACCGGTTCATTTCCATCTGGGGCGGAGCTTGGTTCGGTATTTTCAACTGGAGAATCGACCGCTGCCGGGACAGAATTGTCCATCTCATACGCCCTCTCCTTTTGAGTTGGAGACACGGAAAATGATGAAGTCTCGGTCCCTTTGGATCCCAATGAATTCTCGGCGGGTTCAGCATGCAAGTCTGTGGCAGAAAGCCCTGATTTATTCGGGACCGGAACAAGACGAACAGATTCGACAGCATGTCCAACGGCTCCTTCCGTCAACTCGGAATTTAAACCTTCCTCCTTGGCGATTTGCGGCTCATTTTCAGGCGTTACCTCATTCCCTTCTTTCAATGCCTCTTGATTGGACGTGGCCGCTGGCAACTCTGTATGCGTGCCCTCTGCCGCCACCGCTGGACTTTCGCTTGCAGACTCCACAAGGGAAGCCGGAGCAGTCGCTTCTGAATCGCTGATCCTGGTGTCCTCACCTTTAATCCACAGCCCAAAACAAACGCCCATCAACACAACGGCCCCGGCCACCCAAGCCAATTTCCGTTCCTTTCTCGGCTCCGGAAGTGTGGAATTCGCCATTGGCGGCGCATCAACCGAGCGCTTTGAAAGCATTTCGCGACACTGCGCATCAAAAGCTGCGTCAAACTGCGAATCCTGTGACTTGATTTTCATGATTGAGAGGCCCCTTCATCATGGGGCTCGCTTGGGTTAGACTGCGCGCGAGCCGAAAGGGTTGCAAGCACACGCTGTAAATATTTTCGAGCCCGACTCAATTGGCTCTTCGAGGTGTTCACGTCCACCCCGAGTTGGTCTGCAATTTCTTGGTGCCTGTACCCCTCGATGACGAACATGCAAAAGACCGTTCGATACCCGAGGGGAAGTTGTGCAATGGCGTGTTCCAATTCATCCGCTGTGAACTCAAGGTCAGTGTGATTTTCCAAGTCACGCGGGGTGGCATGGATCTCACTTATGTCCTGATGATGGCGGTGCTTGAGGTTCTTTCGGTAGTGAGTAATGGCGGTATTGACAACGATGCGGCGCATCCAACCCTCGAATGAGAAATCCTGTCGATAGCTTTTGATGTGCTTGAAAATCTTGACGAAGCTTTCCTGTAGCACATCCTCTGCATCCTCCCGGGCATTGGTATGACGTATTGCCGTAGCAAACAACTGACCGCTGAACCTCGCGTAAAGTTCCTGCTGGGCAAAAGAACGTTGGGCCTTGCAACCTTCGATTAACTGTTTCACTTCCTCGCTCGATGCCATGGCTCCCCCTAAGAACGGCTATTCCGCCCCAACCGTTGCCTCGTCTCAGGCAAATCTTGCCGCGTCCACGCCGAGCCACTCAATGGCAGAACCGTGAAACATGAGCGACAAGTCCGCCTCTGACAATTCCATATCCGTCTCTAAGTATCGACCAAACTCCAAATCACCCAGTGGGAATGGATAATCGGACCCCATCACAATACGATGGGCCCCTTGAAGTTCTAGAGCGTACTCCATCATCCGCGCATCATGAGTTATGCTGTCCACCCAGAAGCTACCCACATAATTCCGGGGGTTGTTTGGGTTGTCGACCGCCACCAAATCCGGCCTGCAACGCCAACCATGCTCTATACGCCCCAGCGTCGCCAGGAAAGCACCTGACGCATGACTGAACATCACCCGTAAATCAGGATGCCTGTCGAAGATGCCGGAAAACACCATTGAGCAAACCGCCCTTGATGTCTCCGCTGGCATGCCAACCAACCAGGGCAGCCAGTATTTGGTCATCATCTCCTTGCCCATCATGTCCCAAGGGTGAATCATAATGCACATGCCCAGACTCTCACAGGCTTCCCACAACGGATTGAATCTCGGCTCCGATAGATTGTAACCGTTGATGTTGGAT
>PBIE01000044.1 GCA_002720375.1 Crocinitomicaceae bacterium | reverse complement strand
ACTTTAATCCTGGCGCGATGGCTGGAGATGGTTCTTGCCTCTATGCCGGTTGCACCAATCCAAATGCCTTGAACTACAACCCCCTCGCAGATGAGGATGATGGTTCATGTCTCGTGGCTGAAATCGGAGGGTGTATGGACCCAGATGCTTGTAACTATTTCGAAGCGGCAAATGTCGACGACGGCTCTTGCGATTTCTGTAGTTGTCTGAACGCACCGACCATCGATGGATACAGCATTGAGATGGAAACCGTGGCTGAGGGTGGCATCCCCGGAATGACGACCTACCGCCTTTATGCGACGATGGTGAATTCCACAGACGTGCTGTCCAGCGTTGTGGGAGAGAGCGGCTTTGAGACGAACATCAGCACAAGTACAACGTTCTATCAGGATCCGTTAGGCGGCGTCCTTGGTCAGACAACCAACCCGTTCTTGTTCGACTTGCAACCTGAATTGGCATTCGATAGCTATGTGACCATTGGCCTCACGGAAGCTCCTAATGCCCTTGCAGGCGAGGTTGAAGTGACCGCCGTACAAAGTGAAGGTTCGAACTGGATAGAGCCATTTGAGAGTGGGGGAGACCTTGTGATTGGAGGCGACTTCGGTGGAGCTTGGTTCACCTTGAATGGAGCCACCAACGCCCAAGCTGGAAATGACCTTCGGGTCCTCTTGGGCCAGTTTACTACGAGTGGATCGCTAAGTGGTCAAATCAGCATTCAGGTTTTCCCTGAGGGCGATGGCGAAAATGACCTCGTGATGACCTTCCCCATTGGCAACTCTGGGTGCGGATGTATGAATGTTTCGGCTTGCAATTATGATGAAGCAGTTACACATGATGACGGCAGTTGTGAATTTGCAGGCGTCTACGATTGCGATGGAGTGACCTGCATGAATGACGTCGATGGAGACGGCATCTGCGACGAAAACGAAGTTGCGGGTTGCACCAATCCGAGCGCACTCAACTACGCGGCCTCTGCCACAGATGAAGATGGAACTTGTATCCTCTTGGGGTGCATGGATTCCGCAGCGGACAATTTCAATCCAACCGCCAATGTGGAAGGGGAATGCTCCTATCCGATAGAAGGGTGCACGGATGCTGCTGCCGTGAACTTTGATGCCACCGCCGTGGAAGACGACGGCACATGCCTGTTCCTCGGGTGTATGGACCCGGCTGCCGACAACTATGATCCGAACGCCAATGTCGAGGGCTTCTGCTCCTATCCGACGGAGGGCTGTACCGACACAAATGCGGCCAATTTCGATGAGAACGCCTTGATTGACAATGGCTCATGTCTCTATCCCGGTTGCACAAACGAGACAGCCTTGAACTACGATCCGAATGCCAACTTCAATTCGGGCTGTATCCTTCCGCTGGAAGGCTGCACGGATCCGATGGCGGAGAACTACAATGCCTTGGCCAATACCAATGATGGCAGCTGCGAATACACTCCCCCATGTCCTGGCGACCTCAACGGAGATGGCACAATCAATATCAATGACCTCTTGGACTTCTTCCAGATCTATGGAACGGCCTGTCCATAATAACACCTGCAAGGGAGGAGACCACATCCTTCTCACTTGAACCAGTGAAAGGGGCGCCCGTGGGCGCCCCTTTCCATTTTCCTCGGGTATTTTCACGCCATGGAGGAGGACAAAAGAGCTGGACTCAGAGCACAACTCGATGCGCATCATCAATGGCCGTCGGAGTACATGTTCAAGTTCATTGCACCGAATCAAGAAGATCAAATTGGGGCGGTGCTTTCGGTCTTTCCCGACAGTGTCCAGGTAGAGCGAAAGTCGAGTGGGGGAGGCAAGTACGTATCCTTGACCGTAACGGAAACGCTGTCTTCTGCAGACGCGGTGTTTGACCGTTATGAGGCGGTTGGAAGGATTGGCGGCATCTTCGCACTTTGATTTGTCACTATGCCCAACTTGGACCTTCTCTCCCAAGTCTTGTTTGTCGCCTTGATGGCGATGTTCATTTTCGTTTTGTATCGTCGGTTTTTGGCCATGATGACGAAGGGGCGAATCTCGGGAAGCTATGCGCGCGTGGTGTCCTGCAAAATGGCAACAGAAGATAAGGCAGAGGTCCGAATTGATTCCCCAACAAAGGGGCATTGTGTCGTACGGTGGGAGGGGGGCGACCCCATGGAATTGACCCTGGCCGAAGGCGAACAGATATATGAGTTCAACTTGGGAAGTACAGCTCCGGACAGGATGCAATTCGACTTCGGCAACCAACAGGTTGTCCGGCTGCTCGAATGATCACATGCGCTCGGGGAGCTCGATGCCGAGCAGGTGCATTCCGCGATTTAGACAACGCGTGAATCGCTCCGTCAACACCAACCTTAGGTTTCTTTCTTCCTCCGAATCAGCATTGAGAATGGGGTGGTCCTGGTAATAGCTGCTGTAAGCCTTGGTCAAATCGTAGCACCAATTGGCCACCAGAGAAGGGTTGTATGTGTCGGCGGCCTCATCGATAACCTCTTGCATGTCATGGAGCAGGCCGATGAGGTCAATTTCGTCTTCGGTTGGCGCTGCCAGTCCCGAGTGCGGCAAAGGGATGGCTTCCGCTTCCATTTTCCTCAAAACACTTCGCCCACGGACATAATTAAAAAGAATGAATGGCCCAGTGTTTCCATAAAAATCAATGGACGCTTTAGGGTCGAACGTCATGTTCTTTTTTGGGTCCACTTTCAAGAGGAAGTATTTCAAGGCGCTCATTCCCACCCGCTGGAATATCTCCTTTTGTTGTGCTTCTTCTAGACCTTCTAATTTCCCCGCCTCCTTGGCGATGTCCTCGGCAATATCAAACATGGCAGCCATCAGGTCGTCAGCGTCGACAACCGTTCCCTCGCGAGATTTCATTTTGCCGTCGGGAAGTTCGACCATACCATAGCTCAAGTGATGGCACCGTTCAGCTTGACTGAACCCGAGTTTGGCGAGCACGAGGAACAGGACCTTGAAGTGGTATTCTTGTTCGTTGCCAACCGTGTAGACTTGCCGGTCCAAATCTGGGAAGTCCTCAAATCGAAGCAGAGCCGTGCCGATGTCTTGTGTCATGTAAACTGTGGTGCCGTCTTTGCGGAGAAGCAGCTTTTCATCCAGTCCGTCCCCTGTCAAATCAACCCACACAGACCCGTCATCTCGCTTGAAAAAGACCCCTCGATCAACACCCTCGAGTACGCGTTCTCGTCCGGTGATGTATGTGCTGCTCTCGTAATAAAGCTTGTCGAATTCGACCCCCATCGTCTGATACGTGTCCTCAAAGCCTTGGTATACCCAACCGTTCATGGTGGTCCACAGTGCGACCGTTTCCGCATCACCGCGTTCCCAATTGAGAAGGGTGTTTTGGGCTTCCATGAGAATGGGGGCTTGGGACTCCGCCTCCGTCTTCTCCATTCCACTCTCCATCAAAGACGCCACCTCCTGCTTGTACGCCTGATCGAACGCCACATAGTACTTGCCTACGAGCTTGTCGCCTTTTATGCCGCTGGACTCTGGGGTCTCGCCGTTGCCGAATTGCTTCCAAGCCACCATGGACTTGCAGATGTGGATTCCGCGGTCATTGATGATCTGAACCTTTGTCACTTTATGCCCGCGGTTTTCGAGAATGCGACTGACTGAGTGGCCGAGGAAATTGTTGCGCAAGTGCCCGAGATGAAGGGGCTTATTGGTGTTCGGCGAGCTGTACTCGACCATGACATGCGGGGCACTGCCGACCTCGCGCGAGCCGTAGGCGGTATCGGCAGCTTCTCCCAGCAGCCAATCTGTCCAGTATTTGGGATCGAGCTCAAGGTTGAGGAACCCCTTGAGCACATTGTAACCGAGCACGATGCCATCGGCTTCGACAAGTGCCTTGCCCAGTGTGTTGGCAGTTGCATCAGGTGCAGCTTTGCTGTACCGAGCGAGAGGGAAACACACAATGGTGCGCTCTCCAGGGAATTCACTCCGCGTCTTTTGCACAGGGAACTGATCAGCATCCAGTCGCGTGTTAAAGCAGGTGGCAAAGGCTTCGGCAGCCATGTCTTGAAGAAGGGGGTCGAGACGCATGGTCAAGATTGAGCTTTGGGAAGAAACACCTCGGCCAACATGCAGCGCACAGAGCCACCACCAAGCTGTTCTATGGTAGGAATGGGGGCATGGATGATGCGCGCAAGGCCTGACAGGGTTTTGCGTTGGTCTTCGGTGAAGGATGAATAGGCTGCGCTCGACATGGCGATAAAGCGTTCGCCTTTTTCGTTCCTGACTTCTAAGACATTGCCCGAAAACCCGTTGACTTGATCGGCAGTGATCTGCACAACAGTGCGCCCGGATTGGGAAAGAACATTGAGAACAGATTGACGCTCTTTCCCAAGGATGATATCGTCACAGACAACGGCCCATTCTGAACCGATGGCCAGCATCACATTGGTGTGGTATATGGGTGCTGAAGTGTTTCCAGCGGTTTGGTTAGCGGTAAACGGAATCAACTCATATCCGAACGCCTCACAGAAATGTTGGGCAGCAGCTTGGTCAGTCCTGGGGCCAATGGCCGCATACGCCAAGCCATGGATTCGGTCAAGAATTAAGCTTCCTGTTCCTTCGAGAAAGACATTGTGCACTTCGAATTCAGTGAAGTCGACAATCTCAGTGAGTTCGCGCTGGAAATCCGTTGACAAGCGAAGAAGAACGTCCTCCCTACGCTCACGCCTGCGGTTGACTGCAAACATGGGGTATAGGCCCACACGCCCGTCCCAATGGAAGCTCACCCAGTTGTTGGGAAAGAGGGCATCGGGGGTGTCTGCTTCGGGGTCCTCTTCTTGGACACAGACAGAGATTCCATGATTTCGGAGCGCATCCACGAGTCCGTCAAACTCGACTTGGGCAAGTTTCACTGCATCGATCCCTTCTTCGGCGGCATTTTGGTATGCGTTGTTGACTGCCGTCTCCTCGTTCATTCGAAAAGAGGCGGGCCTAATCATCAAGAGCAGATCGGCGCTCTGGTTGCGTTGGGTTTTGGGTTCCGTCATGATTTAGTTTCGGAGCAAGGGGAGGGTGGTGCATCGAAACAAACCGCCCATTTTACCGACGTGGTGCATCGGGACATTAATCAAGCGATACCCCCGTTGTTGTAGAATCTCCGAAATCCGGGTGAAGCGGGGATCGATGAGCAGGGTCTCGGGGTCGATGTGAAGGAGATTGGATTGCAGCAGGGCTGCTTCCGTCAGCGATATATCAATCACATGAGAAAACCGCGCAGTCAGCGCGTTCAGCTGATCGACATGAAGGAAGGCTTCCCGGCAGACCATCGCTTCGCCACGGCCCAAAGGCATGAATGCACAATCCAAGTGGAGCGCACATTTCAATGGGTTCTGGTCGTGTTTGTGAAGTTCAATGCCTATTACTTCGCGTTGGGGAAACTCCGAAATGAGAAAATCCAGAGCTTTTTGATTGGTCCTTGCGGTTTTTAGCCCGACCAGATCGGGATCCCGGGTCACACCGACAGCAAGGCAATGCTCAAGAACCAGAACATCGCCACCTTCCATTCTAGCATGGTCTGGAATCACATTAATTTCCAGCCCGTCCAATAAATGTTGGATGCCATCCCACTCCCTTTGGCGCTCACCAATCATCACCGAACGAAAAAAACGGTCTTCGATGACCAGGCCAACATCCCGAGCAAAGACCTGTTCTAAGTCGACTATGCCCGTTGGATGCTGCACTTCCACTCCGCATTCTGTAAGAACATCTGACAACCGCTTTAATTGAGCGTCTACATCGCGCGCAGCTGGGTAAGTTCCATCTATTAAATGAGCACGGGACGTGGGATCAAATGAGGTCTCTGCTGTGGTGGCTTGGCCCATGTCGTCGCCCCTTCCGACCACAACACGCTTCAATTCGCCCCACTCATTGTCAATTTGAATTTTCATGGCATTGCGACGAGACAAATGGAACCTGAATGCAAAACAAAATGCAGCACAACATCACCTTCCCGACACCAGGGGCCGGTCTTGTAGTGTGCCGAATTGACGCTGGTGATCATCGACGAAGGCCACCGCGGCAGAGTCCAGTAAGCCCTTCATAATTGGGCTCAATTGCCACCCGTCGTTGAGCACCCTGATTCGGGTATCATGAAGGCTATCAGTTCCATGGCCCCGAACCAAGTAGATCAGGCGGTCGACATCTGCTGAAATCAAACGGTGGAAGGCGGTATCACCGTTTTCTTCTGTGAAGGTCGTGTCCATGTACTCGATTGTGGCGCCCGGATAACGCTCGCTTAAAGTGCGACCAAAATTTCTGTAGTTTCCAGTCCAATGTTTTTGGAAAACCTGATGGTGACGTATCCGGACTTCTGCAAGCGCCACGTCGTATAACTCACCGGAGGCAAATGGGGAGACATATCGAACCCACCAGTTATTGAAACGGTTGGACACCCCAATACTGTCCCATTGGAAATACATCCTGACATACAAATCCAGCAAGGAGTCCGTCGGAAAAACCTCGGGGATGTAAAAGTCGCGGAAATGCCGCTTGAACTCACTGTTGTTATTGGATTCTAAAAAGCCTTGAAGCTGGCTTTTGAACTCGATAAACTCCCCGTCCTCGAGGTGCATGTTTTCGGAATCGGAATAGTGAATCTGAACAGGACCGGTCATGTAGTTCGGCCCCGTTGGATCCAGATAAGATTCATCGAAAACAGGGGTGTCTTTCTCAGCCGAATCGGCATTCGCTTCGGTGCCTGCGCATCCAATGAGAAGGGCCATGCCTGCTAGCCCCATACACAAGGGCAAGAGCATCAAATGGGGACGGCGTCTGTTCATGGGGCTAAGATACCGCCGGCAGCACGCCGGCATCATGTCAATTCGGAAAGTATCCCTTGTCAATTCGGGATTCCTGTTGAAGAATTGAGAGTGTCCATCTCAGAACGCTTTCAAGAAAGACTGACCGGCCCACTGGATTGCTGGTCAAAAGCCGATGTTTGTGGGCAGGTGGAAGTCCCAACCAACTGGTGACGTCTGATATCGTGCAACTTGGAAGTTCCGAGACATCGACTTCTCGATCCGCGAGTATTTCCTTGATGCGGATGACCAGCGCGATGTGCTGTGCGTTGAGTTCGGAATCGAGTCCAATATCGCGAGCTACGACTTGACCTGCGGGATAAAGTTTGGGTGATGAGATTGACTCGAATCGTCGCGTTTCGAAGTGACCAACGCACTCCACGACGATGTCTTTCCGTCCCCCTGGGTGAACCTTCTTCACCTCCACAAGTTTGGCGAGGCTGCCAGTGGATGCCGTCAGGTTGTCATGGTGGAATGGAATGCCAAATCGGTTGTCTTTTTCACGGCCTTCCATCATGGCGTCTTCGAGTTCAGCGATGAGTTGACGGTAGCGAGGCTCAAAAATGTGCAGCCCTGTTTGCTCGCCCGGAAGCAAGAAGACCCCGAGGGGGAAAAGCGGGATATGGAATGCGACATTCGCCATGACATCAATTTACGCGGAATTGCGGGTTTTTCCCATCACGGAATGCCCATGCCAAACCATGCTGTCTGACCACTCGGCAGCTTTCCTTCCAATAAGACCGCTTTCTTGCCGGCTTGATTTGCCTTTTCAATCGCAGCGACAAGCCCTTTAGCAGTTTCGATACGGATGCCATCCACCGAGTAAATGGTGGCGCCATCCTGTATGCCAGAGCGGCCCAGCGCACCTTGTCCGGCTTTTAAAACTTTGGCCCCGTTGCCCAATTCATCATCTGAGATGCGACCTCCATAAGCATCGATGAAGGTGTTTTCGTGGAGGCTGCCGGCGACTTCGCTTCCTTCAAAGCGGTCTTTCAGGTACACTGTAAACCGGGACGTTTCTCCTTCCCTCCAGACTTCGATACTGCACGCTTCACCTGGCCTGCGCTGGTTCACCCTTTCCAAGAGAATGGGGAGAGAGGGAGTAGCAGTGCCGTCTATGGACAAAATGACGTCTCCTTTGCGAAGCCCCGCTTCTATGGCGCCTCCACCATCTGCCAATCCCGTGACCATGATTCCCTTCACCTCGGGCAATCCGAGATTCTCCGCAAGAATCTCGTCGACTGGGCGGATGTGGACACCCAAGAAGGCGCGCTGGACCTCACCAAATTCAATGATGTCCCGGGCCACTTTTGCTGCCAAATTCGATGGGACGGCGAAGGAATAGCCCGAGTAGCTTCCCGTTCGGGAGGCTATGGCTGTGTTGATTCCCACCATGCGCCCTTCGGTGTTCACCAATGCGCCTCCACTGTTTCCAGGGTTGACCGCGGCATCGGTTTGAATGAAACTCTCCACGGGAAAGACATCCTTGGTGAGGTCGGGCCTGAGAAGTTGAATGCTCCTTGCCTTTGCGGATACAATGCCCGCGGTGACTGTGCTCGTCAAATCAAAGGGGTTCCCAACCGCCAAGACCCAGTCGCCAACATGCACATCGTCGCTGTTGGCCCACGATAAGGCGGCCAGTCCGTCAGTTGCAATTTTCAGTACCGCGATGTCTGTTGATGGGTCACTCCCGATGAGCTCGGCTTCAAATGACCTGTTGTCATTCAATCCAACTTCGATGGCATCAGCTCCAGCGATCACATGGTGATTCGTTATGATGAGTCCATCCGGTGACAAGACAACACCGCTTCCCGATCCCCTTTGGATTTGCTTTTGTTCTGGCGAGGGAAAGAACCCAGACCAACCTCTCTGGTTGGCGAAAGTCTGAACCGTACGGATGTGCACCACTGCATCGAGGGCATCACTTGCTGCGCGCCGGAATCCTTCCACGGGTATTTCGGATGTGCGCGCCGGCAAAGTGATATTGGGGGAGGCCACGGTCGGGACGTTGGCAGGCCGGGACCAGTTGGCTTGAACCATAGGAATGGGTTCTGTTGGTACAGAGCGGAAAGTAGAAAATTGGAGGACGAGCCATCCACCGAGAAAGGCGGAGCAGAGGGGAATGAGAATCGGTCTTGCCATGGAGTATTGCTGGGTACTTGTCCCAAATAACGCATCGTTGCTCAATCGAAATCTCCAAGCTGTCTTAACAAATGCAATCGGCGCGCGGACGATTCATTCAAGGCCCAACCTGAATCGAATACAGGTGCATCTAAAATGCGTCCGAGTGATGTGAAATGGGGCCTCAGGCCCGATATGGATGTGTGGTGGGCCGGTTCACTTTTGAAGTGAAATGCAATGAAGGGGCGGGAATATCAGTGCCTATTTGAGGCCGATTTCGTTGAGTCGGTGCTCGAGAAAGGCGGCGGCAGTCCAAGAGCGGTGGGCATTTTTGTCTCCCATGATGGGGTCGAGTGGCATGGCGCCTTGTGGATGGAGAAAGAATGGGAGGCTGAATCGCGAGGAATCCCTTCCACTGCCCTCGGGCAAGACGACGCGGTGGGTGGTGGACCGCAAAAGTCCTCCCGTTAGGTTTTGTAACATGTCGCCCACATTAACTGTGAGGTGCTGGCTGTGTGCCTTTACTGGAATCCAATCGCCATCCATATCCAGGACCTCCAATCCATCGGCAGAACTGCCCACCAGAAGGGTGATGAGGTTGATGTCTTCATGACTTCCGGCTCGAGGCGCATCTGCAGGCGCATCAGGCGCAGGTGGATAGTGAAGAACACGCAAAATGCTGTTCCCTCCTGTCACGTGAGTGGAGAAGTAGTCGACATCGAGATCAATGGACAGGGCAACAGCCTTGAGAAGCTCACCGGCAAGAAGCTGAAGTCTAGAATACAGTTCACGACCAGCGGCGACAAACTCAGGGGTGTCTGGGCAATCCGGTTGGGGATAGTGGCTCTGTGCGAAATGATAGAATTCTTTCAGATCTGCACGGGTTTCGTCTTTGGCGTGTTCCCTTCCAAAGGGGGTGTAGCCAAAGTTGCCGCCAACACCCGGTAAGCTTGCTCCGCGCTTTTTTTCCTCGGAAAGGGAAAAGAAGCGCTCGGCTTGATGATAGGCACGGTCGATGAGCTCCTGTTCGAGGCCGTGGTTTTCAAGCGTGATGAATCCGTAGCGCTCGAAGGCCATCCTGAGGTCCTTGGCAAACGCGGCCCGGTCAGTATCGCTTCCAGAGACAAACTTGGAGGCATCCAACAGTGGAATGGTCTTCTGCATGGAACAAAAATAATGCTGATATCAATTGTATTACTCAGACACGGTGTGACTTCGAAGCAGGTCCACCAAGGGGGCCGTTGCAGAGTCCCAATCAAAGGCGTTTCGCACCCATGCTCTCGCTTCGGATCCTCTATCGCGACAGGCGTCTGGCCGATCTATCCAATGGGCGATTTGGAATGCAAATTCTGCCGGGGTGGATCCGGTGATAACTGTATTCTCTGGGTCCCTGCCCAGAGCTGATAGCGCCCGAGGTGTGGTGATGCAAACGCGCTCCAGTGCCATGGCCTCGAGCAGTTTGTTTTGCAGTCCAGTGTTGACAAGCATCGGGGCGACAAACAAGGGTGCCGCTAGATAGGAGGAACGGATGTCCGGAACATTGGCCGCAATGCGAACATCACGGCTGCTCAGTGAGAGTACGGCTTGAGCAGGATGGGCCCCGGACAGAAGGATTCTCAAGGGACGACCGGTGAGTTCTTCAAAGGCAGGAGCGATGTCCTCGACAATGAACCGCGCGGCCACGACATTGGGGGAGTATCCGAGGTTTCCGCAGAACGCCACATCAAAAGCTTCGGTCGTACCATCCAATGGGGAGACATCTGCTTGGGCATAGAAGAAGTTGCAATCGACGCCATTGGGTACAATGGCCACGGATTGCCTGTCTGGATGGGGAAGCAAATCCCGGTCCTGTGCGCTGATGATGGTGCAGGCATCAAAGTAGTTCGGCATCCGGTGCTCATACCGGACCAATCGGCGCCCTTCCTCTCGCAAAAGGGGCCGTTTCCATATCGGTGCCTTCTCGGCCTCTCGCTCGGCGCCAGCGTGAAGCGTATCCATGATGTCGAGGATGTGGGGTACCTCGTCAAAGTCCTTTACGTATTCAGCGGTGCGAACCATCTGGGCCAGCAACACGTCGGGCTTTTTTCTGAGGATGTTGGTTCGCATCCGAAGAATCAGTCTGCGCTCCGTGAAAAGGAGAACTTGAAATGGCCGACGGGACAGAGGAGCCCAAACCATTCTGGTCAGTGCCCGCAGCCAATGGAGACGATAAACAGTGATGTGGTCACATCGATCATTGAGGGACTCTATGTCCTTTGCGGACACCTTTCCGAAGCTTAGACAATGAAGATCCACCTCGAAATGACGATAGAGAATAGCCAATTGATGGTGAATCCGAAGTCGGTCGCCTTTGTTGAGTGGGAGGGGAAACCGAGGTGTGACGACAGCAAGCTTTGGCCGGTTCAGGTCAGGTTTGGACATGGCCCCTGTAGAATTCAAGCAAATCTTTTCCGATGGTTTTTCTGTCGAAGCGGTCTATGGCGATTTGTCTGGAGTTAAGACTCAGCATTTGGAGGTTGCTCTGGTTTCCGATGGCATCGCTGATCAATTCGCACAGCTGATCAGGTTCTCCACAAATGATACAGTCCCGGTTTTCTAAGTCCAATCCCGCCACGCCCATTTTCGTCGTTGCCACGGGAATACCCTTGGCCAAGGCTTCTACGATTTTCACCCGAATTCCAGCGCCCCGCAGCAGGGGGACCACGAGCATGTCATACTGTGAAGCAAAGAGGTCAGCGTCGGCAACTTCTCCGTGATTGACAATGCCTTCGACCCCAGCATGCAGGTCGGGTGGGAGGCTCTTTCCCGCGAGATGAAATTCAGTTCCCGGATGGCGTTTAACCAACTCAGGCCAGACTGAATCTATAAACCAGGCAATTCCCTCTCGATTGGGACCCCAGTCCATGGCGCCCAGGTGAAAGAGCCGGATTGGACGGTCTTTTGAATTGTCATTCCCATGGGAGTTTGAAATACGTGCAGACATGTCGATGCCGAAGCCAGCCACATGAATTGGACCAGAATAACCCCAATCCCGATAGCCTTTGGCTTCATTTTCGCTTATGGCAACGAGGACATCGACATTATTGAGAACATCCTTTTCATAGCGTTCAAGCGTTTTTGAAAGGTGCCGCAAAGCGAGACGATGAAACGGGTTTCGGCTCGCTTTCCAACGCTGTTCCCAGATTTGATACTCATGATTATGGCTGCGAAGCGAAATCAAGGCGTTTGGAGCATGCCGGCGGATGGTCTCAATATATGGTGTGGTATACAGGCTTTCTAGGTGTACGACATCGTAACGCTTTCTAGAAAGTGTGCGCTTGACCACCATGGCATAATGGTGCGCATAAAATCTCGATATGTTGTACGAATCGCCGTTCATCAATGCGATATAAGCATCTCGAATGTCGAGTTGGGTTTCAATTCGGACCGCCTCCAAGTCTGTTGAATCCAAATAGGTCTGGTCGAGCTTGTCCATCAGAATGGGGTGCTTTCGTGTGGCAGCAGTTAAGACCTTGACGTCCGCTCCGTTTTCCAAAAACCCCAAGGTCATGGCGTCCATGGCCAAGCACCCTCCATCAACAGAGGGCTTAGGTGGCTTATGGCACAATTGTAGAACGCGCATTTTGATGTTCGTTATCGAGTGGACCAGAGGCGAGAAAACGGTTTCCAAACGCGCTCTCGTGATGCCCTGATGTTCAGCATGACCGCGGCCGGAACCATCAGCAGAGTGCCCAGCCACATCCCGAGGGCAGGAGACAAAGCACCACTTCTTACCATGCGCTCACCAACGATGGTTACAATATAATAAGCCACAAAAAGAAGTATGGCCAATACAGTGGGGAGCCCAAGCCCTCCTTTTCGAATAATCGCCCCCAGTGGAGCCCCGATGAGAAAAAGCAGGATACACGCAAAAGCGAGAAACAGCTTCCGATGCCACTCAATGGCATGACGGTCTGCTAGGGTTCTCTTGGCGTTCCGCTCATCAATTTGGTTCCGCGCAGTTTGTGCTGTGTTTCGGAGCATGTCTCTGGCTGCGTCAAAGACCCGGCGCTCAGCGGCTGGACCGAGCCGGCTGAGCCAAACCTCATTAACGGGTACAGTGTCCATAGGGAAGACGTGGCTCGCATCCAGTGTTTTCTTGTTGAGATTGCGCTGACCGAAATCAAGCATGGCCTGTGCTGCATGTGATCGCTGGCCTTCTATTGAGTCGATGGCCGAAGCGAGTTGTCCCAGACTCATCATCTCATAGGCGCGCTTGAAGAGTGCCTCGTCGGCTTTGGCAAAGTCCAAACTGCTCAGGTCAATTCTTAACTGTTGATGGGAAAAGGCCGTGACGAGGTGGGGGAAAGTGCGCTCCCTTTGTCTAACACCGGGCTCCAAACGCTCCTCATGGCTTGATCCATCAAGAAGGTCAAAGTGAAGAAACCGTCCCGTTCTTGATGTTGTCATGGTTCCTTCTTGGGCTCTAATTACCAGGCCCGCGCCATCCCGGCCTCCGCCATGTTGGTGAATGAGAATGTCCTCCAACCTTCCCGTTTCCTTGTCCACTTTGGATGCTCGGATGGCATGCCCCTCGATGCCATTGTAGAAGACGCCGTTCTCCAAATTGAGTGTGGGCTTTTTCCGGGTCACACTGTAGAGAAGCGTTCTGAACTTTAGATTGGCCACGGGCCATGCGTAGTTTGCAAACATCAATGCTCCGCCGGCCACAAACACCATGGTGACAATCAGCGGACGCAGGATGCGGCCCAAGTTCATGCCTGAAGACTTCAGGGCTGTCAACTCCTCGTGTTCAGCGAGACTGCCCAAGGTCATGATGCTGCTCATTAGAATGGCCAATGGTAGCGCTAGGTTGACCAGTCTGGCCGAGGCGTAGAGCAGGAGTTCCAGGACCACCAAGATGCTCAGCCCCTTGCCAATCATCTCGTCAGCATAGACCCAAAGGAACTGCATATCGAGAAAAAACAAGGCCACTAAAAATGTAATCACGAAGGGACCTATAAAGGACCTAAGGAGCAATCGTGTGGTGCGCTTCACAGCTGGGTGTTCTCGGTTTGGCCGTTAAAACAAGTGCCGGTGTAAGATTGCCTACTTTTCGGGCTCGAACCGTCTTGAAATGCACAAGAATTCCCACATCGCAGGCATGATTTATGCCCGCACCATCCCTTTTTTGACCGCAGTCATGTTTTGTTTTGGCTGTGCTTCATCTGGACCCAACCTCGGTGAGGATGGTGAGCCAGGCGTAAGCCTTGATTCGACGTCGGGTGAGCCAGACGCTCAAGGGTTTGTTTGGAAGACCGAGCAATTTGCGGATTTGAAGTTGATTCGGTACCAAGTTCCAGGATGGAATCAACTGAGATCTGAACAGAAGAAGCTGGCGTATTGCTTGACCCAGGCTGGGCTGTGCGGTCGAGACATCATGTACGACCAGAACAACCGGTACAATCTGCGGGTGCGCCACATGATTGATGAAGCCCACCTTCACTTCGATGGGGACAGAAACACCAAGGGTTGGCAGCGTTTTCACACTTTCGCAAAGCGGGTCTGGTTTTCAAATGGAATTCACCACCATTACTCTAACTCCAAGATTGTGCCGGACTGCAGCCGAACCTATTTCGAGCACGTCTTGACAGAGAGTGGCATCCAAATCGAGGAGGATCTTGTTGAGGCGTTGGACGCTCTGTATGACCCAGCCAGAGAAAGCAAGAAAGTTGAATTGGACGCAGCCAAAGGCCTTGTGGAAGCCAGCGCGGTCAATTTCTATGGGCCAAATGTGACCACAGAGGAGGCCCAGGCTTATTTCGATGCTTATGAGTTGAATCGAAACAATCCGGTGGAAAAAGGACTGAACAGCCGATTGGTCAAGGCCGAGGATGGATCCGTTGTAGAGGAAGTTTACAAGGTGGGCGGTCTTTATGGAGAAGCCCTCGAGCAGGTGTGCTACTGGCTCGAGCAGGCTCAGGAATACGCCGAAAATGAAAAGCAGGAAGCAGCGCTCCGCCATCTGGTGGATTATTATCGGACCGGAGACCTCGAAAAGTGGAGCCTGTACAACATTAATTGGGTGAGAGACACTGAGGGAGACATTGACTACATCAACGGATTTGTGGAGGTCTACAACGATCCTCTGGGCTACACAGGAAGCTATGAAACCGTGGTTCAGATCAAGGACTTCGAAGCCTCTGAGCGAATGGCAGTGATGATGGATAACGCGCAGTGGTTCGAGGACCACATGCCGTTCATGGATGCGCACCGTAAAAAGGAGGTCGTGGGAATCACCTACAACGTAGTCAATGTTGTGGGAGAGGCAGGCGATGCGTCCCCGAGCACCCCTATTGGTGTCAACCTCCCCAACGCCAATTGGATTCGGACCACGCACGGCTCAAAGAGCGTGAGCCTCGGGAACATCATCGATGCCTATGACAAAGCCGGTGGGGGAGGCCTTACCGATGAATTCGCCTTCGATGATGTAGAAAAAAGCAGATACAAGTCCCATGGAAACCTCGCAGGGAAGATCCACACGGCGTTTCACGAGGTGATAGGACATGCGAGCGGCCAGCTTGAACCCGGTGTTGGCGAACCAGCCAGCACCATCAAGGAATACGCCAGCACTTTAGAGGAGGGCCGGGCAGATTTGGTTGCACTGTATTTCATGTTGGACGAGAAGCTGATTGAGCTTGGTCTCATCAAAAATCTCGAGACTGGGCGGTGTGAATACGACAGTTATATCCGCAACGGAATGCTGATGCAGTTGCGTCGCTTGAAGATTGGAGACGACATTGAAGAGGCACACATGCGGAATCGCGCATGGGTGAGTCATTGGGTGGTCGAGCAGGCTGCCAAAGACAACTGCATCCGAGAAATCAATCGGGAGGGCAAAACCTATTACAACATCGAGGATTATGACCGTGTACGCGAGCTCTTCGGGGAATTGCTGCGCGAGGTACAGCGCATCAAGTCACAAGGAGATTATGAGGCAGCCAAGGCTTTAGTAGAAGGCTACGGGGTGAAGGTGGACCCTGCAGTTCACGCGCAAGTTTTGAGTCGCGCAGAGGCCCTTGGGATTGCTCCTTATGGGGGATTTATCAATCCTAAACTTGTGGCCACCACTGACACTGCTGGTGTCATTTTGGACGTGACCCTCACATACCCGGATGATTTTACCAGCCAGATGCTGGATTACGATGCATCGTTTGGTCTTTTACCACGAGTAAACTGAAGCTTTTCACGGTCAACTCAGACATTTCATCAAGTGACAAAAGAAGAAGCGGCAGCGCGAAAGTGCTCCATAATAGAGGCCATTTTGGCAGTTGAGCGGGCAGAAGATTTGGAAGCGATTGAAGTCGCCATATCTGGGGTTCAAGAATCTCTTCGGGCAAGCCAACTGGTCATCGGTTACAGATCCAATGGTCGCCCAGTCCTGAAGCAAAATTTTCTGGGACGCCTCCTTCATTCTCTTCAAGACATTCAAAATGACGAATACATATCGCTGGCCAGTTTTGAAGAGCGTTCTGCGGATTGGTAGTCGAATGTCGGTTAAATGGGGTGCTTGGACAGCCATACTTGTCTTCATTTTAGCCAGTCAATTGGGGGCCCAGACTCCGTGCGAAAATGGGATTGCTGGCCAGTACCCATGTCTTGGAATGGACTTGATGAGTGTTCGAAGTTTGGAAGAGTTGGGCGGTGATTCCTCAGGCGATGGCAACGATTGCTGGGGTTGGACTTATGAGGGTCGGGAGTTTGTTCTGTTCGGGAGAAGCGACGGTACATCCATTGTGGAAATAACAGACCCGGTGAATCCTGTGCTGGTTGCGAATGTGCCCACTGCGAGCATATCCAGTTTATGGCGGGACATCAAAGTGATTGGGGATGTGGCATTTATAGTGAGTGAAGCAGATTCACACGGGATGCAAATTGTGGACCTCAATGAGATTGTTAGCACAGAGCCCGGGTCGATATTGGAGCCCACGGCGCATTACGACGGATTTGGTAGTGCCCACAATGTGGTCGCCAACCCGGAGACTGGATTTGTCTATGCCGTGGGGACCGAGTTTTTCAACGGTGGACTTTTTGCCGTTGATTGCAATGATCCCTTCAATCCAAACCTCGTAGGCTCGTGGTCTGAGCAAGATGTTCACGATGCTCAGGTTGTCGTTTACTCAGGTCCCGACATTGATTATGCTGGAAAGGAGATTGCGTTTGCTTTTACTGGATACAGCGGATTTCACGTTGTGGATGTAGAGGACAAGACAGACATGCAAACTGTGTCTGCCCTCGCTGATTCGCAATGGGTTTATGTTCATCAAGGCTGGTTGACCGAGGATCAACGGTTCATTTTCATGAACGATGAAATGGATGAGACCTCGGGAATTGCAGCTACAACGAGAACTTGGGTGTTGAACGTTGAGGACCTCGATTCACCATTCGTCGTGGGCTTTCACGAGGGTACAGTTGAGGTCACGGACCACAATTTGTACACCAAAGAAGACAAGGTCTATGCAGCAAACTATTATGCTGGCATCCATGTGTTTGACATTGTAGATGCGGCGTCAGCTGAACTCGTATTGTCCTCCTCTTTCGACACCAACCCGTTTTTGGATCAGACAGGTACATCGGGTGGTGCTTGGTCTGTTTATCCCTATTTCGAAAGTGGCAACATCGCCATCAGCACCCGGAGCCACATGTTTGTGGTTCGTCCTTCCGGGTGGGTTGACGCAGTAGAACGCGATCCACAACCGTTGCCTCAAATTGATATACGGGTTTTGGAAGCAAGGGTCCAAATTCAATCCAATTGTCGCACCCAGGCCATGGTGTATGATTTGATGGGGCGCCATCGGGCCACATGGCCGTTGTCGTCATCGGGTTGGTCCACCTTTCTGACGGAAGGGTGGTCTTCTGGAACGTATATATTAAAGACGGCCTCTGGATACTCACAGGTATTTTCTACCTATTGAGATTCGATCAGGGATTAGCGGAGCCTGTTGAGGAGATAGCATCTTCTAGACGCCGTTCCAATGCGTCGAATGGGATGCCTTGTTGCAGCCGTCCTTCTTCAACTATCGAGAGGGCGCCAGTTTCTTCACTGACAACAACAACCAAGGCGTCGGTTTGCTCAGAGATTCCCACGGCTGCTCGATGGCGTGTGCCACATCGAGCCGGAAGATCCATTCTACCTGAAACAGGAAGAATGCCTGATGCCCACCGAATGCGCTGTCTGTCGATGCAGACCGCGCCATCGTGGAGGGGGCTAGCCTTCTCGAATAGGGACACCATCAGACTGGCTGAGACTTCTGCGTCGATGGGAACCCATCCTGTAGCAATGGGGCCTGGGTCGGCCTCCCTGGGAATGACCACCAATGCCCCGAGTCGGCGCCGGCGGCACTCTTCTAGGCCTTTTTTAAGTTCGGTCCACTGGGATGGGCGTCCGTTCCCATCGTTTTGGCGACCAAACCACTTTTGAATCCAAGGTGGAGCTGAACGCACAAATTGCCGGTTTCCGATCAGCAAAAGGAATTGCCGGAGTTCTTGCTGGAAAACAATGAGCAGGGCGATGACCCCAACACCAATGAATTGGCCCAGAATCTCTGCGAGCATGCGCATCTGCAGTGCATCGACAATTTGGTAAACGAGATAGATGGCCAAGACCCCAAGAAAAATTCGAATCGCCGCTGTGCCGCGGGTCAGGCGATACAGCTGGTACAGGATGAGTGCCACGGCAACAATGTCCAAGACCTGCCAGAGGCCAAGCTGAAGTGCGGGTTGTTCAATCATCGTTCCATTCAGAAGCGGCAGCCCGAAGGTATTGGTGAAGGCGGATGCATTCCACAGCGGGACGAACATCGTGTACCCGAAGCCAGTGTACCCCTCTTTCTAGTGCCCATGCATGCAAGGCTGTTGTGCCGTTCAATGCTTCTGCTGAAGTGCAGTCCAGCACCTTGTGAATCATGGACTTCCGGCTCACTCCTGCCAGAACCGGATGCCCCAATTCAGCAAAGACTGAAAGATGTTGGAGGAGTTGGTAATTGTGTTTTATATGCTTCCCAAATCCGAAGCCCGGGTCAACCATGAGTTGGCGTATACCGAGTTCTCGAAACTCCTCACAGCGTTCTTCGAGGTAGCCATAGACTTCTTTCACGACATTTCCATAGTTGGGGCGGTCTTGCATTGTCTCCGGCAGGCCTTTCATGTGCATGATGGCATAAGGCACGCCGCATTCAGCAACTACCAGTGGGAGTTCGGGGTCCAAGGTGCCCGCAGAGATGTCGTTGACCATATCGGCGCCGCATTCAATGGCCTTTCTGGCGACGTCTGAATGAAAGGTGTCAATGCTGATGGGGACATCTGGTAGGGCCGTTCGAATCGCCTCCAGAGCCGGTTGTATTCTGCGCCATTCCTCCTGTGCTCCAACGAGAACTGCACCCGGGCGGCTACTTTGCCCGCCGAGGTCGAGCAGGGAAGCCCCTTGCGAGACCATGTCACAGGCGTATTTCGCTACCGCGTCATTTGTTACTCTGCTTCCGGTATGAAATGAGTCAGGTGTTGCATTGAGGACGCCCATGACCCGGGGAACGTCCGCACCGAGTCGCTGGTCGCGAATTAAAAGTCCAGATGGTGTCATGGCAGAAAGGCGCAAGGTGACGCTTGGTGGAGGAACATTGGCGAACCTGTGGGAAAAGACTGCCGAGGTGGGGGAAAGATCGTTTCGAATCCACGCAGATGCATTGGACCTTGCAACCATGAGTGGAACGCAAGTCCATCAGGGAGATCCTTCTGGAATCCCGGCGAAGACGCTAGAGCAATATGACGCCCAAGTGGCAATTTGTGCTGCGCTTTTCTTGGACAAAATGCACGATTACGGAACCGCTTGGCGCATCCTTCGCCCGAGCTCACTGACAGACCAGATTTTCATCAAAGCCCAGCGAATTCGAACCTTACAAGAAGGACGGGAACGAAAGGTGGAGGAAGGGATTCAGCCTGAATTCATGGGTATCGTGAACTATTGCATGATGGCGCTGCTTCAAATTGAGTTGCCAGAAGACACGCCCATGGAGCTGGAGCCTAAACAAGCGGAAAGACTGTTTGCGGGTATGTTGGACAGGACCAGGGCGCTGATGCTTCGGAAAAACCACGATTACGGGGAAGCTTGGCGGGATATGAGGATTTCGAGCCTAACTGACCTCATTTTGATGAAGTTGCTTCGCATCAAGCAACTCGAGGATTTAGAAGGCGGTGCCAAGGTCAGTGAGGGTGCCGATGCAGGTTACATGGACATGGCCAACTATGCCCTGTTTGCATTGATTCATATCGCTTCAGGGCAATCCACCACCTGACGTGTTAATCCCCCGTTAAGGAAGGCCCAACCGTTTCGAATTCGGAGCGAAATTTCGGGAGAGAATCTATGCCATGAGACAACTTCTGCTCTCCATTGCCAATGTCTGCCGCGTCCTTGTCGGCGCGCTGTTTGTCGTTTCCGGCTTAATCAAGATTAACGACGCACTTGGCTTCATGTACAAGCTCGAGGAATACTTCGAGCCTGGCGCCCTCAATTTAGAGGCTTGGACGCCTTGGGCGCTCGAACTGGGAATGCTGGCCAGCATTGGAGAAGTGCTGCTCGGGGTGGCCCTTCTGGTTGGTGCGTTTCCGCGTTTAACGACGGCTCTGACGCTGGTTTTGATGCTGTTCTTCACGTGGTTGACCTGGTATACTGACCATTGCGATCCGTTCGGCAGTAAAACCATCGTTGAGAACGGCATCGAGGTGGTCATACCCAACCAATGCGTTCTCAGCTGTGGTTGCTTCGGCAATGCCATTCCATTGACGCCGCATGAAAGCTTCATTAAAGACCTGGTGTTGCTCATATTGCTGTTGCCCATTTTGCTCAGCGCTTGGACTGATGGCTACGCCTTGAACGAAAGAAGAAGGTCTCTATGGATGTATGCAACGGCCTTGCTGGTGACCTGGACGTTTGGAGAGGCCATGCTTGAATGGGGATTCCCCACGCTCTTCTTGGCATGTGGACTCGCTGCAGCAGAGGGCGTTCGCAGACGTTGGAATTGGGAAGGAAAAGAGTGGGCCATGGCCGCAGGCGTGCTCGCAGTGGCAGTCGCTTTTCAGGTCTACACCTTGCAACATTTGCCAGTCAAAGATTACCGCCCATACGCCGTGGGAGAGAACCTCAACCGGAACATGGCTTCCGCAGATGAGCTCGGGTTAGAGCCGCCAGTTTTCGATAAGGAGGTTCGGTTTTCAAATTCTACAACAGGACAGGACACGGTGGTCATGCAATCGGACTACATGTCCTTAAAACTTTGGGATGACGTCGTGTTCAAGTCGCGCTTCCCCGACGCGGATTGGGACAATGCCGTCGAAATCAAGGTCTCCGATGGATACGAACCGCTCATTTTTGATTTGGACATAACCGATGCCGATGGGGTAAGTCACCTCGCAGAAATGCTTTCAGAGGGGTATACGCTGTGGCATGTATCCAAGGATTTGGAAGCTTCAGAGGCCCGCAGACAATCTGAACTCAACGCATTGTTCGAGGACGCTGAATCCAAAGGGTGGCGTGTCGGGGCCTTGACCCCTGCCACAGCAGAAGATGCCCAGGCATACGCCGAGGCGCACAGGGTTTCCTATCCGTTCTTTACCACGGATCCCACGGAACTCAAGATCATCGTGCGAAGCAATCCCGGTGTCGTTTTGGTCAAAGATGGAGAGGTTCTGGACAAATGGGCTTGGCGAGATATTCCCAAGGATTGCAGTGAAGCGTTGAAGTGAAGTTGACGCAATGAAGGGGCTTCATTTTCTGCAAAAGAGCCTTCGGGGGCTCGCGGTGCTTTGGGGCAGCTTTACCCTTGTCTTTATCATTTTTACGGCCATACCCGATCCCGCAAGACAATTGGCTGGACAGCATGCTGATGCGGAGCTAATTGCGGATATGCGCATCAAATTTGGCTTAGACAGGCCTTGGCATGAGCGATACTTCAACGCCTTGACCCAGTTGAGTCCAGTGGGCCCTAGGGAAGGTGGCTGGGGTCTCCGCATGCCCTCCTTAGGCGAGAGCTTTGTCCGGCAGGAATCGGTTTCGGTGTTGCTGTCAAACGCCTTTCCAGGAACCGCCATACTCGCTTTGACGTCACTGATACTTGCCCTGTCGTTGGGAATCCCCATGGGACTGCTCGCCACACGGAATCCGGGGGGTCTCTTTGATCGAATTGTGGTTGGGGGGAGCGTTTTGGGGATGAGTGCACCAAGCTTCTTTGCGGCAGTGCTCATCGGCTACCTGTTTGCTGTGCAATGGGGGAGTTGGACAGGGTTGCCCTTGACCGGGAGCCTTTGGGATTTAAATGATCAAGGGCAGCGCGTGATGCGCTGGCGCCATTTGGTGCTTCCAGCGCTGACCCTTGGCATTAGGCCACTCGCGGTCCTGGCGCAGTTGACCCGGGGGGCGGCAAGCGATGTGCTGGCCATGCCCCATGTGAAAACCGCAAGGGCTTTTGGGGCCTCGGATGGGGAAGTGCTCCGACGACATGTGCTGCGCAATGCAATGAATCCCGTGCTGACCTCTGCCAGTGGATGGTTGGCTCAACTGCTGGCTGGCGCCGTCTTCGTCGAATTTGTGTTTGGTTGGAAGGGCCTTGGGTTTCTTCTGTTTGATGCGCTGGAGCAGCAAGACCTTCCTGTGGTTATGGGTGGTGTACTCGTGGTCAGTTTCGTCTTCGTCTGCGTGAATGCAATGACGGATGCTGCCTACCGGTGGGTCGACCCCAGGGCTGCTCAAGCTTGATTCTCGTCGGTTACCAATTTGTTGAGCCTGTTCACCAAGTCGGTTGTGGCTCCATTGAAATAACGCTTGGTCCTGTAGCTGCCCACCCACCGAAGTCCTTGAATCACATTGGTCAGGAATACCTCATCGGCCACCAATAGGTTCTGGGGGGTCAAGTTGCACTCATAGACCTTCATGCCAGATGACAATGCCAGGTTGATGACCTGTGTTCTCAGCACGCCAGCCGTGGCTCCAGAGTCCAGTCCAGGCGTGTAGAGAACGCCATTGGAGACGAGAAACAGGTTCGAGGACGTTGCCTCGATTATTCCCATCCTGTCGTTTTGAATCAATGCCGTATCTAGGGAATTTTTCTTTGCCCAAATGCCACTTTGTACATAAAGATTGGACGCGATGTTCTTGTACCGAGACAACTGATTTGGCGTGCACTTCATCTCAGGGTAGATGTCCGTGGCCCACCCTTTTTCATTGAGAACGTACTCCTCTGTTTCAAGGGGAGAGGCGACCATGATCACGTCAAGGGCACTGTCTTTGGGTGTGAAGTAGCCTTCACTGCTTCGAGTAAGCGTTATTCTCACGCGCGCGCCGCCTGTGATGCCCTCCGCATCGAGTAGGGTTTGTATGTCCTCGCGAATACTGGTAGGCGTAAACCCTAAAGGCGCAAGGATGCGGTGCGCCTTGAGGCCCTCTCGCATGCGCTGGTGGTGGTCCTCCAAAAACAGGGGCGTTCCGTGGGCTATCCGGATGGTCTCAAAAATGCCATCGGCAAAGAGGAAACCCCGGTTTTTAACCGGCAATCCAGCGGATTCCGGGATCAATTGTCCATTGAGGAGGAGGTGCGGCACGTTGGGCAAAGTTAAGGCCGACCTCCAAGCGGCAGGCTGACCCATTTGGCAAGGGGGGCATTGGGTGCCAAAAGGACACCATGGCGAACACCGGCGCCAAGGGCGCATTCGATGTCGCGCTTCTTATCACCGAACATCCAGCATCGACCTGGATCAAGGCGGTGTTTTGCCAAGGCCTTTTCGACCATCAATGAACCTGGCTTGCGGCTGAGGCTGGCACCGCAGTCGGGGTGGTGCGGGCTGTAGAAGATGTCATCCAAAGGTGCTCCGACAGCGTCGCAGGCATCGCGCAGCACGGTGTGAATCGCTTCTACCTCGCTGTGACCATATCGCCCCTTGGCGATGCCCCCTTGGTTCGTGATCAGAATCAGCTTAAAACCTTCCGCCTTCCATTTGCGGAGTGTCTCCAAGACAGTGGGAAGAATGTGAAACTCAGCCACGCACGTTGTGTAATCGCCTGGGTCATGGTTGATGATGCCGTCCCGATCCAACAGAATGGCTCGGTCATAAACAGGAGGGATTGAGGTTTCCATCGCCATCAGGTCAACGAATTCGAGTTCCATTGGGTACATTTTCCGGCACAGAGAGCAGCCCAACGTGCTTGCCGTGTACTGCACCGAGGACCAAACACCGGCTGGTGTGCGGCCCTACCTGCTTGGGCGGAAGGTTGACCACCGCGACTATTTTTTTGCCCAAAAGCCCTTCGGGTGAATGGTCTTCTGTGATTTGTGCCGTGGACTTCAAAACGCCCAATGGGCCAAAATCAATTTGAATGACATACGCAGGGCGTCGGGCACCTTCGAATGGACTGGCTTCCAAAATGGTACCGACACGTATATCGGATGCGGAAAACGCTGAAATGTCCACAAGAGGCTCCACTGGGCCATTCGTGCTGTCCATGCTTCGAAATTAGGGCGCAAGGGCGTTTAACTTGGGGGCATGGAATCCACATCATCCAGCAAGCCGGAGGGATGGAAGGCATGGAAGGAAGCCGTTGAGGCAGGATGGAGAGGGGGAAATCCGCCCCGAACGCATGTCGAACTCGATGGTGGAGAGATCTTTATTCCGGCATACCATCCTTTTCGGACCGTTGAATCGGCGAGGTTACAGTCGCGGGAGCCATGGCAGATTTCAGTGGACATCGAATCAGCCGAGGAGGTGATGCCCGCTTTGGAGGGTGGCGCAGAGGCCATGCGGCTGGTGGACTGCCAACATCCAGACGTATGGCTCAAAGGGGTCATTCGGGATTACGTGGACATTGAATGGGTAGGCAGCGCGGAACAAGCCGCTGCATTGCCTGGAGATTGGCTTCCCATTCAGGGTGGCGTCCTGTTTGATTGGTGGTCGTGTCAGGATTTTCAATCGCATGTTCTTGCCCTCGATGCGATGGAAGTACAAGGGTTGCGTGCTTGCCTAATCACCGACAAACCTTGCCTTTCTTGGACTCGGTCGGGAAGACTGGCATTGGCCGTCAAGGCCGCTACAGAGGCGGCGAAAGTGCTGGGCGGAGATGCCACACGAATTTGCATCGACTTGACATTGGATCGAGACCCGGTGGTTGGCTTGGCACAGGCTGAGGCGCTGAAGCGGCTGCTTATCCAGACGCTTGGCGAAGACAATTGGCCCCGGTTGCGCGCTGTGCCCGATTCGACGGGGCTGTCTCCTGATTCGGGTCGGGACAATCTGGTGCGACAGATGACCTGCTCTTTGGGTGGTGCCTTGAGTGGATTTGACGCTGTGATGGCGGGACAACCTGACCCCAAGGCGACGCTGCTCGACCTTTCAGAGCCGAAGAAGTGGTCTAGGAATGCCTTGCACTTGTTGAGAGAAGAATCGGGTCTTAAGCACCCGGACGCCATTGTATCCCCTGTTGTAGATAGCCTTGCTGCAGCCTTTTGTGAGGCAGCGAGACGCCATTCGGTCGCTTGGGGGTCCTTGTCCGCTGCAGAGGCAGCGCGAAAACTTCCAGCTCAGATTGATCCAGTCCTCATTAAATGCCCCTCTTCAGGTGAGGGTGGAGACATCGAATCTTCGGATGCAGGGGACGCGCCTTACCTCAGGGGACCCTACGCCAGTATGTACACCCAACGGCCGTGGACGATTCGCCAATATGCTGGATTCAGTACAGCAGAGGCGTCAAACGCATTCTACCGCAAGAACCTTGCGGAGGGCCAGAAGGGTTTGAGTGTCGCATTTGACCTAGCGACGCACCGTGGATACGACAGTGACCATCCGAGGGTGTCGGGCGACGTGGGAAAGGCAGGTGTGGCAATAGACAGTGTCGAGGACATGAAGCGATTGTTTGATGGTATTCCCCTCGACCGCATGAGTGTGTCGATGACAATGAATGGGGCCGTGCTTCCAATCATGGCCTTTTACATCGTGGCCGCAGAAGAACAGGGAGTGTCATCTGAATTGCTGGCTGGAACCATCCAGAACGACATCCTGAAGGAGTTCATGGTGCGGAACACCTTCATTTATCCGCCTGCACCGAGCATGCGCGTTATCAGCGACATTTTCGCGTTCACTGCGGCGAACATGCCGAAGTTCAATTCGATTAGCATTTCAGGTTACCACATGCAGGAGGCGGGGGCCACTGCCGAGCTTGAGTTGGCTTACACCATTGCCAACGGATTGGCATACGTTCAAGCCGGAATTGATGCAGGATTGGATGTGGACCGATTTGCGCCACGCCTCAGTTTCTTCTGGGGTATTGGAATGGACTTGATAACGGAAGTAGCAAAGCTCCGGGCAGGACGGGTCCTGTGGGCGCAACACATGGCTCGCTTCAACCCAAAAAATCCGAGGTCGTCCATGCTGAGGACGCACTGCCAGACCAGCGGCTGGACCTTGACCGAACAAGACCCCATCAACAACGTATCCAGGACGGCCTTAGAGGCACTTGCGGCTGTCTGGGGAGGCACCCAGAGCCTTCATACCAATTCGCTTGATGAGGCCATTGCGCTGCCCACTGAGGATTCTGCACGAATTGCCCGTAATACCCAGTTGATTTTGCAACAGGAGGCGGGGACAACGCGTTGGGTCGATCCTCTCGGAGGTGACCCGACAGTGGCGGCAAAAACCCGAGAACTCATTCAGCTTGCAGAGGCCATCATTCAAGAGATGGAGTCAGCCGGAGGGATGCCTCGTGCAATTGATTTGGGTCTGCCGATGCAGGGAATAGAAACAGCAGCCGCAGAAAAACAGTCTCGAATTGACGCGGGCCTTGATCGCATTGTGGGCTTGAATCTGTTTGCCGGCCGAGCACCTGAAAACATGGATGTGCTTAAGGTCGAACATAAGGCCGTTTTGAAGGGGCAAGTAGAGCAGCTCAAATTCCTTAAGCATGAGCGGGATGAATCGGCAGCCCAATCAGCCTTAAAGTCGATGGAGACAGCCGCTAGGGGTGATGGAAACTTGTTGGCTGCGGCCGTTGCAGCTGCTCGCTTGCGTTGCACCCTTGGCGAAATGTCTGATGCGCTCGAGCGCGTATTTGGTCGGCATGTGCCGGTTGTTCGACCAGTTCGGGGTATTTTCCGAAAGCAACTGGGAGAACGCGAAGAGTTCAGGATGGCTGTGCAGAAAGCAGAGAAGTTTGCCGAATTGGAGGGGCGACAGCCCAGAATACTCGTGGCCAAGATGGGCCAGGACGGTCACGATCGCGGGGCCAAGGTTATCGCAAGTGCCTTTGCAGACCTGGGCTTCGATGTGGACCTGGGTTCCCTATTTCAGACGCCCGATGAAGTGGCGCGTCAAGCTGTGGAGAATGATGTTCACGTGGTCGGAGTTTCTACGTTGGCTGCAGGCCATTTGGTCTTGGTGCCAGCCTTGATGGAGGCGCTCCGGCATTATGGCCGTGAAGACATGTTGATCGTGGTGGGCGGCGTGATTCCGAGGGAAGACTATGCCGCGTTGTACGATGAGGGAGCCACTGCCATTTTTGGGCCTGGAACCCCTGTGGTCCAGTCCGCCACTGAAATACTCGACTTGCTCTTGGAGGCCTATGGAGGAGTGGATTGACACGTGTCAGTGTCCGTCCGTTCCCAGCGAGCTCACGGGAAAGCGATAGCCACGGAGAATTTCGACCACAGGCATGAAGGGTTTTCCGGAGAATTGGCCCTTCACCACTTCGAGACAACCATTGGCTGTTCCGACCCAAAATCGACCGCCTTCGACCGTGCAGTCCCCCGCCTTTAACCCTTCTGGAATGTGTTCAGTTGGTTTGGGCAGACGGGGTTCCTTCACTTTGATGGTGGCCCCATTCAAGGTGGTCCAAGCACCAGGAAATGGTGTCATTCCCCTTATAAAATTGGCGACTTCCTGAGGAGATTTGCGCCAATCCACACGTCCATCTTGTCTAGAAAGTTTGGGGGCGTCACGCTCATCACCGCGCACCAATAGCGACTGGGGCACACCTTTGAGACGATGGGCTGCCAAAGCGTCTGCTGTGTCCACCACCAATCCTGCGCCAGCGTGCATCAGTCGTTCGTAGACCGAGCCTGCGGTATCTGATTCCGAAACTGGTGTGGAGCGCTGGAGGAGCAATCTTCCTGTGTCGATGTCTTTGGTGATAAAGAATGACGTGACGCCGGTCCGGCTTACACCGGCTGTTATGGCGTGCTGGATGGGGGCCGCGCCTCGAAAGTCAGGCAGGAGGCTTCCGTGTACGTTGACTGTTCCCTTTGGAGGCATTGCCCAGACGGCTTCGGGGATCATGCGAAAGGCCACGACTGCAAACAGGTCTCCGTTCCACCTTTCGAGTTGCGATAAGAATTGAGGCGCACGCAATCTTTCGGGCTGGGCGATTGGAAGCCCGAGTTCCTGAGCCGCCATTTTGACCCGCGATGGAAGAAGTTGTTGCCCGCGGCCGGCTTTTCTGTCCGGTGCGGTGACGACGCCAACCACCTCGTGGTCTGATTCATACAGTGCCCTGAGTCCCGCCTCCGCAAAATCGGGCGTACCAAAAAAGACAATGCGCAAACTGGAGGAGCTCATGGTGCTGGCGCAAAGTTAGCCACCGGGAGGGCGGTCAAAGGACCTTTGATTTCCATTCCCACCGAAGAAGGAACAAGACCGACCCCAAACCAAGACCGCTGAAATATGACAATTCAACCCACCAAATACGCCAGACGGGCTGAGGATGAATCAGCGTCACATAAATGGCCAATAGGGTGTAGACCATTAAGGAGGAAAGCTCGATAACAAGGGCTGTCCTCGTGTGGCCACTGCCCTGTATGGTGCTCAACAGAACCGAGCTCCCGCTGTAGATGAGCATTGCAAAGAAAATAACGGGCAGCGTCCGTGCCGCCGCAGCTGTACCCGCTAAATCATCGAAAAAGGGGGAAGCCAGCACTGCAGGATAGAAGACCCCACCGTGTGTCATCATAAAGATGCCGCAAAGGTTGACAACGAAAAGCCGAAGCATGACTTGGTGGAGCTCGTTTTGTCTCCCTGCGCCGATGAGAGCGCTGACAAGGGTTCTTGTGGTTTGCTGGATGCCTTGCGATACCACAAAAGCGAGCATAAAGAAATTCCTAACGATGTGACTCACCTTTAGTTCAAGTACACCCACTTGTTCCACGAGAAAAAAGAACATGCTCCACGTGCCCAGAGTCAAGGTCAGTTGAGCAACCATTGGCCCTGCCAGCTTCACCCAATCTCGCATTTTGTCTCGATTGAGCAGCGGTGAGGTCCAGATGGCTCGACCGTGATGGCGGAGGGCATAACCAATCAAGACCAGCAGGCCTGTGCATTCGGCCGCAAGGCTTGCCCATGCAGCACCTCGGGCCCCCATGGCGGGAATAAAGCCATGTCCTCCCATCAGCAATGCGTCTCCAATGACATTGACAGCCCCCGTGGTGATCATGGACCACATCAGAATACGAGAGCGCGCTGTGCCCATGAAAAATGCGTTGAGCATCATCATGAGAAAGGAGGGGACGTACCCCCATTTTCTTATGCTCAAGAATTCTGAAAAGACAAGCCCTGTTGTGGCGTCTCGAAAGACATTGGAGAAGCCAGCTGTCAAAGCGCCCTCCACAATGAGGATGAGAAAGAGCCCCACAGAAGCGACGACCACAAGTCCGCTAGACAAGATGCTGAGCCCTTCGTTTTGTTGCCCCTCTCCCGTGCGCCGGGCGATGAGAATTTGACCGGTATTGGAGAATCCAGCTCCAATCATGGCCAGTGTGATGTAGAGCAATCCGGCATTGCCTGCTCCGTTCAACGCCACATCAGATGTGCGGCTCAGGAAATAGTTGTCTGTTAAGACAACGAGAAACTGCATAAATGTGCCCGCTGAGACGGGAAGGGCCAAACTCAAGATGGACCGATAATCAGTTTTCAGCGGCTCCATGGCAGGGGCTCATTCGGGCCGAGGCGAGGGGGAATCACCGCCATTTTTCAACCGCTCGATCAGATTGTGGGCGTCCTTCACCGTCCGGGATGCCCAATCGCCGAGAATGCGGGGATGCTCCTGTTCAGGGATTTTCCAATCCAAGTCTTCCCTCAGGCGAACTCGGTGTGTGACTGTTTGAAGGGTAAGGGCGGCGGCAACCGAGATGTTGAAGCTTTCCGTAAACCCATACATGGGAATGCGAACAAAAAGGTCGGCTTCTGCTCGGGCGGCCTCCGATATACCGGGTCCTTCCGAGCCAAAGACCAAGGCCACAGGCCGGTCGATGGGCATTTCTTCTGGCGTGGTATCACTTGTGTGTGGGGTGGTGCAACAAATGATATACCCCCTGCTTTTCAAATCGCGGAGGGCATGGATTGTGTCGGTATGGCGTTCAATGTCCAGCCATTTTGCAGCCCCCTTGGCCACTCCTGGAGATACCCTGTATGGATTTTGTACCTCGATGACGTGTGCCGTTTGAATCCCAAAACCATCGCAGCTTCGCAGCACCGCAGAGATGTTGTGTGAATCGAAAAGGTCTTCGGTTACAGCAGTTACCCAATTGGTACGCTGGCCCAAAACGTCTCCAAAGCGCTGTTTTCGCGCATCCGTTAGGTAGGGAGAAAGGAGGGCGTAACGGTCGTCCATAGGGCAATGAAAATCCCCGAACTGCACAAGGCAGTTCGGGGATTTTGTTTTCGTTTGCGAATAGGATTACTTGACTTTCGCGTTCAGTTCAGCACCTGGCTTGAACTTAACCACGTTCTTCGCTGCGATTGTGATTTCCTTACCGGTTTGCGGGTTGCGGCCTTTACGGGCTTCACGGTGCGTCACGGAGAAAGAGCCAAAGCCAACGAGGGCCACACGCTCACCACCTTTGAGGGCGCCGCTGGTGGCATCGATGAAAGCGTCGAGGGCGCGGCCGGCGTCGGCCTTGCTGATGCCAGCGCCTTCGGCCATGGCATCACGGAGTTCTGATTTGTTCATGATATTCTTTTTGGGTTGTGAACGTCCCAAATGTATATGCGAAATCCCCCGTCCTTAGCGGGTTGCAGGGCCTTTTTATTCAGTTTGTGAATAAACCTTTATCATTTTTGGAAAAACCCAGAATTGCAGCAATGGCGCGGGTTCCCGGGGGATGATCGAAATTTGTCCTTCCATGTCATCAGATTTGCCCCCATCCGACCCGGTCAACCCACTCCGTTTGCCCTTTGATTCCATGGGGCCTAGTATCGATTTTGAAGTGACACTGCGATATAGCGACATGGACTTGTTTGGCCATGTCAACAACGCCAAATACTTCTCCTTTCTGGAAGAGGCACGCATTGCGTGGTTTGAGGCTTGTGTTCCAGAGAAGTGGGACTTTGAAAAGCACGGGGTATTGGTGGTGCGCAATGAGATGGACTACATCCAGCCTGTGAAACCCAATGACAGACTCATCATTAGAGTTGGAGCCTCCGGAATGGGCAACACGAGCATCAATGTCAAATACGAAGGTTTTGTCATGAAGGGGGGGAGGGAAGACAATACGGAACTCGCTTTTCGGGGGGCAACCACTCTTGTGAGCTGGGACACTGAGGCTGGAAAAGTTTGTCGCGTGCACGAGCCATGGCGCAAAACCATTTCCGGTGGATGAGCTGAGAAAGTTCAGTCCTCAATGAGGTAGACTTGGAAGTGCCAAGGCTCTAGCTTGAGTTGCGCGCCCCAGTCGAGGTAATCGGGCCCATCTCCAGACTCCCCGAGGAGAGAAGTGCATGTCTTGGCACCATTGCGGAGTGGATCGACCTGATACCAATCCAAATCGGTTGACTTATCCGACGCATTCGTTAAAATCAAAAGGTGGTGCTCGCCATCTGATCTCAAAAAATGATACTGACCATTTCTGGGAATGAGGTGGGACATCGGGGAAGAGAAGGCATCGCGAAAGCGTCGACGGGCCTGACCGAGTGAAGCCGTGAATTGCCAAAGGGACTCTTGCTCCTTGTTTCGATCTGTTGAGTTGAAGGCATTTTTGGCGTCTCCTGTCCATCCGCCAGGAAAATCGCATCGCACCAAGCCGTCCGGTGCTGCGAATCCCGTCATTCCAATTTCTGTCCCATAGTACAGGCAAGGAATGCCTCGGGTCATCATCACCAGTCCAATGCCATACCGGGTTCTTTGGAGGTCTCCAGCAGTGCTCCGCCAGCGGTCCGTATCATGATTGTCTACAAAGGTGACCAAGCGGTTAGGATTTGGGTAGACGCCATCCTGGCCCAGAATGCCGTGTACGCGGGTTATGCCCGTTCGCCATGAAGGGGGCTCTTGAATCATGTCCCGAATGGCGAAATACAGCTGGAAATCCTTAATGCTCTCCAGGTGGGTGTCCCTCGATGCTAGCGCGCTTCCTGAAAGGTATACGGATTGTGCAGAAGGGCTCGACACCCAGCATTCACCAAACAGAAAGGCATTCGGGTGTTGCCGGAGAATCCGGTCGGCAAAGGAGACCATAAAATCTTGATCGGAGTATGGGTAGGTGTCGATTCGAAATCCATCCACACCGGCCTCTGAGATCCACCAGAGGGCATTTTGGACCAGGATGTCTGCGAGAATGGCATCTTCATTCGGTGACAAGTCAGGCATTTCTTTGACAAACCACCCCCGATTAAACTCAAGGACCTCTTGTTCAACTGCATGGGGGTCAGTCATCACGTTACAGTTGTAGTTGGTCAGTGTAAATTCTGGCCAGTGGTGAAGCCAGCTGCTGTCCGGAGGGGGGTTCAGCATCCAATGGTTGCGCCCCCAATGATTAAGGATGATGTCCTGAATGACCCGTATGCCTCTGGTGTGGAAGATAGAAATCATGTTTTTGTAGGCATCATTTCCGCCGAGCCTGGGGTCGACTTTGTAGTGGTTTGTCACTGCATATCCATGATAGCTCCATCGAGGCTGGTCGTTAAGGAGAACCGGGTTCAGCCAGACGGCATCCACTCCCAATGCGTCCAAATAATCCACGTTTGAACTGATTCCGATCAGGTCACCCCCATGCCGCGCATCGATTGTCTCGCGATCGACCCCGGTTTCTAAAAGGTCATCTCCCATGTCGTTTTCTTCATCGCCATTGGCAAAGCGATCGGGCATAATGAGGTACATGGTAGAGCCTGATTCCACGCCTTGACCGCATATTGGACGCATGCGCCCATCGCGGATGGGGTAGACGATATCGCGCTGGTGGCCGCTGTTATCCATGAGGATTAAATATTTGTCTCCAGGCAGGCATCCAGACTCGATTCCAAGTCGAACAAAGAGAAAATCGGGGCTGGACCTGCGCTCGTTGGATAAAACACGAATTCCTTGCGCTTGTGTTGACACCGTGCAATCGGCTAGGTTTTCGCCATGAAGAACCAAGACAAAAGCCATTTCGGTCCCCTCATTCCACCAGTGGGGGGGCTCCATCTTGACCACTGTGGGACTTTCGGATTGAGCAAGACAAATATGAGGTGCTAAACCTCCAGCGAGGAAGAATCCAATGGCGACGGTCAATAACTCCAATCGACGAAGTGCAACAGGCATATGGGCAAGTTAAATTCGCCCTAAGCAGAAGCAACACATGAGATTAACATCCTTCTTTTGGCTTGCAATGGTTCTAGAATGGACCGTGCAGGCACAGACTGTATCCGTGACATTCAGCGTGGATATGAACAATCAGGCCGTCGATGATGCGGTAGGCGTGCATGTCGCTGGCAACTTCCAAGGTTGGGATCCCGCCTTGACACCAATGGCCGATACCAACATGGATGGGGTTTATGAAGTCACTGTAGATGTGGCGGATACAATCGACATCGTGGAGTATAAGTTCATCAATGGAAACGCATGGGGGGCGGATGAATCAGCGCCTGAAGCATGTGCTTGGAATGGAGGCTCCAACCGGTACTTCGAATTGGAGGGGGAGATGGCGTTGGACACACCTTGCTTTGGTCAATGTGGCGCCTGCGGCACGACCACGGTCTTGTTTAAAGTCGACATGAGTCAAGAGGATGCCATCAACCCAGTAGGCGTGCACATGAATGGAAACTTCAATGCTTGGGATGGAGCAAACTTCCTGATGATGGACGACGCTGATGGTGATCTGGTTTATACGTATGTCGCCACCATTGATGGGGCGGCAACCGATCCCGTAGACACTGCCATGTTCAAGTTCGTCAATGGAAATGCATGGGGCTTCGATGAAAATCTAGAAGGGGAGTGCGCCAATCAGGGCAATCGGTTTTTGCCTCTTGATGGGGGAGACTTGGTGTATGAGGTTGCGGCTGGCCAAGCACATTGTTACAACCAGTGCGGAGGATGCATCGCTCCGAGCGCGGTCACGTTCCGCGTGGACATGAGCACACAAGCTTCTGTCTCTGGAAATGGTGTTTGTGTGGCCGGCAGTTTCCAAGGGTGGACCCCAGGCGTGGATTTTCTTAGCGATGATGATGGAGACCTTATATATGAGGCTACCATCGACGTGGTTCCCGGGAATCATCAGTTCAAGTTTATTAACGGCAACAATTGGGGAGGGGACGGAGAAGGCAACATCGACAATGAAAACCCTCCGGGAGAATGCACAACAGATGGCAACCGCGCGTTCTCAGTTACGGGTGATCCGCTCACCGTTCAATATTGCTACAATCAGTGCTCTGAGACCTGCGTGGCAGATCCAGAGCCTGCAACGATTGTATTTCAAGTGGACATGACCAACGAAACAGTATCGGAAAACGGAGTTTGGTTGATTGGTGGAATGACATCGCCTCAGTGGCAAGCGGGTGCCTTGGAGATGAGCGACACAGACGGAGACAACGTATTCGATGTGACCTACGAGGTGTCCGGAGCAGCGTTTTTTGAATATCGATTTTGCAATGGTGACCCTTATCCCGATGGTGTCCAAGACGACAGCGTCGCTGAGCTAGGCGATTTCGAATCAGGTGGATGTGGACAGGCCAATCCTTTCGGTGAATTTAATCGGAGTCATGTCCGATCAGGACAACCTGAAGTGCTCGGCGCTTACTGCTATGGAAGTTGTCTCGATTGCTATGGAGACACCGTCAGCACGGTTGTTGATATAGAGCAGGTAAGGGACTTTATAGGGCTGCAGGCATACCCCAATCCCGCAGATGATCAGCTCAATGTCCGTTTTGATGGATTTGATGGTCTCGTGGACATCCGCGTATTCGATCTTTTCGGTAAGGTTGTCTTATTCGAACGCACCCGTGTGGTGCCTGGATTGGTGTCAGTCTACAGTCTGGAGGCCTTTCGATCTGGTGTTTATCTCTTCGAGGTTCGGAATGGCATGCGCAGAAGCACGTTGCGTCTAACGGTGAAGTAAGGAGTGCGAACTGAATTTTTTAGGAGGGGGCCAATTGGCCCCCTTCGTTTTCTCTTACCGACACTTTGAAAATTCCTTCATTACTATGAGACGAATTGAATAGAACGAGTGCTTCGATGCGTCTATATTGCGCATCGATTCACAATTAACACCAAACAACGCATGAAGCGATTGCTACTCGGTGTGATTGCAGTTTTCTGCAGCACCCTTGCTTATTCTCAAGCCACGGAAATTATCGTGGAGACCTATGCCGAAAACATCGGTGTTGTAGGAACTGTAGACCTTACAGGTTACAACACGTATCGTCTCTACGTAAAATTTAATTCACCAGACGATTTCTTGACTGCCGTATACGGCGATGCTGATTTCCCCACCATCATACAGGGGGGCAATAACTTTTTCCATAGCGCTTTAGGGGGCTTAACAAATGAGGGTTATAACTCACTGGTCTTTCCTGTATCTCCCGATTTGGAATACGACAGTTTCGTGACCATCGGAATGGATTCCCCAGCAAACAGTGAGGCTGGAGAGCAAACAATTAACTCCATTGGTGATCCTTTGTCCGATTGGGTTCCTGCGTTTGAGCCAGGCGCTGGTATGACGGGATCTGACTTGATTATCGATACCCAAACGGGTGGCAGTTGGTTTCCTCTTTATCCGGATAACAATGGATACGCAGGACCCGACAGCACGGTGCTCATTGGTCAATTCACGACGGACACGACGTTGTTCGGCGTTGTAAGCGTAGCGACCTTCGTAGGAGGGGACCAAAACAATGATACGCTGATCACGCTCCCTTTTAGCAGTATCCCAGGCGCCATTTTCGGCTGCACAGACATGGCTGCCACAAACTTCAATATGGACGCCACAAACGATGATGGAACCTGTGTTTTCGCTTGTGATTTTGAAGCTACTCAGTTGGTCATCACCTCCGCTGCGACTGGAGATGTAACATGCAGCGGCTATGCAGACGGCACGATTTCATTGGAAGTCTCCGGGGGACAGGGGAGCTTAATGTTCAGTACCGGAGTAAGCTCCAACGCCACTGGACTTTTCAATTCAGTTCCAGCAGGAGATGTCACAATAACGGTGACTGACAATGTGGGCTGTTCAGTCGACACCACCCTTGGTGTTGGAACGCCTGACCCTTTGGTGGTGACTGCCAGTTTGGCTGACCCAATCAGCTGCAATGGTGAATCTGACGCTGTCCTGAGTGGCATGAGCTCCGGCGGAACAGGTGTTGTGATGTACAGCATGACAGCTCCAGTAGATACAGGTGCAGGCCTTTATTTCGAAATGGGGTCTGAAACACTTCTTTTCGAAAATGTGGGTGTTGGCCTTTACACCGTATATGCGTTGGACGCCAATGGTTGCATGGACAATACGCCTGGAATTCAGGTGAGTCAGCCTCAACCTTTCAACCTTTACGCCCAAGGTGTTGCCCCGACCCTTTGTCCGGGATCTGAGGACGGGATTGTTGTCCTCAACTACTTTGGAGGCAGTGGAAATGGCACAACATATGGCACCGATGGTTTGCCGATGAGCGCAGAAAACACCTTCACAGTGGCTGCAGGGACCTACACCTTCTATGCTCAGGATGTGAATGGATGTGCAGATACGCTCGTGGATGTCACAGTTGGCAGTCCATCTGAATTTGAGTCGCTCGCTGAGCTTGTGAGCCCCACTTGTTTCGGCGGTACAGACGGTTCCGTTGCCTTAGAGGTCCAAGGCGGCACCGCACCGCTTGTGTATGTTTATAATGGAGATAGCCTTGACAACGTCATTTTGAGCATGGTCGGAGGCGGAGACTTTGCCATTGAAGTTGTTGATGGCAACGGTTGCATTTTCGATGCGAGTCTCACACTTGAAGAGCCAGCAGACATTACAATTGATGCGTCTGTCACGGATGTTCTTTGCAACGGAGACGAAACTGGAGCCATCGTGGTAAGCGCTACTGGCGGCAGCGGAATGGGGTATGCCTACAACATCAACGATGCAGGTTTCGGACCCGGCAACGAAGCAAGCGGATTGGCAGCAGGATCCTACCCAATTGAGGTCCAAGACGACAATGAGTGCAGCAACGCGACAACGGTCACCATTGAATCTCCTGACGCCATCGAGGTAACGGTGGATGCCAATGACGGTGCCACTGGGACTGAGGCTGACGGTGTGATTGACATTTCCGTCACGGGCGGAACAGCGCCATATTCCTACAGTTGGGTAGGCCCAGGATTCACGAGCACAGATGAGGACGCCTCAAGTGTTGCGGCAGGTGACTACACGGTAACCGTTACCGACGCTAATGGATGTGAGTTCACAAGCACGACGATTGTCGTGGTGAGTGGACTTGACGAGGTTCTCAACTTGGTTGAGGTGACCCTGTTTCCAAACCCAACCCGTGGCAACGTGGAGATTCAATTTTCTGGGCTTGCCGGTGAGTCTGTATCCACCGTAATCGTGGATGCCCTCGGCCGTGAAGTGAGCCGTGACGACTTGGGTAATTTGAATGGAACACATATGGAACGAATGGACTTGGCCGGTTTTGAGTCCGGTGTTTATTTCTTGCGTATTGATGTGGCCAACACCACGGAGGTGATTCGTGTGGTCAAGCAGTAAATCGGTCTTTAAGATTTAAAAAAAGGGCGGCCTCAGGTCGCCCTTTTTGTTTCTCCGGTTTTTTGAATTCAGGTCTTCCAACATCACTTGTTGAAAGCATAAGGGAACGCATGATGAAACGCATTCACAAACGGGTCATTTTACACTCGATTTGAACCAACCCCAAACCCATGAAGCTGCATAAGCTCCTTTTGGCCCTGTGCCTATTACCATCCTTAATATCCGCCCAGACTTATGGTCTGGAAGTGGAGGTTGTCTCTGATGATATTGGCCTTCTGGTCGGTCCGACGGCAACGATTGATTTGACCGGTTACAGTTGTTATCGGGCTTACATCACCATGGAAAATGAAAATGATTTCCTCAGTTCCATATCTGGTGACGCGCCAAATCCGACATCAGTGACGACGACGACCGACTTTTTTCATGCTGTCTTGGGTGCTGCGACACCGAACGGGATCAACAGCCTTCTTTTTGGGGCGTTCCCTGATACTGAATACGACAGTTGGGTCACGATTGGGCTGCAGGGAATACCCGATGCTCTTGCTGGAGAGGCTGCTATATCAACAGTGCAGTCGAGCATCAACCCCTGGACAACCACGTTTGATCCCGGTGGAGGCTTAGCAGGAGGCAACATTATAATTGATGACGCAATTGGCGGTGCATGGTATGCATTGAATGGCGATGCTAATGGTTTCGCGGGTGAAGACCTCAAGGTGCTGGTCGGACAATTCACTACAACAGGTGAACTCAGTGTGTCCTTGTACACTCAGATTTTCATGGGAGGAGTGGGAACTGACCAATACCTAGTTGATGGAGACCTTCCAACGTTTGTATGGCCTACTGGCGCTGTCGAGGGCTGCACTGATGCCGCAGCATGCAACTATGACGAGGCGGCAGACGCTGATGATGGTTCTTGCACCTATCCAGAAGAGGCGTACTTGGATTGTAACGGGGACTGCATAAACGATGCCGATATGGATGGCATTTGTGACGAAAACGAAACATCTGGTTGTACCACGGCAGGAGCCTGTAACTACAACGCCAGTGCCACCGATGATGATGGTTCATGCGAATATGACTCGTGCGTGGGTTGCACTGATGCTTCCGCTTGTAATTACGATGACACAGCCACGATTGATGACAACGACAGCTGCACGTACGCCGACCTTTATGAGGACTGCGATGGCAATTGTCTCAATGATGTCAACGGCAATGGGGTCTGTGATGAGACCGAAATCTTTGGTTGCATGGATTCAATGGCGTGCAACTACGATGTGGATGCTGTGTACGACGATGGCTCTTGTACTTACCCAGCTGCGGATTATTTGGACTGCAACGGCGATTGCATAAATGACGAGGATGGTGACGGTTTGTGTGATGAAGAGGAAGGCTGTGGCGACCCTTACGCTTGTAACTATGATCCAACTGCAGCGGTGGAAGAAGATGATTACTGTTTGGTCATTGACACTGTGCTTGTCCATTCCGCAGGTAACCTCGCGGGCATGACGACATATAGGTACTATGTAAAGTGCGCTAACCCAGCGGATTTTGTGAGTTCTGTGTCCGGAGACGTTAACAATCCAACGGTCGTCACGACCACTACAGAATTCTATCAGGACGAAGTTGGAGGCGTGACGCCCAATTCGATTGTGTCCTTTTTGTTCGGCACGCTCCCCGATTTGCAGTATGACAGCTGGGTGACCATTGGTTTAAGCGAGTCTCCTGTCTCGACCATTGGTGAGGCAGCCATATCTACAGTGGAAAGTGCGGATAATCCATGGACAGTCAACTTCGACCCTGGGTTTGGAACACCAGGAGGTAACATCGTTATGGATGATGCTGTTGGAGGCAGCTGGTTTGCATTGAACGGGGACAACAATGGAATTGCAGCGAGCCACCCCAACAATGAGGTCTTGATTGCGCAATTGACGACGGATGGAGAGGTTGAAGGCAATTTCTACGTTCAGATCTTTGAAAATGGAGTCGGTGCCAATTCGCTATACCTCAACTTCAACATCGGAGATGCTTGTATAGCTCCAGATTACGATTGCCTCTATTCGGAGGATGTGTATGGGGTCGATTATCTCGACTGCGATGGCAACTGTCTGAACGATGCTGATGCCGATGGTGTTTGTGACGAGGAAGAAGTCGCTGGTTGTACAGACAGTGCTGCACTCAACTATGACTCTGCTGCAACAGACGATGATGGCATGTGTGAATACCCAGCAGCCAGTGTATTCGATATCATTGCGGACAGCGAAGCTCACACGGTTTTAGAAGATTTGATTGTGCTTGCAGAATTGGACAGTACCCTTACTTACGGCGGTGCATGGACAGTGTTTGCACCAACCGATGCCGCTGTTGAAGCATTGCCTTCATACGTTGTCGATGCTCTCTTGGCTGACCCATTGAGCTTGGCAAGTGTTCTGACCTACCACGTTGTGGCCGATTCCGTTACAAGTGACATGCTGACAAACGGCATGATGGTTGAAACAATTAACGGTCAAATGGCCACCATCACCTTCAGTGGTGGCTCTGTCTTTATTGACGATGCGGAAATCATCATTGCAGACTTGTATGCAGAAAACGGTGTGGTACACGTTATTGACGCGGTGCTACTTCCCTCCATCGATGGTTGTTTGGACCTCAATGCATGCAATTGGAATCCCGCAGCAGACACCGACGATGGATCTTGTGAATACGAGAGTTGTGCTGGCTGCCTCAATGAATTGGCATGCAACTACGACAGTACAGCGACCATCAATGTGGCGTTGTCTTGCCTTTTCCCTGAAGACATTTACGGAGCAGCCTATTATGACTGCTTGGGCAACTGCTTGAACGACGCAGACGGCGATGGGACGTGTGATGAGGCTGAAGTAAATGGCTGTGTGTATGAAGAGGCCTGCAACTTCAACCCAGATGCAACAGAAGATGATGGCAGTTGTGAATACGAAAGCTGCGCAGGATGTATGCAAGCTTTGGCCTGTAACTTCGACTCTACCGCCACCATTGATGCGGGTTGCTTGTTCCCAATTGACCTTTATGGAACGGACAATGTGGATTGCGATGGCAACTGTGTTAATGACGCAGACGGAGACACGATCTGTGACGAAGACGAAATCGCCGGATGTTTGGATGATACGGCATGCAATTACGATTCAACCGCCACTGATTATGATGTGAGCCTTTGCGATTACAGCTGTTTTGGATGCACCGATGCCGACGCGGCCAATTTCGATCCTACAGCAACAGTCGACGATGAGACTTGTCTCTACTGTGAGCTTGCGATAGATACTGCGGCAATTGTTTTTGATGTTACGTGTGCTGGCGACATGGATGGTAGCATCATGGTGTCTGGCTCCACAGGAGGATACGGCTCCGTGAATTATGCACTCAATGATGGCCTGTTCCAAAACAACCTCACATTTGAGCAATTGGCTGGTGACTCGTACAAAATCATTGCCATGGACTCACTGATGTGTACAGATACTCTCGAAGTCTTGGTGAATGAGCCAGCGGCAATCATGCTCTTCGCCTTTGCCAACGATGTCAATTGCAATGGAGACAGCAACGGTTCTATTGTAGCTACATCAGAAGGTGGAACCGGTCTCATTACCTACGAGCTTGCAGGTGAAACCAGCGTTGACGGCAACTTTCAAGACTTGGATGCAGGCCCTTACACCATATTCGCTACAGACGAAAATGGTTGTGAGGCAGACATCAACGCCACGGTCGAGGAGCCTGATGCTATTGTCATCACCGTGGATGAAACGATTGACCCTGATGGCGCACCAAACGGTCAAATCTCTATATCTGTTGAAGGTGGAACTGGCGATCTTGGATTCGCCTGGGAAGGCCCAGAAGGAAACTATGACACAGAGGACATCGCTGGACTCACGGACGGAACCTATTCCTTAACTGTGACCGACGAGAACGGATGTGAGGAGACGGAAGTGGTAATACTCACCACTGTTGGCTTGACCGAAGTGGTAGGCGATCTTGAAATTGCCTTGATGCCAAATCCAACAGACGGCCAACTGGTCATGGAAATGAACAAGCTTGTTCAGGACGCGACTATCGAGGTATTTGATGGCGCCGGACGCAGGGTCTTCCGTCAAGAAGGCATGACCCTATCTGGAAAGGTTCAAATGGACTTCTCTAATCTGGCCGACGGAGTCTACCAGGTACGCCTGACATCGGGACAATCCTTTGCCAATCAGCAGTTGATCATCCGTCACTGATCATTCAGACATTACAGTTGTTTCTGGAAACGCCGGCCTTTGGGTCGGCGTTTCTGCTTTATTATCGGCTGGCGAGGTATCTTAATGGCTAAAGAAATACCCTCGGAAACCCTCATGAAGTCGAATATTTCAACTTTTGTGTTACTCCTTTTCGGATCAATTGGCGGAATGGCGCAGGATTCACTTTGCGTGCCTCAAGGCACCGTTTCCTTTCTGGCTGAATTTGTTTCGGGAACCTCAGGATGTACACTCGTACTGGACACGGCAGGGACCGCAGGCTACGATGATGGAATTGATGTTATCTGCGCTTCGAATTCCAACGGAACTCACGCATGCTTGCTTTCAGAAGGACTGCTTTTTGAAACAAACCACGTCCCTTCCAATGGTGACTCTGCGGTTCATTTCACGATCGAAATTTCCACTGGTGACGAACCGTTGTCTCTCTTTGTGGATTTGGGCGACATTCCTCTTGATTCAGCCAGCATGACTTGGGAAGAGGACGGCTCATTGCTTACGGTGGACTTGCTCACTGACACGTCACTCGCGCTTCCAGACAGCCTTGGCGACATTTTGCTGGCGGGTGTTCTAATTCCCGACTGTTCTGTGCCGGGATGCACGGAAGAAGACGCGTGCAATTTCAATCCGTTGGCAACGGATGATGATGGCAGCTGTGAGCATCCATTCTTCTGTTTTGATTGTGATGGGAATTGTCTGTGCGATGTCGATGCAGATGGCGTTTGTGATCCATTTGAGTTTCCCGGCTGTACGGATCCGGAAGCATGCAATTGGGCCCCAGTATACACTGAAGAGGACGGCAGTTGCTATTACGCTACAGGCGGATTTGATTGCAATGGATTCTGCCTTCCGGTGGCCAACGATGAATGTGCAATGGCAGAGCCCATCGCCTGCAGTCAAATTGTAACGGCAACCACAGTTTGCGCGGATACAACTGAGAGTGCGTACTGTGACCAGTACAACATCGGCGAATATTTCCATGGCGGGCTCTGGTATACCATCACTGGAACTGGTGACACTTTACGCGCCACCATGTGTTTTGAGGACACTGGCTACGACACTTATCTGAGCGTGTACGAAGGAGAGTGTGGCAACTTGGACTGTGTGGCGGGAAATGACGATCAGGATGAGGCTGACTTTTTTGCTGAACCGTGCTACGAAAATTTTCTCGCCTCTGAAATAGAGTGGGAGAGTGAGGAAGGGGTGGAGTATCTACTTCATGTTAGTGGATCCAATGCAGTTACACCAGCCGTGGGGGGCTTCGATTTCGTTCTCGTCTGCGATGGGGCAGAAGTTGGAGGGTGCCAAGACTCTTTGGCTTGCAACTTCAATCCATTCTTGACCTTCGATGACGGATCATGCGATTATGCCACTTGCGCCGGTTGTGGCCTCGCTTCGGCGTGCAATTTCGACAGCACGGCATTCATCAATGACTTTGATTTGTGCGACTTTACGTGCTATGGATGTACGGACCCTCTTGCCTGCAATTTCAGTTCTGAGGCCACCATTGAAAGCGGCCTTTGTGAGTATTCCTCATGCGCTGGATGTTTGAACCCAGAGGCTTGCAATTTTGACGAAGAGGCAACCATTAATGCAGACAACTGTGAATTCACTTCCTGCGTGGGGTGCACGGATGCGGCTGCCTCGAATTTCAATCCTCAAGCCACCACGGAAGATGGCAGTTGTACGTATTGTGACTTGGTTCTGTCGAATCTTTCTGTAGCGGGCGAAAGTTGTTTTGGTGAGTCGGATGGCTCAGCTGAACTAACAGTGGATTCTGCGTTGACAGATTCCGTATTTTTTGGTTTGGCCGGACCCGTGACGCTAAATGGGGAGTGGACGGGAGAACCCTTTGACTCTCTGGCCCCGGGAGACTATTTACTTGAAGTGTTGGACGGAGATTCCACCTGTGGAGCAGTGGTGGTATTCACAATCGAACCCGCACCGGACCCGGCCCTGTTTCTTTTGGCCTCTGCGCCGCAGTGCGCCGGGGGAGATGACGGCAACATCTCGGCCTTCGTATCTGATTCCGTGACAGTGATCGGCTATTCCTTGAACGGCGTGTCGGCTGATATTGGAGGCAACTTCCTCGAATTGTCGGCTGGTGAATATGCGGTGGAAGTGACTGTCTTGATGACGTCAGGAACGACATGTACTGATATGGCGAGCATTGCTGTGGTCGATCCGCCGGGAATGACTGTGACGGTCGATTCGATTGAAGGGTCCAATCTCAATGAGGAAAATGGTGAAGTGTCGGTGACAGTAACCGGAGGTGCGGAGCCATATGATTTCTCTTGGTCCGGTCCCAATGGTAACGCTGGCCAGGAAGATCCAGACGACCTTGGGGCAGGAGAGTGGACCTTGACAGTGACCGACGACACCGGTTGTTCGGTGTCGATTACGGTGGAAGTACCGGTGGGCATTTCCGAGCAGGCGGGCATCAAAATGCTGGCGTCACCGAACCCCGTTCGGAAGTCGCTATATCTGACATTTGGTATCCACTTCGAAGGACATCTTGTTTTGAGGGATGGTGCGGGTCGAATGGTCGACCAAATGTGGATGTCGGGTCAATCGCTAGATTGGAACTTGTCGCACCATCCAACAGGTGTCTACACCCTGCACGCTATCGAGCACACAGGAAGTGGATCTGTTTTGCGCCTGGCCCTCATGCATTAATCCTTGGTTGGGTGGAGAGCCTGATGGGTTCAGAGATCGGAGGCGGCGAATTCTCGCTCCCAAAGAAGATTACCTTCTGCGTCCATCGTGCGGATGGTCATGATCCGATTGTCCAGAGGACCGCTAAAACCTAATGTTCCATAGTTGCGAATGCCTACGCTGGTTCCTTCAATTCTGTTGTGATTCGGCTCAGCACTGTGGTCGTATGCGCCACTGGTCAGTGCACTGCATGTGAAATCCAAAACCGTTCTTCCACCGGGTAAGGTCAGTTGGCTCAATTCGGAGCTGTGTCTGTCCCCCGTGAGAAAAACGATCCCCTGAATCTCCTCCTCGTCGATGCGGCGGAGGAGTTCGCTTCTCTCCTCTTCGAACTTTGCCATGTTTTCGTACTCGGCAAAATCTGAGACAACCTGCCCACCAACTGCGATCAATTTGAATGGCGCCTGGCTGAATTTCAGCGCACTAATCAGCCAGTCCAGTTGCACATTGCCAATCATTTGTGGTGTGCGGGTCAGATTGTCTGGGTTGACGCGGAAGGTTCGGTTGTCCAGAAGGAACACCTCTACATCCATGAAGCTGAACCCACTGGTGATGCCTTTACCATTTGCATCGGGGAGCCCTTGAGATGGGTTGGGCCAGAAGTTGCGAAAGGCCTCTGCTGCCCAGTCCTTGTGAATCCAGCTTCCATCGGCATCGTTTGGTCCATAATCGTGGTCGTCCCAGATGGCAACATGGGGACATGCACCGATCAATTTTTGTAGTTCAGGAAGCTTCCTCATGTGTGAGTACCGGTGGTGCATGCCAGATTTAGACGCCCAGTCCACCTCCCTGAAGTAAACGTTGTCACCGAGCCATAGCATCAGGTCTGGCTTTGAATCGGCAATGGTGTTGAAGATGCCATAGCCCCCGCCATATGGCTTACCTGGCCTATCGTAGGCTGTTTCGTTGATGAAGCTGCAAGACCCGAGTGCGATTGTGAATTCGGGCGGGTCAGTCCGATGTTGCCACAGGGGCTGAGTCTCAAATCGAAGTGCGGAAAAATCGATTCCCTTTGTCACCTCCTGACCATTGATGAGAATTCGGAAAGAATAGGGCGTGCCCGGCTCGAGACCGCCGAGATCGAAGGTGGCGGTTTTCGCTCGGGCGGGCTTCAAGATTTGAACTTCGCTCCTGCAGACTTCTGCAGACTGGGGAGCATCGGTAATCCAAAACTCAATCTGTGCCTTTGCTGCATCCTCGGCTTGAATCCAGATTCTCGCATCCCGCAGACCGACATGGCCCACCATAGGCTGACAGGCCAGTTGAGCATGAAGTCCGACGTGGAAGAGAAATAGAAAAGAGAACAGGAGAAAAAGACGCTTCATGCGAAAAAGGGTTGGCCCCAAGTTCGGAACCAACCCCTTTTCTTTCATGTGAATCAGCGGATATTTCAATCCATTGTGTAGTCAACACCTTCTATCGCGGGGCCGACTTTAATCATGTATTGGATATTGTCCGCTTCGAACCTGATCATTTTGAAGACCTCCTTGCTAGCAGGTAGGCGGAGGTTAAATGTTTGTCCATCAAACCCATCTGGGTAATTGGACTTGATCATTTTTCGAATGGACTGGTCGAGCTTCTCATAGCTCACGATGCGTCGATTGGACATGGGCAAACAAGTTGGAATCGGCGTCCTATACTCCCCCTGCTTCACTAAGGTTTCAAGCCGGCTCGGCGCACCCTGTATCATTGCATCCAAATTCTGTCCCTGCGTACCTTAGCGTCAACCCCTGTTTGGCAATGGAATCCACGGGAGATGCAAGCTTTGATTGAGACCATACGCAAAACGACGCCAGAGAGATTCGATTTCGATTGGCTCGGTCGGTTGGTTCGCTCCATAAAACTTGAGGACTTGGACCTTAGGGGTTGCATCCCCTCCATTGAGGGCATGACCACAAACTATGCCCGCAACATATTGCTGCTTAACCCCTTCGAGATTGTGGTACTCCACTGGCCACCTGGTGTGGAGAGCGCCATTCACCATCACGAGGGCTTCTGGGGATACGTACTCTGCGTTCAGGGCGAGGTGGAAAATGTGGAATACACATATGACAAGGAGCGGAGGGAGTTGAGAGAGGGACAAGCCTTGCGGGTCCGGGCTGGAGGGGTTTTACCAGAACCAGATGGAACCATTCACAAGATTGTAAACCCGAGCGCCAATCAGCCGCTTGTTACGGTTCATTTCTATGCCCCTGCATTGGACACCTTAGACGGTATGGTCCTTTTCGATGCAGAAAATGGTTGGTTGGGAGAACTCAACGAGAAGGCCACCACAGCTTCCTTCGAGCAAGACCCTGCTGGTTTTAGAAGGCTCGAGAAGGATGCCTTCACCTTTGTCCCCATCAGTGAAATGAGAGGCAATCGCACCCACAGGCTTTACCCTTTGATTCCCAAGCCCAAGAGCTTGGAGATTTTGCACTCAATCAGTGCCTATTATTCTGAACAGGCCGAAACCTATGATCATTTGGATCAGGGCAGTGAGAAGCGCAGGGCATACACGAACAGCATCAATGGAATCATCGCGGCCGACTTTGGCGAACTAAACCCCAGTCGTGTTCTGCATATCGCATGTGGCACTGGTCGGCGTCCTTTGGATATCCAAACGCGTTCCCGGCGGAACTACAAAATGGAGGGGGTGGACATCAGCTTGGGCATGGTGCAAGCGGCCAAGGAGCGAGGCTTGGATGCGCGCATTGGCCATTGGAATGAAATTGATGTAGAGAAAAGTGCATTCGACGCCATCACATTTTTGTACGCATTTGGACACATTCCCAACATCGTAGAAAGAAGCAAAAGCCTTAAAAAAGTATTCACAGCATTGCGCCCCGGTGGAAAATTTTATGTGGATGTGTTCAATCTCGAAAACCCCAACGAGTGGGGGCCTGAGGCATTGAATCTCTTTGAGGAGTTGGAGCTTGGAAATGAAGGGTATGAGAGAGGAGATTTATTTTACAAACGACATGGTGGAGAGACGGTGGCCTTTCTTCATTATTGCTCAAAGCAAGGCATTATAGACCTTTTGGAGTCCTGCGGATTCACCATTGTTCACGTTCACCGCATTGGTTACGTAGACCGCCCAGGAGAGTGCTTGGGCATGGAAGAGGAGTGCGGCAACCTGCTGCTCGTGGCAGAAAAACCATATACCTGAACAAGCAGGGGCTCAAGACACTTCTTGAAATATGGGAGATTATGAGGACAGAAAAGACTACGTCTCGGGTTCTTTGGAGGGGAGCGGTGAGACTCTGCTTCAGCGGCTGACAGCGTGGCTAGATGAAGCCAGGGAATCAGATCCGCAGGATTACAACGCCATGACCCTGTCAACGGTAGATTCAGAAGGACGTCCCGATGCCCGAATTGTGTTGTTGCGCGACATGGATCAAGAGGGCAGAGGCTTTATTTTCTATACCAACTACCGCAGTGCAAAAGGCAAACAATTGAGCGCATGTCCAGCAGCGGCCTTGACATTTTTTTGGCCGGGGCTGGAAAGACAATTGCGTGTACGGGGCCATGTCACACCCTTGGCGGCTGAAGCCTCCGACCTCTATTTCCAAAGCCGGCCTCGGCCGAACAGGATTGGCGCATGGGCTTCGGAACAGAGCGAAGTCATCGCTGATCGATATTCATTAGAACAGGCCAGAGCGGCGGCTGAAACCCGTTTCCCAAACGAGGTGCCGAGGCCTCCACATTGGGGGGGGTATCGCCTAGAGGCAGAGGCGATTGAATTCTGGCAAGGTCGGCCTGGTCGACTCCACGACCGCATTCGATATCTGCACAAAGACGGCGTTTGGGGCCAAGACCGACTTCAGCCCTAAAGGGGGATGCATCCCCTTCACTCAACGTAAAGAATCAACCCCTTCAGATAACGTGCTTCGGCGTGTCCTGACCATGTTGGGTGATCGGCCGGTTGCCCCAGCCTTCGGAGAATCCGTACAGTTTTTCCAGATCGGATGGCAGCTGAAACAAGGGTGTCTTCAAACAGCTTGGCATCCACTACCTGTGAGCAACTGAATGTCCATAGCAGACCACCGGCTGGCATCTTTCTCAAGGCAGCTTCATTCAGTCTCTGGTATCCTTTTACAGCCTTGTGCCGGTTGGCTCGACTCTTGGCATATGCAGGCGGGTCGAGAATGACAACAGGAGGAAGGTGGTCCACTTTGCTGATGTACGACATTACATCCGAGCAGACGGAGGTGTGCCGTTTTGCAACACCATTCATTTCGGCATGGTGGTGTGCTCTGTCAACAGCCGCTTGCGAAGCATCGAGGCTAATTACATGTCCGCTCCCTCCTCGGAGTGCAGCCAGACTGAATCCCCCGGTGTAGCTGAAAGCATTGAGCACATCTCGGTCACCGACCATCTCCATCAGCAAGCGACGGTTGTCCCTTTGGTCGAGAAAAAAGCCTGTTTTCTGCCCTGCAATTGGATCGACGGTGTATGTGATTTCATGCTCCTCGAATTCGGTTATTCCGGACTCAGGCTCGCCATAAAGCCAACCGTCCGTCATCTGTTTCTCTTGATTTTTTTCAAGTTTCTGAAGTAGGAACGCGCTCTTGTCTGCAATCCCTCGAAGTGCAGGTCCAAAGGCGGAACGGATGCCTTCTACAATGTCGTGCCTGACGTTGTGCATTCCCATGGAATGTGTTTGTAGAACAACGATATCTGAATAACAATCGACGACCAATCCTGACAACCCATCGCCTTCTCCGTGAACCCAGCGAAAACCTGACCGGTTCGGTGAGTTAGGACTCCACAATCCTGCTGCCTCTCTAACCGCCAAACAAGCCTTGAGCCGTTGCGTCCACCAGTCCACATCAGGAATGGCATCTGGTACTTTGGAAATGATGCGGACAGCAATGGAACCCGAGCCCCAGTGGCCCCATCCCAAAAAGACCCCTCGATCATCCATCACCCGAACCCACTCTCCAGGTTGGGGTTCTGAATCTTCTACAACGAGCCGTGCAATTGCACCAGAGAATACCCAAGGGTGACCCCGAAGAATGTTCTTGGCCTTTCCCGGCAGAAGGTGCACCTCCGTGGTGGTCAGTGCAGAGGTGGACGTTGACATGGTGCGAAGGTAGCCTGAGGGGAGCCGGCTTATCTGTGCGAGAAGCGGCCCGGGCGAAAGTGATCTTGGTCCCAATGGATGTCTCCGGAGGCGCGCATGGTTTCCAGGAGCATTCTGACGTGAGGCTTGTGGGCGATGTGCACAATGCGTTGCAGTTCGACAGCTCGGATTCCCTTGCCGATGATGGCGAGAATGTCGGCTTGTGTCGGTAGGGGTGAGGGGGCACAGAGGTCGCAAACGCCGCAGGACTCAGATGGATCCGCTTCGAAATTGGATTCTAGGAGAAGAGCGCGGCAGGATGTGCCTGTGATGTAATCCCGCATAGAATTCCATCTGCTTTGACTTTCTGCAATTCTATCAGACAAAACATCAGAGGGAAGGACATATGATTCTGCCGCAGGGCGGCCCAAGGGAAAGGTCACAGCGCATCGCTCATCCGGTGTGGAGATCCAAATAAAAGCCATGTTCTGTAGTTGCATCAATGCATTTTTCAGCACCGACTCATTCGAGCCTAGACGCAAAGCCAAATCAACAAGATTCAATCGCCACCATTTCTTTCGGGATCGCGACTGGGGCAGTAAGCGCATGCAGCGATCTTCGAGAGACATTTCGCTCGGTTTGATGGCCAAAGACTTCTCGTTTTGTTGCCACTGGAACCACCAAAGGGGTCGAGTCGGATGAAACGCCAATGTTCCATGACGCTCCATAAGGTCAAGGCAAGTCTTGACCTGTCGTTTCGACAGGCCCGTTTTGCGACCCAAATCACCGATGTCAACCTCACCGGGAATGTCGGTGATGCTGCCAATGGCCAAGCCCAGCGCATTGGCCAGTGATTGAAGCACCGATTGGATCTGGTTTGGAGTGGGCCATTGAAGGCGCACAAGGGAGTCTGCGTCGGACAGTGCGCGACTATCGACCAATATGACCGCCTTTGCTGGTAGCCCGTCTCGCCCAGCTCGACCTGCTTCTTGGATATAGGATTCAGGTGATTCTGGCACATGGGCATGGGCAATGTCGCGTACATCAGGCTTGTCAATGCCCATTCCGAATGCACTGGTACAGGCCAAAATTTTAAGGTCGCCGGCAATCCATCGTGATTGGTGGTCATCGCGAACCTTGCGGTCCATGCCAGCGTGATAGGCTCCTGCTTTTATGCCCGCCCGTTGGATGAGTGACGCCATGGCCTCAGCATCTCGCCGGGTTCTGACATAGAGGATTGCGCTACCCTTGGTTTTCCTCGCCCAATCAGCCACTGCTTCATGTCTATCGGGAACCTGTTCGACATGGAAGGACAAATTCGCCCTGCGAATGGGCATCCGAAATTGAATGGCATCCTTGAGTTGAAGCGACGATGCGATGTGCTCAGCAACACGTGGTGTGGCTGTAGCAGTTAGCGCAATCCAAGTGGCTTTTGGATGCCATTGTCTGAGTATAGAAAGACCCAGGTAGTCCTTTCTAAAGGCATGACCCCATTGGCTTACACAGTGGGCTTCATCCACTGTGATGGTTTTCACTGGCATGGCCTGGCAGGCTGATGCAAAAGCGGCTTGAGCCAGCCTTTCTGGTGAAACAAACAAAAAACCGCCCCGACCATGCTGGAAGCGAGACAGCGTGCGTTCGGTTTCTTTTGGATGAAGTCCCGCAGAGATTGCGGCGGCTTCAATTCCTGCTCGTTTCAACCCTTGAACCTGATCGGCCATTAGTGCGACTAGCGGGGTGATGACCAAGCACACACCGCCCCTAAACAGACCGGGAACTTGGTAACAAATGGATTTGCCTCCCCCTGTGGGAAGAATCGCCAAGACATCCTTTCCTGAAGCCGCAGCCATCACCACGGGCTCTTGCGCAGAGCGGAAATGGTCATGTCCCCAATGCTGTTGAAGGAGCAGCTCGAGCTGGTGCAGAGTAGGGTGCGATGCAGTGTTAGATGGCATAGCCGTTTTTCAAATCGAGGATGCTCAGGGGGACGAAGTACCTTGCCGACTGTATTTTAAGAATTCCACACTACAAACCACCGAAACATGCTCGTAGCAGGCAATTGGAAGAGCAATAAGTCATTCAATGAAGCGCAAGAATTTGCACACGCTTTTGCAAGATTTCCAAAAGCCCCGCTTGGTGTGGAGGTTATGGTGGCTCCACCAGCACCTTATTTGGCTGCCTTAGGGACCAAGGGGGTGCCTTTTTTGTTGGGTGCTCAGAACGTGTCTTCCACTGGCCCCGGGGCACAAACCGGGGAATTCACTGCGGATATGCTGTCTGGTTGCGGTGTTACGGATGTCATTGTTGGTCACAGCGAGCGACGAGACGGGCACGGAGACGATGATGACCGGGTGGCGGAAAAGGTTAACCGGGTATTGGATGCTGGACTTCGGGTGGTGTTCTGCTGCGGAGAAAGTTTACATGACAGACAGTCCGACGTTCATTTTGACAAGGTGCTGCGTCAGTTGGAGTCTGGGGTGCTTCACCTTTCAGCTGAAGTCATGAGCCGGGTGGTTGTGGCATACGAGCCGATATGGGCCATTGGAACTGGCTTGACAGCGACGGCACTGCAGGCCCAAGAAATGCACGCGGCCATTCGCCAATGGTTGTCTGAGGCCTATGACACCGACATCGCCAAGCGTATCCCCTTGCTCTATGGAGGCAGCTGTAAACCATCTAATGCCGATGAGCTCTTCGCTTGTCAGGATGTCGATGGCGGCCTCATCGGAGGAGCTTCTCTCGACCCAGAGTCCTTTCAGGCCTTGGTAGAGGCAGCTGGCAGGGCCGTGATGAACCGGGAGAAGCCCAAAGCCTGACCACGTGGGGTGGCTTTGCATTCAAGTGGAGTGTCAACCCGTTGAGCCGGGAAGGGACATTGCCACAGCATGGCTGGCTGAGGCTGGCTGCAGCATGTTTGAGCATGAATTGAATGCCTTGCATGCATTTGTCCAAGAGGAGGAATTCGATCGAGATGCAGCGGAGGAGGCCAAAGAAAAACTCTCAGTGCTGGGCTTGATTACCTGGCGCATCCACAAGGTGAACGAGGAAAATTGGAATGCCCGATGGGAAGCAGATTACCCCGAGGTCGAAGTCCAAAATGCCGTTCGGGTTTCTGCTCCATTTCATGGAAGGACAGGACCAGATGGTTTCGCACACCAATTGGTCATTCAACCGCGAATGGCCTTTGGTACTGGCCACCATGAGACCACACGGGGCTTGCTCCATGAGATGGCAGCAATGGAGTGGACTGGTTTGCGTGTGTTGGATATGGGTTGTGGTTCTGGCGTGCTTGGAATTTATGCGGCCATGCGGGGTGCATCGGACGTGTTGCTTGTCGACATCGATCCGTGGAGCATCCGGAATACCCGGGAGAATATCGCGTTAAATGGATTTTCGGAGGGGCCTTCCGTTGAGGTTCGCGAGGGGGGAGCTGGCGTTTTGGGGCCTTTGGATGCCGGTCGCTTTGATGTTGTCATCGCCAACATCAACCGCAATATTCTTCTGGAGGACATGGCAGCATATGAATCTACGATGAAGGCCAAATCGACGCTGATATTGAGTGGATTTATGGCACCAGACGTGGATCCTCTTATCGAGAAGGGGAGGTCTTTGGGGTTGAAACAGAAAGCTTTACGAGAAGAAGGGGAGTGGCGTGTGCTCAGCCTTCGAAAGTGAAACTGATGATGAAGCTCCGGGTGCGCAGTTGATCAAATGCGGCACTGAATGGCGTGTCGTCTTGAATTAAGACATTGCGCATACCGAACTCGGTCTTCATCTCGACAGAGAGCTTGAAAAAAGGGAGAAAGAAATCGGCTCCAGCGCCTATATCAATACTGGAATTGCCCCTTGCTAGTTTTAGGATATAGCCGTCCTGAAGACTTTGATTGACATCCTCTTGGCTCTGCATGTCCCTGCTGAGCTTCCCCCCCAGTAGGGCATAAGGAGCGAAGTTGCCAATGCGTTCGGTCCTGAGCTTGATGATAAGGGGGAAGTCGAGGTACACACTTTCGGTTCTCACATTGATGGATTCTGTGGTGCCATCATTAGCCCTAAATCGAAACAGCAAGCTGCGGTCCTGAAAACTCAAGCCTGGGATAAACCGCACATGAACCACAGGATTGACATTGGCAGAGGCGAGAAGGGCCAAGTTGAATCCAGCGAGGCTGTTGTTTTCAACGCTAAGCAAGCTGTCGGCGAAGGTGAAATCCGGGCGAAGCGAAAAGTTGAAACTGCTGGTGTTTCCACTCAGAAGAAATCCGAAATGGTACGGTCTGTAGTCAAACTTGGCCAAATTCTGCTTGGCGGTTTGAGCAGACAAGCCCCACGACAAAAAGAGCAGAATCCCAAGCAATGCAGCCTTCCTGAGTTGATTGGGATGGGTCATCTTCATGGGGTCAAATGCGAAACGCGAACGGCAGGGTGAAATTGCAGAATGCCGGTCAAGAGCGCAAGAATCCGCAAATCAGGGTCGCAAAAAGTGCGCAACAAGCTGATGTGGCCACAAGGAGAATGAGACTGGCTGTCACGTGCCACCTTGGATCAAATTGAAACCTAAGACTGTCTAAGGCGCGCGCTTTCGCCGTCGCGCGATCCATGGCGGCAAGGCGAGGGTCCGTTTGTTGCAATGCTGCGAATGCGTCTGCATCAGACAACGATTGTTCGATAAACTGTTCCCTCTCCAATTTGCGAAAAGCCGTTTGATCTGCTGCCACAACGTGATAAAAGACCCCCACGCTAAGAGCAGCCAAGCAGGCATAGACGACAGCTCCCCTCAGGTTGTGCTTGAACCTCACCGCAAAGTGAGCATCGGATTGTGCTTGAAAGTCCGAGATGAACGGAATGAGCAGCAGGAGCCCAAAGTTGACGAGAGACCCAAATGCAATGGCCATTTCGAAGGAAACATTGCCCGCAATACCCAATCTTGCCCCCCACCATAGAATGAGGCCCAGTGCGGGAAGAAACCAAATTCTCCTGGAGGAGGCCCTCACGTCAGCCGTTCATCGAGATAAGGAACTCCTCATTGGATTCGGCCCGACTGAGACGATCCTTTAAGAACTCCATGGCTTCGATGGGATTCATGTCGGCCAAATGGCGGCGAAGGACCCGAATCCTCTGGAGCATTTGCGGATGGATGAGTTCATCGTCCCGGCGTGTGCTTGATCCCAGTATGTCGATTGCGGGGTAAATGCCCCGGTTGGCGATGCGGCGGTCGAGCTGCAGTTCCATGTTGCCCGTTCCTTTGAATTCTTCAAAGATGACCTCGTCCATTTTGGACCCGGTTTCGACCAGCGCGGTGGCGATGATGCTCAAGGATCCACCGTTTTCGATGTTTCGCGCAGCGCCGAAGAAGCGCTTTGGCTTCTGTAGTGCATTGGATTCAACACCACCGGACAGCACTTTTCCAGAACCAGGGGCCACGGTGTTGTAAGCTCTTGCCAAGCGAGTGATGGAGTCCAATAGGATGCAGACATCATGGCCACACTCGACCATACGCCGTGCCTTCTCGAGCACGATTTCTGCGATTTTGACATGCCGATCGGCTGGCTCGTCAAATGTGGAGGCGATCACTTCTGCATTGACGCTGCGCTTCATGTCAGTGACTTCCTCTGGCCGCTCGTCAATGAGTAGAATAATGAGGTAGGTCTCCGGGTGGTTTTCAGCGATGGCGTTGGCCACATCTTTCAGAAGTGTTGTCTTTCCCGCCTTCGGGGGAGAGACAATCATACCGCGTTGTCCCTTTCCAATTGGGGAGAAGAGATCGATAACCCGAGTGGAGATATTGTTGCCTTTGCCAGCCAGATTAAATGCCTCTTGGGGGAAGAGGGCGGTCAGATATTTAAATGGGACCCTGTCCCGGACCCAAGAGGGGTCGCGGCCATTGATCTTCAGAACTTCCACCATGGGGAAGTATTTGTCGCCCTTGCGCGGTGGACGGATAGAGCAAACCACATTGTCCCCGGTCTGGAGGCCAGCTGCTTTGATCTGTCGGTTGCTCACATAGACGTCATCGGGGCTGTTGAGGTAGTTGTAATCGGCACTGCGCAGGTATCCAAATCCTTCAGGCATGACCTCGAGGACACCTTCTGCCTGGGCAATCCCATCAAAGTTGAAGCCGTGTTCCTCAGGCTCTCCAAGGCGATCCCGGTCTCGATCTCGACGGTCTCGATTGTTGCGGTCATTTCGATTGCGACGGTCATTTCGGTCTCCGCGGTCATTGCGGTCTCCGCGGCGATCACTATCCCGTTTTCTGTCTCCGCGATCGCCACGGTCATTTCTGTCTCCGCGATCGCCTTTTTCATTGCGGTCTCCTCGATCGTCTCTGGATCTGCGGTCTCCGTCTTTGTGATCCTTGTTTCCGTCCTTCCCGCGTCGGCGGTCGTCTCGATCCTTTGATTCTGGCTTGCCATCCTCTTTAGAACGGGCATCTTTTTTGGCGGCAGCACGCTGTCTGCCCCTGCCTCTTTGCTTTTCTCCGTCTTTTTCGTTTGGCGCATCCGCTTTGTTTTCGGATTTGCCTTCTGTCGTGGCTTCACCTCCAGACGAGGAGGTGTTCACAGCCTGCTCGTCGAGGATCGCATAGACGAGTTCTTGCTTCTTGAGTTTATCAACGCGGGCGATATTGAGCTTCTTGGCGATGTCCCGGAGCTCGGCAACCTTTCGGCTGTTCAGGTCAATGATGTCGTACATGTGGGGCTCCCACCATGGTGGGCGTCATTTTGTTTCAAAAATCCCGGAGGAAGCGTCTCTTTCAAGACCAAATGCAACTGAAGTGCTCCGCAAGAATACAACATCTTTTTCGGAACCTCGATGTTTAGCGCTTTCCAAGCTCAACCACTTCAGGCGCAACAATCATCCCGTTCATAATTT